>NZ_CP109199.1:7938262-8280328 GCF_036250065.1 Micromonospora sp. NBC_01699 | reverse complement strand
GCCAACCCCAATCAAGGGGCCCACAACCCGGGGCTTTTTACTCCCACATTCACACCCGGCGTTCCCGCCCGGCGCTTTTACTACGCTACCCGGTCGTTTCCGCCGAGTCAAACCGGAAGTTCCCGGTTTGTTCATAACCACCCGATCAAACTCTGATCGGGCCCGCTCTTCGCACACAGCAACCTACACCATGTGTTTCGGAGAGGATTTAGCGGGCCGTCCTGCTCCCCCGGTGTTACCCGGCGGTTCCTGTCCGGTGCCCCGCTGACTTGGAAAAAGTTACCCGATGACTGGTTCAGAGCCAAATCGATCAAGGTGACTGAGTTCTCGGATCGGGTTCGGATGCCGCGTACTCAGCGGTTTTGACCGGTCCGGCGGGTGGCCCGCCAGGCCCGTAGACCGAGGAGCCCGACGGTCGTACCGATCGCCAACGAGGCTCCGATCAGTACCGCGTGTACCCAGAGAAAGCTGGTCGGCGACCCCGCGCCCACTTCTCCGGTCGACCACGACCGGGGGTCCTGCCAGATCGCCAGACCGAACCGTGGCCAGATCACCCAGGTCCACAGACCGACCCCGGACAGAAAGAGCGCCCAGCCGCGCGAAAGCGTCACGAGCGGCGAGTATGCCAGGTCAGCACGCTGGCGACGGGCCGCCGACGAGCCGATCGACACGGTTCGGAGCAGCGAAGGCCGCCATCGCCGTCACATTGGCCATTCGGTCGGGTCACGACGGCCATTCGGTCACGACCAACGCTCGCCCCGAGGCAGGCCCTCCGACCCATCCGACCTCCGAGAGGTTCGCCTCCGAGCGGTTCGCCTCCGAAAGACGAATCCTTCCGGAGGCGAGAGGCGTACTTCCCGGAGGCGAGCGGAAAGGTACGAACGGAGTGTGTCCCAGTAGGGACGGCCCGGACGCCTGAGCGCTCAGAACCGGACGCCCGAGCGCTCAGGACCGGCGGCGACGCAGTCCGCGCGACACCGCGACCGTCAGCGCGCCGATCAGGAGGAGCACCGCGCCCACGACGAACAGCCAACCGGACGGCATCGGCTCGTCCCCGGTAACCGGAAGGTGCCCACCGCCGGTGCCCGTCGGCCGGGGAGTGGGCCGGCCGGTGGGTGTGGCGGTCGGTTGCACCGGCAGCACCTCGAAGGTCACGCCGCCGGATCCCGACGTCGGCGCCGGTGCCGCGACCGGCACCACCGCGCCGAGCTGGCGGGCGGCATCCGGGCGGTCGATCGTCAGGCTCGTGGCGAGCGCCACGCCGGCGAGGATGGGGGCGAACAGACCCCACCAGCCCGGCGTACGGCGTCGGCTCCGTTGACGGACGACCATCGTGATGCCCCCTTCACGACCGGCGCGGATTGGCTTCTCCGGTGGCCGTGGACCGGCCGCCGACGGGCGCAGCCGCTCCCAGATGTCCCGATCCGCCCGCTTCCCAAGGCGACGATAGCGAAGAATTATCTCGTATTGGGGCGAACCCGGAGGTAGCCGCTTGAGTCGACCCGGCGCCTCCCGGGCGACGGGGGTCACCGGGCCGGCGTCCCCGAGACCCAGGACCGCAACTACGCATGGTCTGCCATCAACCCCGGCGCTGTTACGATTGCGCCCATGCGTTTACTGGTCACCGGTGGTGCGGGTTTTATCGGATCAAATTTTGTCCGCCAGGCACTGGACGCACTCGACTGTGAGATCGACATACTCGACGCGCTCACCTACGCGGGTGACCGGAGCAGCCTCGCCGAGGTGGAGCAACGCATCAATTTCGTACACGGCTCGGTGACCGACGCCACCACCGTTGACGACCTCGTACGACGAGCCGACACCGTGGTGCATTTCGCGGCAGAGTCGCACAACGACAACTCGGTGGTGGATCCGAGCCCGTTCGTTCAGACGAACCTCATCGGGACCTTCAACATCCTGGAGAGCGTGCGGCGGCACGACAAGCGGCTGCACCACATCTCGACCGACGAGGTGTTCGGCGATCTTGAGTTGGACGAGGACCGCAAGTTCACCGAGACCAGCCCGTTCGACCCGTCGAGCCCGTACTCGTCGACCAAGGCCGGTTCGGACCTGATGGTGCGCGGCTGGATCCGGTCGTTCGGTGTCCGCGCCACCATCTCGCACTGCTCGAACAACTACGGGCCGTTCCACCACATCGAGAAGTTCATCCCGCGACAGATCACCAACGTCATCGACGGGATCCGGCCGAAGGTCTACGGCTCCGGGCTGAATGTCCGCGACTGGATTCACGTACATGACCACAACACCGCGGTGAACGCGATTCTCGAACGCGGCGTGATCGGCCAGACATACCTGATCGGCGCCGAATGCGAGCTGAACAACATTGTGGTGGTCCAGGAGATCCTGCGCCTGATGGGCCGCCCGGACGACTGGTTCGACATGGTCGGTGACCGACCGGGCCACGACCTGCGGTACGCGATCGACTCCACCAAACTCCAGTCGGAACTCGGTTGGAAGCCGCAGTACCTCAACTTCCGCGACGGGCTCGCCCAGACCGTCGAGTGGTACCAGCAGAACGAGAAGTGGTGGCGGCCGAAGAAGGAAGCGACCGAGGCGAAGTACCGCCAGCTCGGCCGCTGACCCTCCCGTCGCCCCGCCGGACGGCGGTCGACCCAAGATCTCGCCCAAAAGCGCCGCTCACCCCGGTGAGCGGCGCTTTCTCTTGCCCGAACACCCGGCACGACTCCATCCGACGAGTGTTGTGGACCACCTTGATACCCCTGGGGGGTACGGGTATGGTTGATCGCAGCAGGGGTCGTGCCGTGCCGTCACGGCGGGCACCGACCGATCACCACCCCCGACGAGGAGGCCCCATGGAAGCCACGTACCAGGTCACCGGAATGACCTGCGCCCACTGCGCACAGTCGGTCCAGACCGAGATCGGTGCCCTGCCCGGCGTCAGCAAGGTACGGGTCGACGTGGGCAAGGGTGCCGTCACCGTCGACAGCGAACAGCCCCTCGACGAGTCCGCGGTCCGCGCCGCAGTCAACGAGGCCGGCTACAACCTGGTCGGCTAACGAGCCATGAAGACCCGATTCAAGGTCGGCGGCTACCTGGCCGGGCTGGCGGTGGTCTTCGGGGCCGCCCTCGGCGCCGGCCAGGTGACCGGGCGCGGACCCGACCCGGACACCGCCGCCCGGTCAGGTCACGGCCACCCCGGCAGCGTCCCGCCCGAACACGACAACGAGGAGATCGGGGAACCGACGCAACCGCCGGGCGGGTTGCAGGTGGCCCAGGACGGCTACCGACTCACCCCGCTCACCGCGACCCTGGCCACCGGACCGGCCAACCAGTTCTCGTTCCGGGTGCTCGGGCCGGACGGCGCCCCGCTGACCGCGTACACGCCGACGCACGACAGGGACCTGCACCTCATAGTGGTACGTCGCGACCTGAGCGGGTTCCGGCACGTACATCCACGGATGGCGGGCGACGGCACCTGGACCGTTGCGCTCACCATCGACGCACCCGGACAGATCCGCCTGATCGCCGACTTCCAGCCGGCCGGACACCCGGACAACATCACGCTCGGGGTCGACGTACCGGCGCCCGGCGACTACCGACCGGTCCCGCTGCCGGTCACCGGCCGCAGTGCCCTGGTCGGCGACGGCTACACCGTCACTCTCGACGGCACCCTCGAACCGGGCACCTCGTCCACCCTCGCCCTCACCGTGAGCAGGTACGGCACCCCCGTAACCGACCTACAGCCCTACCTCGCGGCGTACGGTCACCTGGTCGCGCTGCGCGACGGGGACCTCGCCTACCTGCACGTACACCCGGACGGTGGACCCGGCGACGGGCGGACCACGGCCGGGCCGACGATCACCTTCCGGGTGGAGGTGCCCAGCGCCGGGGCGTACCGGCTCTTCCTCGACTTCCAACACCGGGACACGGTCCGGACGGCCGAGTTCACCGCACTCGCCGGCCAGCCCGGCCAGACCCACGGTTAGGAGATCAGCGATGACCACCGCCGGCCGATCCCTACCCCGGGAAGCCACCTCGATCCAGCTCACCATCGGCGGCATGACCTGCGCCTCCTGCGCCTCCAGGATCGAGCGGAGACTCAACCGGCTCGACGGCGTCGAGGCGACGGTCAACTACGCCACCGAGAAGGCCAGCGTCACGCTGACCGACAACACCGTCACCGTCGCCGAGCTGATCGCCATCGTGGAGAAGACCGGCTACACCGCCCAGCTCCCCCCACCGCCCCGGCGGGCGGGTGACACCGACGCGAGCGGCGAGCCGGTCGACGAGCTGCACGCGCTGCGTACCCGATTGTGGGTTTCCCTGGTCCTGACCGTGCCGGTCATCGCGCTGGCGATGGTCCCGGCCTGGCAGTTCACCTACTGGCAGTGGCTCTCGCTGACCCTGGCCGCCCCGGTCGTCGTCTACGGCGGGCTGCCGTTCCACCGGGCCGCCCTGGTGAACCTGCGCCACGGGGCCGCGACCATGGACACCCTGGTCTCGCTCGGCACCACCGCCGCGTTCGGCTGGTCGCTCTGGGCGCTGTTCTTCGGCACCGCCGGCACACCCGGCATGGTCCACCCGTTCAGCCTCGAAGTCAGCCGCTCCGACGGCAGCGGCAACATCTACCTCGAAGCCGCCGCCGGGGTGACCCTGTTCCTGCTCGCCGGCCGCTACTTCGAGGCCCGATCCAAGCGACGGGCCGGGTCCGCCCTGCGAGCACTGCTCGAACTCGGCGCCCGCGACGTCGCGGTGCAGCGCGGCACGACCGAGGTACGCGTACCGATCGAGCAGTTGACGGTCGGCGACCGGTTCGTGGTCCGGCCCGGCGAGAAGATCGCCACCGACGGGGTGATCGAGGAGGGCACCTCCGCCATCGACGCGAGCCTGCTCACCGGGGAGTCCGTGCCGGTCGAGGTCGGCCCCGGCAAACCGGTGGTGGGGGCGACCGTCAACGCCGGCGGCCGGTTGGTCGTCCGCGCCACCCGGATCGGCTCGGACACCCAGCTCGCCCAGATGGCGACACTGGTCGAGCGGGCGCAGACCGGCAAGGCCCAGGTGCAGCGGCTCGCCGACCGGATCTCCGGGGTCTTCGTGCCGATCGTGATCGCACTGTCGGTGGCAACGCTGGGCTGGTGGCTCGGTGCCGGTACGGGCGGCTCCACCGCCTTCACCGCCGCGGTCGCCGTACTGATCATCGCCTGCCCGTGCGCGCTCGGCCTGGCCACCCCGACCGCGCTGCTGGTCGGCACCGGCCGGGGGGCGCAACTCGGCATCCTGATCAAGGGTCCGCAGGTGCTGGAATCCACCCGTACGGTCGACACGATCGTGCTGGACAAGACCGGCACCGTCACCACCGGCCGGATGACACTGGTCGACGTCGTCACCGCCGACGACCAGTCGCCCGACGAGGCGCTACGCCTGGTCGGAGCGGTCGAAGCCGCGTCCGAACACCCGATCGCGCGGGCCATCGCGGCCGGTGCGGTCAACCGGGTCGGCCCGCTGCCGGCGGTCGGCGACTTCGCCGCACTCGGCGGGCTGGGCGTCACCGGTACGGTCGACGGCCACGAACTGACCGTCGGACGGGAACGGCTGCTCGCCGACCGGGGACTCGACCTGCCCGGACGCCTGTCGGCCGCCCGTGCCGACGCCGAAGCCGCCGGTCGTACGGCGGTCCTCGCCGGTTGGGGCGGACAGGTCCGGGCGGTGTTCGTGGTCGCCGACGTGGTCCGGCCGAGCAGCGCCGGGGCGGTCCTCACACTGCGCGGACTCGGCCTGACCCCGGTGCTGCTGACCGGCGACAACCTCGGCGCGGCCGAATCGGTCGCGGCCGAGGTCGGCATCGACGAGGTGATCGCCGAGGTGCTGCCCGCCGACAAGGTCGACGTGGTCAAGCGGCTCCAGGACGAGGGCCGGGTGGTGGCGATGGTCGGCGACGGGGTCAACGACGCCGCCGCGCTCGCCCAGGCCGACCTCGGCATCGCCATGGGCACCGGCGCCGACGTGGCGATCGAGGCCGCCGACCTGACCCTGATCCGGGACGACCTGATGGCCGCGGCGGACGCGATCCGGCTCTCCCGGCGTACCCTCGGGACGATCAAGGGCAACCTGTTCTGGGCCTTCGGCTACAACGTCGCCGCCCTACCCCTGGCCGCCACCGGCCTGCTCAACCCCATGATCGCCGGAGCCGCCATGGCACTGTCCTCAATCTTCGTGGTAGCCAACAGCCTCCGCCTCCGCCACTTCCACCCCCTCCCGTAACCCCCCCCGCGCGCGTCGCGCACGTGCCCCGCGCGTGCCGCGCCGTGCCGCGTCGCGCCGTGCCGCGCCGTGCCGTGCCGTGTCGGCGATCTAGGGCAAATGGTGGTGGATGGAGATCCACTAACACGTATTTGCCCTAGATCGACGGGGAGGGGGCGGGGCGGGGGGGAGGGGGAGGGGAGTGGGAGGGAGGGAGGGGGTTAGGGGCAATGCCGCTTAGTTAGGGGGGTGGGTCGGTTGTCAATCCTGTGGTGTGCAGGATGTTGACGGTGATGGTGTGGTGGTAGTTGGTGCGGTCGATGGTGCCTTTGGCGCGGTGTTTGGAGATGGCGCGTTTGACTACTCGTGGGCTTGTTCGGGCGCGTCGTTTCGGGAGGAGGTGGGTCAGGACCGCGCGGCCGATCACTCCGACGAGGTCGATGGTGGTGTCGGCGATGACCCCGGTGGCCAGGATGATCTGGTCCCGGGCGGCGTGGACCGCCACGGTGAAGCTGGCCTGGTCCGGGCTGGTCGGTTGGTTGGCGGTGGCGTCGGCCATAGCCAGCCGCACCGTTTGGTAGACGGTCAGCAGGGCGTGGACTTCCTGACTCACCCCGTTCGGGGTCCGGGCCCGTAGGACCCGTCCGCCGAGCAGGGTGGACTTCAACTCCAGGTACGTCGTCTCGATTTCCCAGCGTTGGTGGTAGAGCGTGACCAGGTCCAGAGCGGGGAATCGGTGGTGATCGGTGAGGGTGGTGATCAGCCGGTACCGGCCGACATGGTGTTTCCCGTCGAGGTGCACCAGGATCTCGGCGTCGACGACCCGGACCGTCATCGCGCCGATGACCGATAGCCAGGACCCGTCGTGGTGGCGGCGGATCACCGGTAGCCGCCGGTCGTCTTTGTCCCGCACGAGCAGGTCGACGCCGGTGCCGGCGAACTGTTCGATCATCGTGCGGGCGGCGAAGCCCCGGTCGGCCAGTAGGAGCATGCCCGGGTGCAGACAGCCCAGCAGACGCCCGGCGCAGGCGAGTTCACCGGTGGTGAGTGGGGTGAACACCGCGTCGATCAGTGTGCGGGTGCCGCAGGCCACGACCGCGACCAGCCGCACCATGGGATATCCGGACCCGCCGTGGGTGCCGGCCTGACGCGGGTAGACCGCCAGATTCGCCGTGCTGTCGGGCACGAACATGCTGGTGCCGTCGATCGCGCAGACCAGCAGACCCCGCCACCGCTGGGCCCCGGCGGGTGGACCCGCCAACAGCCGAAACAACGCCGCCAGGGGCTTGTCCCCGACCCGACGGCGGGCCTGGGACAGGGCTGAGGAAGTCGGCATCGCCACCGCCAACCCGTCCAGGCCGGCGACGAGCCGGGCCCATACCTGCTGGTAGCCCAACTCGGTGAACAGCCCCGCCGCGAGCAGCAGATATACCACCACTCGCGAAGGCACATCCCGCACCCGAGCCTGCACCGACCGGGTATCGGCCAGGACCGCGTCGACCATCTCGAACGGCACGTGCTGCGTCAACTCACCCAGATGACCCGGCGCGAACCGCCCCGAAGCCACCGCGATCGTCCGGGTGATGGCAAACTGTTCCAACGGCGGGGCTCCCGGTCCAGAGGCTGTCTTGGAGTGACAAACCTCTATACCGGAGCCCCGTCGTTCCTTCTGCCACGACACGCCCTTGACAAGCAGACCCAAGCCTTAACTACGCGGCATTGGGGCTAGAGGGGGGTGAGGTGGTGGTGGAGGAAGTGCAGGATTAGGGCCCACTTGGCGGCTCGTTGGGCGTTGTCGGCGGCGGCGCCGTGACCGCCCTCGACGTTTTCGTAGTAGGAGACGTCGTAGGCGTGCTCGCGTAGTCGGGCCACCATTTTGCGGGCGTGGGCCGGATGGACGCGGTCGTCGCGGGTCGAGGTGACGAACAGGACCGGCGGGTACGGCCGCCCCGGCCGCACGTTGTGGTACGGCGAGAACTCCCGCAGGTACGCCCAGTCCGCCGCGTCGTCCGGGTCGCCGTACTCGGCCATCCATGATGCTCCGGCCAGCAGCCTGTGGTACCGCCGCAGGTCGAGCAGGGGCACCGAGGCGACGATCGCCCCGAACAGCTCCGGGTAGCGGGTGAGCATCACGCCCATCAGCAGGCCACCGTTGCTGCCGCCCTCGATGCCCAGCCGGGCCGGCTCGGTGATGCCCCGGGTCACCAGATCGGTCGCCACCGCGGCGAAGTCCTCGTACGCCCGTGGGCGTTTCTCCCGCAGCGCGGCCAGGTGCCAACTCGGGCCGTACTCGCCGCCGCCGCGGATGTTCGCCAGCACGTAGGTGCCGCCCCGGGCCAGCCAGCCCCGGCCGATGATCCCGTCGTAGCCGGGCGTCATCGACAACTCGAAGCCGCCGTACCCGGTGAGCAGGGTCGGGCCGGGATCGCCGTCCGGCGGACCGACCACGAAGTACGGCACCCGGGTGCCGTCGGCCGAGGTGGCGAAGAACTGCCGTACGGAGAGGCCGGTCGGGTCGAAGAAGGTCGGTGCCTGTTTGAGCGTGCTCACCCCGGCACCGACCCGTCCGTGGCTCAGCGTCGCCGGTTGCAGGAAACCGCTGGTGGCGAGCATGAACTCGTCGGTGTGGTCCGGGTTGGTGGCAACGATGTCGGCGTGGTCGAATCCCGGCGTCTGATCCAGCACGGACCGCCGCCAGTCCCGGCCGTCGGGGCTGAGCACCTCCAACCGCAGCCGTACGTCGTCCAGCACCGCCAGGATCAGGTGGTTACGGGTCCAGGCGTGGTACCGCAACGAGGTGGTAGGTCCGGGTTCGAAGACCGGCGTCAGCTCCCGCCGCCCGGCGAGAAAGTCGTCGAACCGGCTGACCAGCACCGCCCCCTCGGGGTACGTGACCCCGTCGACGATCCAGTCCGACCGGAGCCGGATCAGCAGCCACTCCCGGTGGACGTCGGTCCGGGCGTCGTCCGGCACCTCGATCGGGACCAACTCGCCCGCCCCGGTCAGCAGGAACTGTTCGGTGCGGTAGAAGTCGACCATCCGGTAGACGAGGTCGCGTTCGAAGCCGGGGGTCGGGTCGTGGGCCGCCTGCACCGCGACATCGGTCGGCTGCCCCTCGAAGATCACAGCCGCCTCGGCGAGCGGTGTCCCGCGTCGCCACCGCTTCACCACCCTGGGGTAGCCGGAGTCGGTCAGCGAGCCGGGGCCGAAGTCGGTGCCGACGAAGAGGTGGTCGGCGTCGATCCAGCCGACGTCGCTCTTCGCCTCCGGCAGGACGAAGCCGTCCGCGACGAAGGCCCGCTCGACCAGGTCGAACTCGCGTACGACGGTTGCGTCGGAGCCGCCTCGGGAGAGGCTGACCAGGCACCGGCGGTAGTCGGGCCGGAGCACCGTGACGCCCTGCCAGACCCAGCTCTCCGCCTCCTGCCGGGCCAACTCGTCCAGGTCGAGCAGGATCTCCCACTCCGGCTCCGGCGTCCGGTACTGCTCCAGGGTGGTGCGCCGCCACAGCCCGCGCGGATGGGTGGCGTCCTGCCACAGGTTGTACAGCAGCTCGCCGCGCCAGCTCGGGTAGGCGATCCGGTCGTCGGCGTCGAGCACCCGGCGCAGCCCGTCCCGCAGGTGCGCGTACGCGTCGGTGCCGGCGAAGGCGGCCAGGGTCTCCGCGCTCCGGTCGGTCACCCAGTCGGTGGCCGCCGCGCTGTCCAGGTCCTCCAGCCAGCGGAACTCGTCCGCCTCGTCCAGCCCGCCGTCCGGCCGAGCCCCCTCCTCCGGCGCAGGCCCCTCCTCCGGCGCGTCGTCCGGCCGGGGCCCTTCCTCCGGCGCAACATCCGGCCGGCTCGGCCCGTTCTCGCGTGTACCGATGAAGTCGGTCACCTGCCACTCCTTCCGTACCCCGCGTCAGCTCGCCGCCACAGAAGGGAAGGTTAGGGCGTGCCGGTCAACCGTGGGCGCCCCGGCGGGCGTAGATCTCGTCGACGAACCTGCGGCGCAGCGGCGGGACCCGGCTGGTCAGGCTGAAGTAGCTGCGGGCCGCCATCAGCGCGAACCGCCCGACCACCGGCCGGTAGAGCGGGTCGTTGCCGCTGGTGCCGTTGTTCGCCAGGGAGTCGGCGACCCGGGCGAAGCCGTACGGCAGCATTTCCGCCTCGTAGTCCGCGACCGCCCGCAGCAGGGTCCGGTCGCCGGCGGCGACGGCGGTGAGCTGTCGACAGAGCAGGGCCGCGTCGCGCAGCGCGGTGTTGGCGCCGACTCCCCGGCCGGGCGTCATGGTGTGGATCGCGTCGCCGATCAGGGTGATGTTGCTCGGCGGCCACGGCCGCACCGGTTCCGAGGTCGCGACCTTGACCGGGATGCAGCTCTCCGGGTCGCTGCGGTGGAACAGCTCGCGCAGGTTCGGGTGCCAGTTGCGGGTCAGGTCGAGGGCGAGCCGGACGAGTTCGTTGCCGCGCATGCTCATCACGTCCGGGGGGAAGCGGTGGTGCGCGCTCCAGATGATCAGGTTGATGTAGTCGCGGGTGTTGTCGAAGAGCAGTCCGGGCCAGCGTTCGATCAGGCGCGCCTCGTTGCCGCCGACGCCCGCCTTGGGTACGCCGTGCCGATCCCAGTTGAACTCCATCACGTGCAGTACGCCCATCAGCCCGCCGGTCCCGAAGATCAGCGAGATGCCCTCGCGTACCTGGTCGGGCAGGAGTGCCCGGGTTTCGTCGGTGAGCGGGATCTTGGTCGCGATGTTGATGCTGCCCGCGTCCTGGATCCGGGCGTGCGGCAGGTACTGCCGCCGGATGGCGGAGTGGGTGCCGTCCGCCGCCACCAGCAGATCCGCGCTGGCCCTGGTGCCGTCGGCGAAGTACGCGGTGACCCGGCCGTCGGGGTGCTGCTCGTAGTGGGTGAACGTCTTGTCGAACCGCACCACGTCTTCCATGCCGGTGAGCAGGACCTGCCGCAGGGTCATCCGGGAGACCGACCGGTCGCTGTCCACCGGGTCGGTCTCGTCCTCCGGCCGCAGCGGAAAGGACGCCGTCTGGCGCATCTTCTCGGTGATCACGTTGAAATACCGGGGTGAACGCGCACAGGTGGCCATGAAGGTGGCGAACAGTTCCGGCGACAGGCACTCCCGCAGGGCGCGGTTGCCGGTGGGGCCGATGCCGACCCGGTAGCCGTGCAACCCGTCGCCACGGGTCCGGTACCGCTCGTAGACCGAGACGCCGATGCCGGCCCGCCGTAGGCCGTGCGCGAGGCACATGCCGCCCGTACCGGCACCGATGATGATGACCTCCAGCGGCCGGGCCGGCATCAGCGGATCACTGTCCGCTGCGCTGCGCCGGAACCGGCGCGTCCCAGCTGTAGAAGCACCTGGCCATGGCGTCGCGCGGTGACCGCCAGGTGGACAGGTACGGCGTGGTGCAGCTCGACAACCGCTCGTTGAGCTGTACGAACAGGGGGTGCGCGGCGGCGGCCGGCAGCCCGGCCGGACCGGCCCCGTCCAGTTCGACCAGGTGCAGGTACAGGTCGCCGAGGGTGTAGAGCGACCGGTGCCGGGCGCCGGTGATCGCCGGCAGTTCGGTCTGGTCCGACTCGGCGAAGATCTGTGCGATCCGTTCCTCCGCGCCGGCCCCCGGCCCGTTCTCCGGGCCCGGCGCCATCCGGCCGACAATCAGTAGACGGCTCATCGAAGCTCTCCCCTCGGCTGACGCGCTGCCGCCGGCCCGGCTCGCGGTCCGACGGCTGATCCCGGTCACCTTGCTGGTCGCGGCGTCAACCCAACGTCACCACCGCCGGGGTGGTGATCGGCCCGACGGTGACGGGACCGTGCCGTCACCAGTGGTGAATTCCCCGGTCGGGGTGTGACGCTGAGCACCGTTGGCCGGTGTGGGAATGGCCCCGTGACCGACCGGTCTTGTTGCAGTTGGTTAACCGGGCCGCGAGCTCCGTACCAATTCCCGCCAGACCCCCGGAAAGGGGCCACATGACCACGGTCGAACGACGGGTCGACGGAACAGCCGGGGCAGGACCGCCGACCGAGTCCACTCCGGAAGAACCGGCCACGCGGCTGACGTCGGAGCCACGGCCGACGCCGGGCCAACAGGCGAGCGCGGGGCCGGGAGAACTGGACCGCCGGCAACAGCGCCGGTTGATAGTGGTCCTGGGTTCGCTCATCGCGATCGGTCCGCTGACCATCGACATGTACCTGCCGGCACTGCCGACCATCACCGCCGACCTTCAGACGACCACCGCGGCGGTGCAGCTCACCCTCACCGGAACCCTGGCCGGTCTCGCGCTCGGGCAGTTGCTGATCGGCCCGCTCTCCGACGCCGTCGGCCGGCGCCGGCCGCTGCTGATCGGCACCATCGTGCACGTCATCGCCTCGGTGCTGTGTGTGGTCGCACCGAACATCGCGGTGCTGGGCACGTTGCGGGTACTCCAGGGGCTGGGTGCGGCGGCGGCGTCGGTGATCGCGCTGGCCGTGGTCCGTGACCTGTTCAGCGGCTCGGCCGTGGCCCGCCTCTTCTCCCGGCTGATGCTGGTGATGGGGGTCGCCCCGGTGCTCGCGCCGACCCTCGGCGGGGCGCTGCTGAAGTGGACCGACTGGCGGGGCGTCTTCGTCGCGCTCGCGATCCTCGGGGCGGGGCTGATCGCGGTGATCGTGTTCGCGCTCCGCGAGTCGCTGCCACCCGAGAAGCGTCGCACCGACGGGGCGCTCGGCACCCTGCGGGTCTACGGCTCGTTGCTGCGCGACCGGACGTACGTCGGGCTGGCGCTGGTCGCGGGCCTGGCGATGGCCGCGCTGTTCGCGTACGTGGCCGGCTCGTCGTTCGTCTTCCAGGATCAGTACGGCCTGGACGAGCAGCAGTTCGCGGTGGTGTTCGGCGCCGGTGCGGTGGGCCTGATCGGGGCCACCCAGTTGAACGTACGACTGCTGCGCCGGTACACCCCGTTCCAGATCCTCCGGGGGGCGCTGGTCGCCGGCACCGTACTCGGAGCGGGTCTGCTCGTGGTCGCGGCGACCAACTTCGGCGGCCTGGCCGGGGTGCTGGTGTTGCTCTGGGCGGTGCTCGCCGCCGCCGGGCTGGCCCTGCCGAACGCGCCCGCGCTGGCGATGGCCCGGCACGGGGAGGCCGCCGGCACCGCCGCCGCGTTGCTCGGTGCGGTGCAGTTCGGGATCGGTGCCGTCGCGGCGCCGCTGGTCGGAGTGCTGGGCACCGGCAGCGTGGCGATGGCGGCGGTGATCGCCGGTGGGATGCTGGCCGCGCTCGTCGTGCTGGTGGTGGTCGCCCGCCCGGAGCAGCTCACCGACATCGACTCGGCCGACTCGGCGGTAGCGGTCCACTGACCCGATGAGACGCCCCGCGAAACCAAGCGGCCGCTGAGACGCCCCGCGAAACCAGACGGCCGGTGAGACGTCCCGCGAAACCAAACGGAGAGGGCATCCGGGCCCGCGAGGGTTCGGATGCCCTTCCGCTTTTCCGGGGCGGGCCCCGGCTGACAGTCAGTCGCCGGCGAGCAGTCGTTCGAACGGCGTCGGGCTGTCGTACGGGTCGGTGACGGTGGCCGGCTCGCGCAGGTCGAGTTGCCTGGCCAGCTCGGCGCCGGCCCGGTTGATCCGGTTGGCGAGTCCGCCCTGGACGGAGTCGGTGCCCCAGTCCTCGGAGGCGGCGAACACCGAGGTGGGTACGACCACCGCGTGCAGGTAGACGAACATCGGCCGGAGCGCGTGTTCGAGCGCCAGCGAGTGCCGGGCGGTGCCGCCGGTGGCACCGACCAGCACCGGCTTGTCGGTCAGGGCGGTGTCGTCGAGTACGTCGAAGAACGACTTGAACAGCCCGCTGTACGACGCGTTGAAGATCGGTGTCACCGCGATCAGCGCGTCGGCGGCGGCGACCCGGTCGAGCGTCTGCCGCAGTCCGGCCGACGGGAAGCCGGTGAGCAGGTGGTTCATCAGGTCGTGCGCGTGGTCCCGCAGTTCGATCACCGCGACGTCGAGCCGGGTGTCGTGCTGTTCCGCCGCGCGGTGGGTGGCGGCGGCCAGCCGGTCGGCCAGCAGCCGGGTGGACGACGGCTGGCTCAGTCCGGCGGAGATCGCGACCAGGTTGCGTTGCTTCATCGCTCCGCTCCCGCTATCGCATCGGTGTCGGTGTCGACCTGGTCGCCGGCCACCGCTTCGAGGGCGGCGTCCCGGGCGGCCCGGAGGCTGGCGTGCGTCGGCGCGTCCGGTACGTGCGCCGGCCGGAGCGCGGCCAACTCCCTGCGCAGCACCGGGACCACCTCCTCACCGAGCAGGTCGAGTTGCTCCAGCACGGTCTTGAGTGGCAGGCCGGCGTGGTCCATCAGGAACAGTTGGCGCTGGTAGTCGCCGAAGTGCTCGCGGAAGGTGAGGGTGCGGTCGATCACCTGCTGCGGGCTGCCGACGGTCAGCGGGGTCTCGGTGGTGAAATCCTCCAGCGACGGGCCGTGCCCGTAGACCGGGGCGTTGTCGAAGTAGGGGCGGAACTCGCGTACCGCGTCCTGGGAGTTTTTCCGCATGAACACCTGTCCGCCGAGGCCGACGATGGCCTGGTCGGCATTGCCGTGGCCGTAGAACTCGAACCGCTTGCGGTACAGCTCGATCATCCGCTGGGTGTGCTCCATCGGCCAGAAGATGTTGTTGTGGAAGAAGCCGTCACCGTAGTAGGCGGCCTGCTCGGCGATCTCCGGGCTGCGGATCGAGCCGTGCCAGACGAACGGCGGCACCCCGTCCAGCGGGCGCGGGGTCGAGGTGAACGACTGCAACGGCGTACGGAACTTGCCGGTCCAGTCGACCACGTCCTCGCGCCACAGCCGGTGCAGCAGGGCGTAGTTCTCCACCGCCAGCGGGATGCCGGCCCGGATGTCCTTGCCGAACCACGGGTAGACCGGCCCGGTGTTGCCCCGGCCCATCATCAGGTCCACCCGGCCGTCGGCCAGGTGCTGCAACATCGCGTAGTCCTCGGCGATCTTGACCGGGTCGTTGGTGGTGATCAGCGTCGTCGCCGTCGACAGCACTATCCGCTTCGTCCGGGCCGCGACGTAGCCGAGCATGGTCGTCGGCGACGACGGCACGAACGGCGGGTTGTGGTGCTCGCCCATCGCCACGACGTCCAGGCCCACCTCCTCGGCCTTGAGCGCGATGGTCACCATCGCCTTGATCCGCTCAGCCTCGGTGGGTGTCCGCCCCGTCGTGGGGTCGGTGGTCACGTCACCAACGGTGAAGATCCCGAACTGCATGTCTGCTGCCCGCCTCGTCTCGACCGGATCTCGTTTCGACCAGATCTCGTTTCGACCAGATCGCATTCGACCGGATCTCGTTCAAGTTTGAACTACACCCTGAAACCAGGCGTAGCCCTCCGCTATTCCGGTTCCCCGCGACGAGTTGTCTACCCCTGCCGACCCGCCCCGCCGTGCCGCAGCGCCGGGATGGCCGGCCGGGGTCGGGACTCCCCGGCCGGGAGCACCGGCACACCGGTCGGCCGGCGCAGCACCAGGGCCAGCCCGGTAAGGATGATCCCGGCGGCGACCGCCTCGGTGACGCCGACCCGTTCCCCCAGGAACAGCCCGGACGCGGCCAGCCCGAACACCGGCACCAGCAGGCTGAACGGGGCGATCCGGGCCACCGAGTAGGTGGCGATGAGACGGTTCCAGAGCCCGAAACCGACCAGGGTGGAGACGTAGGCGACGTACAGCACGGCGAGGATGCCGCCCCAGGACAGGCCGGTGATCGCGTCGAGCACCCGACCGGGCCCGTCGACCACACTCGCGAGGCCGAGCAGCGGGATCGGCGGGACCAGGCTGGACCAGACCAGCAGCGACAGCGGCCGGGTCTCCCCGCTCGCCCGTACCACCACGTTCGCCACCGCCCAGCTCACGGCGGCGGCCAGGGTGAGCGCGAACCCGACCAGCGTCGCCCGCCCGCCGCCGCCGACCGCGAGCATCCCGATGCCGACCGAACCCACCAGTACGCCGGCCACCTGCCAGCCGGTCGGGCGCTCGCGCAGCAGCACCGCCGCGAGCAGCACCGAGACCAGCGCCTGCGCCTGTAGCACCAGCGAGGCGAGACCGGCGGGCATCCCGGCGGCCATCGCGGTGAACAGCACCCCGAACTTCAGTACGCCGAGCACGAGCCCGTAGCCGACGACGTACCGCAGCCGGGCGGTGGGCCGGGGCACGAGCAGGACCAGCGGCACCGCCGCGACCACGAACCGGAGCGCGGTCAGGACCAGTGGCGGAAGGTCCCGCAGACCGATGTCGATGACGACGAAGTTGACGCCCCAGATGGCGGCGACGAGCAGGGCCTGGAACCGGTGGGTCATTCTCACCCGGTTACCGTCTCCCGCTCGACCATTAAGGTCCAGTTCAAAGAACTTAAGTATCGCTGTAGCGTGGCTACATGGATTTGGACGTACGCCGACTCCGGGTGCTGCACGAGGTCGCCCTGCGCGGCGGGGTGACCGCCGCCGCCGGTGCCCTGCACGTCACCCCGTCGGCAGTCTCCCAGCAGCTCGTACAGCTCTCCCGGGAAGCCGGCTGCGAACTGGTCGAGCGGTCCGGTCGGGGGGTCGTGCTCACCGCCGCCGGGCAGGTGCTCGCCGCGCACGCGGAGCGGATCCTCGGCGCGGTCGAACACGCGGTGGCCGGGCTCGCCGTACTGCACCAGCGGGTCGGCGGCACGGTCCGGGTGGCCGCGTTCCCGTCCGCCGCCGGCGCCCTGGTCGCCCCGGCCGCTGCCCGCGCCATGGCCGAACACCCGGACCTGGACGTACGCGTGGTCGAGGCCGAGGACCTGCAAAGCCAGCTCGACCTGCGCTCGGCCACCATCGACGTCGCGGTCCGCCAGGAGTACGACCACGTCCCGGTGACCCGGACCGCCGAACTCGACCGGCACCCGATAACCACCGACCCGATGCACCTGATCACTCCCGCCGGCTGGGGCCGGGCCACCCGCCGACTGGCCGACCTGTCGGACGTGCCGTGGGTGGCCAGCGCGGAGCACACCCCGTGCGGTCGGTCGACCCTGCGCGCCTGCCACCTCGCCGGGTTCGAGCCGGACATCCGGCACCGGGCGATCGACTTCGCCCTCACCCTCGACCTCGTCGCCGCCGGCCTCGGCGCCGCGCTGGTACCGGGCCTGGCGCTGCGCAACGTGCCGCACGGGGTCGACGTACGCCCGCTCGACGCGCCGCTGACCGGCCGACAGATCTTCGCGGTCACCCGGCCCCGGGGCGACGGTCCGCTGCGGCCGGCGATCGACGCCCTGCTCCGCGCGCTGGCCGCGACGGCGCCCGGCCGACCCGGCTCGACGACGCCCGGCCGAGCAGCGCCCGGCCGACCCGGCACGCTACCGGCCGGGTTGGTCCCTGGTCCGGTGCAGTAGCCAGTTCTGCCGGGTGTTGATGAGCGCGTAGCGGCTCGACCCGTCCCGGCCGTGCAGGGTGAACAGCAGCCGGCGCTCGGTCCGGTCGTGTTCCTCCCACCAGCCCAGGTCGGCGATCGACTTGTCGGCGTCGGAGTAGGTCAGATGATCCAGGTCGTGGTCGGGCACGGCGACCGCCAACCGGTCCCCGGACGGATCGGTGGGCAGGCCCTTCGGCACCGCCCACGACCGGAGCACGCCGTCCTGCTCCAGCCGCAGGTCGAAGTGGTGGGTCGGCCGCCGGTGCTCGTGCAACACGAAGGCGGGACGCGGCGGCTCCGCGTCCCGCCGTTCGTCGCCGTCCGACCCGGGGTGATTCGCCATGGGCGGTGTTTACCCGCCACGCGGCGGCGATACCCCGACCGGGTCGACGCGGGTGCCGGTCGGGCCCCCCGACCCGACCGGCACCGTCTTCGTTGACGCGTCGACTCAGCCGACGACGTCGTAGGTGGTGATGCCCTTGACGCCGCCGAGCACCGGACCGGCCTCCCAGCGCCGGCAGCCGGTACTGGTCGGGTCCTCGGTGGTGCAGAACTTGTTGCCCGCGATCACCAGGGCGACCGTGACAACCCGCCCGTCCGGAAGGTTCACGCTGGCCGACGGACCGGAGTACGGCGTCCCGCAGCTACGGCCGACCCAGCTGCTCGGTGCCGACGCGGCCCGGCTCCAGCTCGCGGTGCCGTGGTCGAAGAGCCAGACGCTGCCGGACACGCCAGCGGACACGCAGTTCCAGATGTTGACGGTCTTGACCGAGACCGGCGGCGGCGGGGGCGGGCTGGCCGTGGTGGCACAGATCTCGGGCGCCGGGTCGAAGCCGAAGCCCGACTTGATCGGGCCGATCTTGAAGCAGTACCGGGTCGCGGGCTGGAGGTTGTTCATGGCGAAGGTCATCGGCCCGGTGCCGGCGGTGCCGGGCGCGTACATGGTGTTCACGCCGACGTGGTCGACCCGGTACT
This sequence comes from Micromonospora sp. NBC_01699, assembly GCF_036250065.1. Lineage (NCBI taxonomy): Bacteria > Bacillati > Actinomycetota > Actinomycetes > Micromonosporales > Micromonosporaceae > Micromonospora > Micromonospora sp. NBC_01699. Next base: position 8,261,725 of record NZ_CP109199.1, on the reverse strand, counting down.
GGGTCTCGCCGACGGCGTTGTCGAACCAGTTCAGGACGAGCGAGGTCTCGGTCACCCCGGTCACCGAGACGTTGGTCGGCCGGGGCAGGGCGGGCAGGGGAAGGTCCCGGCAGACGACCGCCGAGGTGGCCGAACCGTACGCGTTGTCGGCCCGAACCCGGTAGCAGTACTGCTGGCCCTGGGCCACGCCGGTGTCGTCCCAGCTGAACGCCGTGTCACCGGTCCGGTTGTTGCTGTGCACCTGGGTCCAGGGGCCGGCACTGCCGCCGGTCGAGCGCTCGATCACGAAGCCGCTGGCGTTCGTGCTGCGCGGCTGCACGTAGAGGTAGATCGTCGGCACCGTCTGGGACGCGTTGACCTGGATGTCGGGCGCGGCCGGCGGACTGCCCTGGGTGACCGTGCCGCAGCCGAGCTGGGTGTTGACGGTGCCGGCGCCGACGTTGATGCCGTACACGCAGACGGTGTGCGCACCGGGGCCGGCGGGCAGGGTGAGGTCGTAGCCGTGCGCCGCGCCGTACGCCGGGTAGACCGCGGCGACGTCCGCCCGGCTGCCGGCGGCGTTGACCGTACGGGCGTACGCCCCGTCGAGGTAGACGTGCACGTCGATCGGGTTGGCGGTGTCCGGGTCGATCGACCAGCCCCGTACCCGCAGGCCGGCAGGTCCCGGCGACACCTCGTCGACGGACCCGATCGGGTCGACGGATACCGCGAAGGTACGGCAGGTGGACGTGTTCTGGCCCTCGTTCTGGTTCAGCGCGACCGCGCAGACCGTGCTGCCGGCCCGCGCCGGCACGATCCCGGAGTACGCCCCGGTCGACCTGTTGGCGGACAGTGTGCCGACGACCACGCCCTGGATCTTGATCTGGACCTGGACGGGACCGGATCCGTCCGGGTCCTTCGCGGTGCCGCTGACGGACAGCCCGGCGGGCTGGCGGACCGGGGTCCCGAGCGTGACGGTGGGGTTGCCGTAGTCGTCCACGGGATCGCAGATCGGCGGCGGGTTCGGCACGTCGCATTTGGGTGCCGCCGTGGCGGGGGTGGCGACGGCGACGGAGGCGACGGCGAGCAGCACCACCGCCCCGGCGCGGATGAATCGGGTACGCATGCGGCCCAGGATGGCGACAACCGGACTGTCCGGCGATGTTCCCGGCGAATCCTGGACAGTCCCCGGTGAATCGCGGGCGGCCGGGCCCAGTCCCGCCATCCGCCTCCGGGCCGCCGCCGATGCTGTCAGAGTCATGGTGTCCGGCGGACATCACGCGAAGGAGCACACCCACTATCACGCGAAGGAGCACCCACGACAATGCCTAAAGCGGTCAAATACGATGAGTACGGTGGGATCGACGTCTTGCGGGTGGTGGAGGTCGAACCTCCCGCCCCCGGCGCCGGGCAGGTCCTCGTCAGGGTCGTCGCCGCCGGCATCAACCCCGGCGAGGCCGCCATCCGACAGGGCCTGATGGACAGCCAGTACCCGACCACCTTCCCGTCCGGTCAGGGCAGCGACCTCGCCGGAACGGTGGCCGAACTCGGCCCCGGTGTCGACGCGTTCGCGGTCGGCGACGAGGTGTTCGGTTTCACGAACGACCGGGCGAGCCAGGCCGAGCTCGTCGCCGTACCGGCCGGGCAGCTCGTCCGCCGACCGCCGGGGATGTCCTGGGAGGTGGCCGGCGCGCTGCCCGTGGCGGGGACCACGGCGTACGCGGCGGTGCACGCGGTGGGGGTCGGCGAGGGCGACACCGTCGTCGTCTCCGGAGCCGCGGGCGGGGTCGGGTCGCTCGCCGTCCAGTTGGCCCGTGACGCCGGGGCGACCGTGATCGGGCTGGCCGGACCGGCGAACCACGACTGGCTCACCGACCACGGCGTGACCCCGGTCGCGTACGGCGAGGGAATGGCCGACCGAGTGCGGGCCGCCGCCGACGGTCCGGTCGACGCCTTCGTCGACACCTTCGGCGATGGCTACGTCGACCTCGCCGTCAACCTCGGGGTGCAGCCCGAACGGATCGACACGATCATCGACTTCGCCGCCGCCCAGAAGTACGGTGTGAGGACCGCGGCGAACAGCGAGGGTGCGCGGGCGGACGTACTGGCCGAACTCGCCCGGCTGGTCGACGAGGGGCGGCTGGAGATCCCGATCGCCGGCACGTACCCGTTGGACCAGGTCCGCGACGCCTACCGGGAGCTGGAGCAGCGGCACACCCGGGGCAAGATCGTAATCATGCCCTGACCTGGCGAAGCTTGCCATCGCCGGCAAATCGCGTTATCTTGGCGGCAGTGCACCCCTGCGGATGCCGGTGAAAGATTCCGACCCAGGGCGTGTGATTTCCTTTTCACGAGCGCGGCTCGCATGATCAGATGACATGATCACCGGCGAATCGATCCCGCCGGACTTACGAACTGCTTCCGCTGATGTGCCGACGCACATCCCGCTGAGGGCCTCGATCCCTCGGCCGTTCAGCACCACCCGCCACCCGCCCGAGCCATGCCGGCCACCAGAGCCGGGCCCGCCCGAGCACCGGCAATCCACCGGCGGACCATCACCGGCTGCCGGACCGTCCGCCGGTGCGACCCCGGATCGGCGCGGAGCGGGCAACACCTTCCCAGGGAGAAGCAATGACTGCTACCGATTCGCTGGTAGACCAGCACTCCACCGCACCACGTACCGCACCCCGGCGGAACACCGGGACCGACGACACCCCGACGGCCGGCACCGCGCGGCGGTCCGCCCGGTCCCCGCGCCGGGACGCCGGCCGCACCGGCACCGCCACCGCCGGGCGCCGCACCCGGACAACCCGGGACCGCGTACGCGGTGCCGAAGGCCAGGACGACTACCGGGTCGGCGACGACACGGCGCTCGTACCGGTGTCCGGAATCCTCGATCTTCAGGAGAACCACGGGTTCCTCCGCACCGGCGGATACCTGCCCGGACCGGACGACGTCTACGTCTCCATCGCCCAGGCCAGGAAGTACGGCCTGCGCCGGGGTGACGCCGTGACGGGTGCGGCCCGTCCCGCCCCCGACGACGACCAGCGCCGGCACCAGCCGCTGGTCCGGCTGGACACGGTGAACGGCGCCGACCCCGAGCAGGCCCGCCGGCGACCGGACTTCTACAAGCTGACCCCGCTCTACCCACAGGAACGGCTCTGCCTGGAGACCGAACCGCACCTGCTCACCACCCGCCTGATCGACCTGGTGATGCCGTTGGGCAAGGGCCAGCGGGCACTGATCGTGTCGCCACCGAAGGCCGGCAAGACCATGGTCATGCAGGCGATCGCGAACGCGATCAGCCGGAACAACCCCGAGTGTCACCTGATGGTGGTGCTGGTGGACGAACGCCCCGAAGAGGTCACCGACATGCAACGGTCGGTCCAGGGCGAGGTGATCGCCTCGACCTTCGACCGGCCGACCCAGGACCACACCACGGTCGCGGAGTTGGCCATCGAGCGGGCGAAGCGGCTGGTCGAGCTCGGCCAGGACGTGGTGGTGCTGCTCGATTCCATCACCCGGCTGGCCAGGGCGTACAACCTGGCGGCGCCGACCGGCGGCCGGACCATGTCCGGTGGTATCGACTCGGCCGCGCTGCACCCGCCGAAGCGGCTGCTCGGTGCGGCCCGGAACATGGAGAACGGCGGCTCCCTGACCATCATCGCCACGGCCATGGTCGACACCGGTTCGACGATGGACTCGGTCATCTTCGAGGAGTTCAAGAGCACCGGCAACGCCGAGCTGCGGTTGGACCGGAAGCTCGCTGAGCGGCGGATGTTCCCGGCGGTCGACATCCACTCCTCCGGCACCCGGATGGAAGAGGTCCTGTTGGCACCGGACGAGCTGGCGATCGTCGGCCGGTTGCGCCGCGCGTTCAGCGGCCAGGACGCCCAGCAGTCCCTTGAGCAGTTGCTCGACCAGCTCCGCAGGTCCGGCAGCAACTTCGAGTTCCTGACCCGGATCGCCGGCGGCAACCCGTCGGCGGGCGCCCCGGCCCGTACCCGGCGCTAGCCGGCCGGGTCGAGCGGGTTCGCGCGTCCGCCGGCACTCGGCGACATTCCACTATTCATTGACAAACTTGACTTGATTGAAACGATTCGTTAACGTGCGGGTGCTGTAGGAAAGCCCTTTCCTCGCCCGGTGCGTCGCCCGGCGCCGGGCTGCCTCCGGTCAGGTCGACCCCCAGGTCAGGGAGGACCGATGACACCCGCCACCAGCACCGTCCCACCCGCTACCGACACCCGATCCCACCGGCGCCGCCGGATCGGCCTCGTCGTTGCCACGGCCGTCGTCGTCGCCGGCACCGCTGCCGCCGTCCACCCGCGACCGGCATCGGCCGCCACCATCGACACCGGCGCCCACTACGTGATCACCTCACGCCACAGCGGCAAGGCGCTCGCCGTCTACAACTTCGCCACCAACGACGGCACCCCGATCGTGCAGTGGACCCGCAACGACGGCAACCAGCAGCAGTGGCAGTTCGTCGACGCCGGCAGCGGCTACTACAAGATCAGGTCCCGGCACAGCGGCAAGTTCCTCGAACTGCCCAACGCCTCCGACGGCACCCAACTGGTGCAGAACGCCGACAACGGCTCCACCCGCCAGCACTTCGGCGTCGCCGACTCCGACGGCGGACACGTACGCTTCGTCAACCGGCACAGCGGCAAGGCGCTGGACCTCTGGGAATGGTCGACCGCCGACGGCGGCATCGTCTCCCAGTTCCAGGACCTGGGCGGCTGGAACCAGCAGTGGCAACTCAACCGGGTCGGCTCCGGCGACGGCACCGACTGCGGAAGCGGCTCGTTCAACGCCGAGGCGGTACTGAACGGCAGCACGTGGACCGCGCGCAACGGCGGCAGCACGGTCTACACCGGCGGCGACATGCGCTCCGCGATGCAGGCGGCGGTGAACAGCCTCTCCGCCGGTCGCACCACGAAACAGCGGGTGGTCGTACGCGGCTCGGGTGCGATGAGCGCCGGATCGCGACTCTCCCTGCCGAGCTACACCACCCTGGACGTCTGCGGCACCATCAACGTCACCGGATCGGGCTCCGGGGACCAGGCACCGGTCTACGCCCGGGGCGCCACCGACATCGAGGTCCAGCACCTCAACCTCACCGGATCGCCGCTGTACGGAATCTTCATGCGCAACGTCGACAACCTGATCCTGGGACAGATCGACATGCGACTGTCCAGCGGCCTCGGCGTACGGATCGACAACCACGGCGGGGACCGCGCGGTGAAGGTCCGCAACATCCGGATCGACAACGTGTACGTCCAGGGCACCAGCAGCCAGGGCGTCGAGACGTACGGGGTGGACGGGCTGACGGTCGGCACCGTCACCGCCCGCAGCACCGGTGAGTCCGGCCTGCTGCTCAACGACACGATCAACGCCACGATCGGTACCGTCGACGCCGACAACGCCGGCACCGGCACCGGGTACGCGGCGTTCCGGATGGCGAACCGCAACGGCCGGGTGGGCAACGGCTACCCGACGAACATCCGGGTCGGCACCGTGATCGCCCGTGGTGGCGGTCGCGGGATCTTCTGCGTCTCGGAGAGCGGTGGCGCCGTCATCGACCGGGTGACCATCTCGAACACCGGCAACAACTCGATCCTGGTGGAGAACTGCTACAACGTGACCATCGCCGGGCAGTCCGGCACGGTCACCGGCGGCGGCGAGGTCCGGGTTGCCGCCCGTACCGAGTTCCCGATCTCCTCGGGCATCACGTTGCAGAACCTGACGGTGTCCAACACCAACATCACCCAGAATCCGTGCGGTGGCGCCAACAACGTGATCCGCAACGTGACCCGGATCAACTCCACCCTGAACTGGTGCTGATCGGATCGGACCCGCTTCACCCCGTACGACGGTAGGAGCCCGCGGCCGACGGCGGTCGTCGCCGGCCGCGGTCGCCGTCAGGAATCGGTGCCGGCCCGGCCCGGCCGGTACTGGCCGAGCGCCGACTCGGCCCAGCGGACGGTGTCCGGGTGGCCGAACAGTCCGGGCAGGCCCCCGGTGTGCACGAAGACGGTCTTGGCGTCCGAGGCGATGTCCCCGTCCCGCACGGCGGCGATCAGGCCCGCCATCGCCCGGCCGGTGTAGATCGGGTCGAGCACGATGCCCTCGCTGCGCGCGGTCAGTCGAAGCGCCTCGGCCGACGCCGGGGTGAGCTGGGCGTAACCGGCGCCGACCTGGTCGTACCGGATGCGCAGTTGGTCGGCGGAGACGCTCGTCCCGCCGACCTGGCCGGCGAGGGCGGTGACCACCTCGGCCGGTTCGTCCAGCGCGCCGACGTCGACCCCGATGACCCTGTCGGCGCCGAGCGACGCGACCAGTCCGGCCATGGTTGCGCCGGAGCCCAGGGCGACCACGACCACGTCGACGTCGGGCACCTGGTCCAGCAGCTCCCGGCCCGCCTCGACATAACCGTACGCACCGACGGCGTTGGATCCGCCGAACGGGATCAGCTCGGGGCTGGCCCCGTCCCGACGCAGCTCGTCGACGACGTCGGCGGCCACGGTGGCGAGTTGGCCCCGGTCCACGTCCCCGGCCCAGTGGACCCGCGCTCCGAAGAGGCCGTCCAGGGCGAGGTTGCCGGAGCCGGACCGGCCCGGTTCGCCGGGGAAGACCAGCACCACCCGCAGACCGGACCGGGCGCCCGCGGCGGCGGTGAGCCGAGCGTGGTTGCTCTGTGGCGCACCGGTCGTGACCAGGGTGTCAGCGCCATTGGCGAGTGCGACACCGACGGTCCGTTCGAGCTTGCGAACCTTGTTGCCCCCACCGCCGAGACCACCGAGATCGTCCCGCTTCATCCACAGGGCCCCGGAGGCGAGCCCGATGGCCTCGGCGAGCCGGGGTGCCGGCTCGACGGGTGTCGGCCAGCTGCCGAGGGTCACCCACCGGTCCGGCTTCGGACCCGAGGAACGATCGATCATCGGTTGTCTCTCCTACCCGGATGGGACACCCGGACGTACCGTTAGGGACGCTCAAACGTACCCGTTTGGACGGCCCGATGCGGCAGAACACCGTCACGTCACGTCACGTCCGTCGGCGGGCTGGCCGACGGCCAGTGGTGTCGCGGTGTCGGTCGGGAGATTCGTGACACCAACCAGGGGCGTCCTACCTAAATAACGGGATTCACTACGCAAAGGTTCCGAGACCGGGCATCGCGCTGCCGGTTCCCGATTGAGTTCGTCATATGACCGACAAGGGGACAGCCGGGGCCGCGCTCGACGGGCAGATCCGCGTCCCCAGGCCGCTCCACCATCCGCGCGTGGACGAGCCCACCCGCGATCACTACCTGGACCTGTTGCGGACAATGGGGCTGGCACGGGTGTTTCTCTACCACGCCTCGGGCTGGACGTGGCTGAGCGTCCTGTTCCCCGCCATGGGAGTGATGTTCGGCATCGGCGGCTCCCTCATGGCCGCGTCCCTGGACCGCAACGGCGCGACGGCCGTCCCCCGCCGGATACGGCGGCTGTTGCTCCCGTTCTGGGCGTTCGGCGCGTTGAGCATCGCCGTCCTGTTCCTCACGGGCTGGCGGACGGCACCGACGGGGCGGCTCGGCTGGACAGAACTCGGCTGGTGGATAGTGCCGGTGCAGGTGCCGCCGGTCGGCGGCCAGCCCTGGTCGTGGGCCTTCAACGCCGGTCTCTGGTACGTGGTCACGTACGTGTGGTTCGTGCTGGCCTCGGGGGTCCTGCTGAAACTCTTCCGGCGGCGGCCGTGGTGGTGCCTCGGCATCGCGACCTACCTGCCCGCCGTGTTCCTGATCGACGGAGTGCACACCGGCTACTTCCTCGTCGGCTACCTGCCCTGCTGGTTGCTGGGCTTCGCCCACCGCGACGGACTGCTGCACCGGATTCCCGCCCGTCGGTACGGTGCCCTGGTGGCGGCCCTGGCCGTCAGCGGCGGCGGTTGGCTCCTCGTCGCCGCCGTGGCCGACGACACCTCCGCCGTCAACCAGACCCCGGTCGGGCGAACCCTGTGGTCCATGGCCCTGGTCGCCGCCGTGCTGCGGCTGCGGCCCCGGCTCGGCCGACTCGCCCGCACCTCGACGTACAGACGCGTGGTCGGCCTGGCCAACGCCCGCGCGGTCACCATCTACCTGTGGCACATACCGGCCGGGATGCTCGTCACCGTCCTGCTCCTACCCGTGGTGCCGGTCGACGCCGGTGTGCACCTGGTGCTGCGGATGGCCGGCATGTGCGCGGTCACCGCCGTGGCGGTCGCGGCGCTCGGCTGGGTCGAGGACGTCGCCGCCGCGCGCCGGCCGACCCTCCTAGCGGGGCAACGCACGCCTCGACCTCCGACGCGGGATCCGGCAGCATTCAGCGCTTGACGAGATCGAGGCCGGCGTCGACTTCGCGTAGCTGGCGGGCAGCCCGGTTCATCGCGCTACGGAAGAACCGGGCGTCGGTGGTGGAGACAAGATAGACCTTCGCGACCCGGGTCATCTCCATCGTGCAGGCGGTGGTGCCATCACGGCCGGCGGTGGCGGTGAAGGTCACCTGCGAACCGAGCACCGCATCCTGCTCCCGTGGGTCCGCGTTACCGGGCGGCCTTCGCCTACACCGGGGCGTGACGGGCTGGTCAGCGTACGCCCGGCTCCTGGTCACGCAGTGCCCGCTCGACGGCCTCCCGTACCCGGGCGTCCTCACTGCTCCTGCGTCGTACGCGGTGACGACGCGCGAGCAGGACCAGGTCGAGGGTGGCGTAGTCCTGGTAGACGCGGACCGGGTCCAGCGCGCTGAGCACGGTGACCGCACTGGTCAGCCTGATCTTCTCGGTGCAGGCGGCGATCGCGGCGAGCACGACCGCTGGTGAGGACACGGCGAAGTCGAGGCTGTGATGCTCGCCGAGGGCAAACACGTCCAGTCCGAGCCGCTCGCCGAGGACGGCGTAGTCGACGGTGTCGTCGATGCGCTGCCCGGCGGTGACTTTCCGGCCCGTGTCGAGGCTGATCTGTAGGTCGCTCAGCGACAGGATCCCCAGCTCCATGATCGTTTCTCCGCCGGGTTCAGTTGCTGATCGCGGGCACGGCCCGCAGGAACACGTTCATTGGTTTCCTTTGGTTGGTGTCGCTGGTCAGGCGAGGGTGATGGCGAGTTTGCCGATCGTGCCGAGCGTGAAGTCGCCGAACGCGGCGGGAACCTCGTGCAGTGCGTAGGTGCGGCTGACCGGGACCGTGAGCCGCCCGGCGGCGGCATCGGCCGCGAGCCGGTCCAGGGTGTCCGCGGTCGGGGTCGCCATCACCGCGGTCGCGGCGGGGTGCTGGTCCGGGCCGAGACCGAGGGTGCTGGCCAGGCGTCCCTTGTCGGTGAGCAGAGCGGTGAGAGCGGCGCCGTCACCGGCCAGATGCAGGACCACGTCGACCCCGCCCGGGGTGATCGCGCGGACCTGAGCAGCCAGGTCACCGGTGTGATCCACGACATCGGTGGCACCGAGCCCACGGACGAAGTCGGCCTCCGCGCCGGGCCGGGCGGTGGCGATGACCTTCGCGCCGGCCGCGGCAGCGTACTGGATCGCGATCGCACCGACCCCGCCGGTCGCGCCGCTGATCAACACCGTCTCACCGGACTGTGGGGCGACCGCGTCGAGGGCGTCCACGGCGGCGGTGCCGGCCAGGCCGAGCGCGCCCGCCACTGTGGCGTCCAGTTCCACAGGAAGCTTCGCGATGCCGATCGCCTCGCTCACCGTCACGAACTCGCCGAACCCTCCGTCGCCCAGGAACGCCTTCGTCACCACACCGAACACCCGGTCGCCGGCCGCGAACCGGGTCACGCCGTCACCGATCGCCTCGACCGTGCCGGCGAAGTCCTTGCCCAGCACCACCGGGAAGCGGTGCTCCATCATCCCGGCGAGATACCCGGCGGCCACCGCCGTGTCGAACCCGTTCAGCGACGACGATTCCACCCGCACCAGCACCTCACCGATCGAACGCGCCAAAACCGCCGGGAAACTCCGCGCCGACTTCGTCGCCGAAGACATGCCCATGTTCCTCATGGCGAACGCCGGCGTCCTGACCGCCACCGCCGACGCCGCCCCCGAAACCTGGCGCCGCCTGATCAGCTACCTCCTCCAAGCCTGCGCCGCCCCGGGCGCACATCCCCTACCCACCCCAGCCACACCCCGACAGATGTACCGCGCCATGCTCCGTTCGACACCGCAGCAACGCGGCCGGTAGGAGGGGCGAGTCACCCGGAGCCGGCGCCCACCTCTGCGGTCCTACAGCACCTTGAGGATTTCCTTCGCGAGAGGGCCGGACGAGGCGGGGTTCTGACCCGTGTAAAGGTTCCGATCGCTGACGAGGTAGGGCTCGAAAACGGGGCCACGGGAGTAGTCGGTGGGAAGGTTGCGCACTTCGTCTTCCATAAGCCATTTTGCCTTGTCCCGCAGGTGCACGCTCTCCTCCTCGTCGTTGGTGTACCCGGTGGTTCGGTATCCGACGAACGGGGAGTTTCCATCGACGTCACGGGTGGCGAGAAGAGCGGCGGGTGCGTGGCATACGACGGCAAGGGGCTTACCGGACGCGAGTGCGTCTTTAAGAAGCTTCCCGGAGTCGCGGTCATATGCCAGGTCTTCCATGGGGCCGTGTCCGCCGGGATAGTAGACGACATCATAGTCGTCGACGCTGACGTCCCTCAGGACGAGGGGATGGCGCAATTCTTCGGCCTTTTCGATGACGGCTTCATGTTCGAGCGAATTGGCTTCGCTGCCCGTCATGCTGGGGCGCAGGCTCATGGTGTCGACGGTGGGAATGACGCCGCCGGGGGTTGCGATGGTGACCTGGTGGCCCGCCCCGGTGAAAACACTGTAGGGCGCCACGAATTCTTCAGCCCAATAACCGGTGGGATGACGGTGGCCGTCCTTCAGCGTCCAGTACTGTGCTCCGGAAACCACGAACAAGACTTTAGCCACTCTTTTCGCCCTCCTTGAACTGGCCCGGCGGAACGGACGGACGAACTAGGCAGAACGCATCGAAGACTCAGCAGCAAGCCGGCTTGTCGAAGCCAACGTTACCGACCAATCCACACCGAGGCAGGGTAATCCGACAGACCCGATGCTTGGTCGCTCGTTCGCCGTCCGGAAAGGTAATCGAGTGGATCCCCCGGGGGTCACTGAACTCTCGACTGCGACCCGACAGACGACCCTCGCCCTCGACGAGAGTGCCGTGCACCCACGCGACCGGATCGACATGGGTTCACGCCATGCGAATTACGCCCTTATACAGGGTTCACACCGAACATCCGCTTTGCGTCCTGAAACTGATGCGGATCGATCGTGCAACCCCGACCACCACAACCGCCGATGCTCATCGGACGAGCACCATCCGAGCACCCAAACGTCCACGAGGGACGGAAAGCAGCATGGGCCTGACCGCTATTCCAGCAGGTCAGACCCTTGATGATCTTGTGCGCCCGAAGGGGCTCGAACCCCTAACCCTCCGATCCGTAGTGCGAAGTGGATTCTTGGTCCCCTCCATGTTCGGATCTACCAGAAATCCCTCCGGCCGCCTCCACCTAGTCTGCATCAGTCCCGCTGAATCCCCGCAGGTCCTGGCCCTACATAAATAGGCTCCGATGCCGTCGATCGGGCGGGTGTTAGTCGGACTTGCAGCAGCCGTCCGTGCATCCGGCGGCCGCGCGAGCGTTGGCGGCCGTGGGTAGCGGAGTGCAGCAGGTGTCTCCCCGCCAGGCCTCACGGCCCTCCTTGATCGCTACCGCCGCGATGACGAGTGCTGCCACCGGGTCGGCCCAGGACCAGCCGAACAGGCTGTTCAGCACCAGTCCCACGAGCAGCACCGCAGACAGGTAGGTGCAGAGCAGGGTCTGCTTCGAGTCCGCCACGGCGGAGCGGGAGCCCAGTTCCCGGCCGGCCCGGCGTTGGGCGTAGGACAGGAACGGCATCACCGCCAACGACACCGCCGCCAGCATCAGACCGACCGACGAATGCTCCGCCTCGCCACCGCTGAGCAGGGCGCGTACCGCGTCCACGGTGACGAACGCCGCGAGGGCATAGAACGACGAGGCGATCGCTCGCAGTGCCACCCGCTCCCGTGCCTCCGGGTCACGGCCGGCGAACTGCCATGCCACCGCCGCCGCGGAGGACACCTCGATCACCGAATCCAACCCGAACCCGATCAGCGCGGTGGACGAGGCCGCGATGCCGGCGCTGATACCGATGACCGCCTCGATCACGTTGTACGTGATCGTCGCAGCGACGAGCAGCCGGACCCGCCGCGCGAGGACGGCCCGACGATCCGGCCCTGGTGAGAGGCTGATCGTGGTCGCCATCAGCAGCAGCCCTGCTGCTCGGAGTCCGGGCACGCCTCCGGGTCGACGGCGAGCACCAGCCCCAGCAGGTCACCCAACGCGTGAGTCAGGCGCGGGTCGGCCAGTTCGTAGCGGGTCCGCCGGCCTTCGGGGATGGCCACCACGAGACCGCATCCGCGTAGGCAGGCGAGGTGGTTGGACAGGTTCTGCCGGGTGACACCCAGCAGGTCCGCCAGCTCCGCTGGATAGCCGGGGCCGTCGCGGAGCGCGAGGAGCAGGCGGGAGCGGGTGGGATCGGACAGGGCGTGACCGAACCGGGCCAGCACTTGGCCGTATGTCAGTGCCTCCATGACGCCCAGGGTACAGGATTCGCTGTATTCAGGTTGGACTGAACGCGATGTGGAGTGCACCGCCCGCGGCATGGATTCCCGATCGCCGGCCACAGCGTCGCCGCCTGGGTCGTGGACGTCGAAGACGTACCGGACCATGACGCGTCGGGAACCGGCGGGACCGAACAGGCGGCGGAAACCAGGATGAGGACCGCCGCACCGGCGTCCCGGTCAGGGACAGCGTCAACCAGGAACAGACAGCGGCGTTCGGGCGTCCCCGAGGCACCCACGAAGGCAGGGGCCAGACCCACCCGAGCGAGCTATCTCCTATCTTGCTTCGGAGTCACGGGTCCCCTAGCCTGGTGCTTCGATCGCTCACCGGTTCCAGAAGCTCGCCGATTACCCGCCGGGCGACCCTTTCGGGTGAGCAGATGGCATCGGCGTGAGACCTCCTCCCACGTCGATCCCAGGCACGCCTCTACGGCGAGGAACAGCCGCACGTTTCGAGATCGGGAAGGGGTGGCCACGATCATCGCCACCGTCTACCGATACGGGACACCCGCACGGTTCGAGATGCCCGGGGAGGCCGTCGAACAGCTCCACCTCGCCTACCAACTGCGCCACACACTCGTGGAACTCACCCGCCAGCACGAGCAGGCGATGCGGACGCTGTGGTCGGGGAACCCCACCGTCGCCGCTGCGGAGAGCCGTATCGACGAGACGACCGCATGCGTCGAGCAGCTCGTGCGGCAGGTAGCCGAGGAGCGCGTAGCGGACCGTTCGGCCGCCACCCGCCCCGACACCGCCGCCGCCCTGGCGGCGGCCCGTGTTCAGGCGAGAACGGCACGGGTCGCGCGTCGCGACGCCATCCACCGTGCATACCCGCTGGTGAAGGCGGACGTCGAACGACTGCGAACGGACCACAACACCGCGGTCAAGGTCACCTATGCGGACTTCGTCCAGCAGCGTGGCCTCTACTGGGCGACCTACAACGGCGTCGTCGACGATCATCGAGCCACCGTGAAGGCTGTCGAGGCCCGCCGTAAGCAGGGCCAGTCCGCCGAGTTGCGGTCCCGGCGGTGGACCGGTGAGGGCACGATCCGGGTGCAGTTGCAGCGAAGCTCCGGTCAGCCCCCGCGTACACCTGCCTTGCTCGCCTCGGGTGGGGGTAGCTGGCGCAAGGTGTTCCAGTTACGACCCTGGGTCCCGGCCGCCGAGTGGGCGGCGATGAGCCGGGCCGAGCAGCGGCGCGCCGGTCGCGGTGAGGCGGTCCTGTGTATCGGCGGTGGCCGAATGATCACCGTTCCGGTCCAGGTGCACCGGATGCTGCCCGACGACGCCGATATCGTGGAAGTCCAGCTGACCCGCCGCCGAACCGCAGGGAACTGGTCGCTGCAGGTCACGGTGACGGTCCGGCTTCCGGACCCGCCACCGGTCACCGAAGGGCCTCGGGTCGCCGTCCACGTCGGTTGGAGGTCCCGCCCCCACGGCGCGGTGCGGGTCGCCACGTGGGCCAGCAGCGACCCACTGCCCGTGCCGGGCCACCTCGCCGACGTCGTCACCGCTGACGACGCGGGGAGCTGGGGAGAGATCGTGGTCCGTCCCGCAACGTCGGGCCCCGGCCGGTGGATGGGGATCGCCGAGCGGCCGGGGGCGACCAGGTCGGCGCGGGACGTGGGGTTCGCGCCCGCGCGCGCCGAGGTGGCCCGGTGGCTGGACGAGCATCCGCAGCCCGATCCTCGTCCGGAGGATCCGGAGCGGCTGCTGACCGGTGCCCGGGTACGGGCATGGCGGGCGCCGGGGCGGCTGGCCGCATTGGCGTTGCGGTGGCGCCAAGATCCACCGCCCGGCGCCGAGGTCGTGATGAAAACGCTGGAGGCGTGGCGCCGCCAGGACCGCCAGTTATGGGAGTGGGAGGCCCACGAGCGGGCTCAGGTGGCGAACGGTCGTGACGACGCGTGGCGGCGCGTCGGGTCGTGGTTGGCCAGCCTGGCTGGACTCGTCCTGGTCGACGATGCCAATCTCGCGGTGTTGAGGCAACGCGACGATGCCACCGAGGACGACCCCGTGTTGCCTGGTGATGCCGCCCGTGCCGCGCGGGCGCGGGCGACCCTGATGGCCCCGGGGCGGTTACGGCAGGCGGTAACGGAGGCCGCCGGGCGGCGTGGTGTTCCGGTCCAGGTGGTGGCGGCCGCGGGCCTGTCCCGGACCCACGCGGTGTGCGGTCGCGTCGGTGCTCGCGACGGGCGGTACGCGGCGTCGGTGATGGTTATCTGTACGGGGTGTGGGCAGACATACGATCAGGACCGCAACGCGACCGTCCTGATGCTCGCCGCCGCATCGGTCGATCCGGGGGCGCTCATGGGATAGGCGCGTGGACACACCTGGCGCGACGAATCGTGGTATGTATCGATCCGTGAAGCGGCAACCGCTTGTGGAGAGTCGAGATGCCGGCGCAACGGCTTTGTAGTTGCGACTACAGCGGTCACGTCGTGGTCCTCAATAGGCTCGAACAGTGCCCGCGCAACGGCTTTGTAGTTGCGACGTTACCGACCGCCGGGAAGATTGGCGGTCGCTGTCAGCCCGCGCCGATCTCGGGCGGGGCAGGGGTGCCGTTGACGAACTCCCGCCGGTCGGTGAGGTCGTTTGCTGCTATTCGCCGGTTACGGCTGTCGCGGTGGCGTGGCCCTTTACGGAAGTATCGGCTTGGGCGGCGGCGTGTATTGCGCGCAACTGCCGGATCGCCGCGACGGCGCGCGGTCCGTCGAAGATCTGAATGGCGAGCAGTTGCACCGATTCGGAGTTCGTCAGTGCCAGTGACCCGCACATGGCGGTGCGGTTGAACTGGACGGCCGACACCATCGTCCATGGGACGGTCAGGTCGCGGTGAAATCCGCGTACCCGCACGCCATCGGGGTTGGCGTCGACCCGCAGCCGCAGCGGAAGCAGGGCCAGGGCGGCGACGATCGGGCCGAGGCCCATGAGCGCCCACTGGTCTTCTTCGGTGAGCGCGCCGCCGTTGCTGGTCGTACCGCTCAGTGTCCAACCCCACCAGATATACGCGACGAGGATGATCGGTGCGGCCACGATCGAGATTCGGCGCAGTCGTCGGGGATGCACGGTGAGGGACGTCACTGTGTGCTGCTGGTCGTCGCTCACGCGAAGCTCCTGATCGCTCGATTCCTGGTCAGGCGGCGTTGAACTCATTCAACGGGCACCCTGCCGTCACGATGGCTCGTCCGAAAACCACGGACGTCCGCCGACAGTCAGTGTACCGGCGAGCGGTGCCTACGGTTCGCGGATACCGTTGCGTCGACCATTGACGGGGTTACGGCGGGAGAGTGTGTGCGGCAACGGCTTTCATCGGAATCTGATCGCTATCGTGGCCGGCGCCGGGTGCCGCGTCCGTCCCGGCGGCGTTACGGGATGGTGGCGATGGCCGCGTTAGTCGGCGCCGGACTGACCGTCGCGGGTGTGCAGTACCTACCCGATACGAAGTCGGTCGCGCGGCCCGCGTTGGTCGACCTCGGCGCCGGGTCGCCGACGGCCGAAGTGGCGGCGCGGGCCGAGGCCGCCGAGCGGGCCTCCCGCTCCAGGGCGCGCGACTCCGCGGAGGATGGTGTCCGGGCCGATGAGGATCGGTGGCGACTGCCGCTCGGGGAGTACGCGTTCACCGTCGCGTACGGGGTCGTCGCCGGGCAGAGCCACCCGGGGGTTGACCTGAGCGCCGCGCCGGGGCGGGAGTTCCGGGCAGTGCACGCGGGCAGGGTGACGTTCTCCGGTTGGCGGGGCGGTTACGGGAACAGCGTGGTCGTCGACCACGGCAACGGCATCCAGACCCTGTACGGGCACGCGTCCACGTTGCGGGTGACCGAGGGTCAGTCGGTGTCCGCCGGTGACGTCCTGGGGCTGGTCGGCGCTACCGGAGACACGTACGGTCCCCGGCTGCATTTGGAGGTCCACACCGCCGGGGCGGCCCACGACCCCGTTCCGCTGCTGCGGTCGTTCGGCGTCGATCTGGAACTCGGAGTCGAGAGCGTCGGGTGAACCCCGACCCGCCCGGCGACCGGCGACGTGACGGTCTGTCGGTCCTTACCAGCAGAACGGGACAAGCAGCACGCTGAGCGGCGCCGTGGCAATCGCGAGCAGGACGGCGGCCAACCGCCACGGGCGCTCTCGCCCCGCGCGTCCGCCCAACAGTCGGTGCGCGCGCGCCGCGGCGCCGGGACCGCCGGCATTGAGCACGCCCTGGCGGCGTGCCATGGCCAGTACCGCGAGTGCCTCGGCGACAGACCACGCGCCGTGCCGGTGGGCGGCGACGTCGTCGGCGCGCAGCTCCAGCAGGGCCGGTACGTGCCGTTGCGCGGCGGTGAAGACCGGCACGAACGGAAACGCCCGGGCGAGGATGGTCGACCACCGGATGTGCAGGTGGTGGCGCTCACGCAGGTGGCAACGCTCGTGGTCGAGGACGGCCGCCAGTTGGGCGTCGGTCAGTGATCGGACGGCGCCGGTGGTGGCGACGATCGCGGGGGTTCGCCCGGCGAGGCAGTACACGGCCGCTTCCTCCGCCGGCAGGACGTGTATCCCCCGTGCGGTGTCGGTCCGTGCGACGAGGCGGACCGTGCCCATGTGTCGGCGTTGTCGCCTGAGGTCGCCAATGGTGCAGGCCACGGCGGCCCAGGTCCAGCGCAGCGCCACCGCGACGAGTAGGGCGAGGGCGGCGGGGCCGACCAGTAGCGGCACGTGGGCGTCGGCCCGGTTCGCCACGACCGCGTAGGTGAGGGTGAGTTCGGCGATCACCCCGGGCGGGTGCAGCACGGCGAGGGCGGCAGCTGCCGCCGTGGCGGCGAGCATCCACACGATGGCCATGTGCCAGCCGGCGACCGCCACCAGCGGGTACGCGGTTCGCTGGGTGGTGCGTACCAGGAGGTGACGCCCGGCGGTGGCCACGACCGTCGCGTAGGCGAGCAGGACCATGGCGGCGATCACTGTTCTTCTCGCCGTCCGCGCTGGCGCAGTGCCGCCCGTAACGCCTTGGCCTCTTCGTCGTCCATGCCGGCGAGGAAGTGCGCGAAGACGGCGCGGTGGTCCGGGCTGTCCGTCAACGCCTCCCGCATGAGGTTCGCCGCCGCGATCTCGCGTGAGGCGGTCGCCTCGTAGAGGTGGGCCCGGCCATGCTGGGTGCGGCTGAGCCAGCCCTTACGGAAGAGGTTGTCCATGACCTTTTGGACGGTGGTGTAGGCGAGGGGTCGTTCCTGGTAGAGGCTTTCCATGATCTCGCGTGCGGTGGCGGCCCGGCGCCACGTCCAGAGCCGGTCCATGATCGCCGATTCCAGGTCGCCCAGCCCGCGCATGTCGGTCCTCCTCGTCGGGCCTCACTCTAGCGAGTACCGCCGGCGCCGCGACCGGTCAGCCACCGGCCGGGCCGAGGTCGTGCATCCGTCGCCGGCGCGGCGTTCGACGCCCCTCGGCATCACACCGATGAATCGCCATCAATAGCACGAAACCCGCTTCATATTCTATAAGGTATTCACTTGCCTTTAGCAGTACGTAACCGTTGACAGTATCGGAGCTAATCGGGCAAACTGCCACCTAGTTGTCGTAGGCCCTTTCTTTGGGGTCGGGGAGACGCCGGGGGTGGGGCGATGACGTTCGTGCGAACGCTCACCGTCGCGCTCGGCGTCCCGCTCGTGGGGTTGCTCCTGGCCTTCGGCCTCAGCCTCGACTGTGCGGTGGCGCAGGTGACGACACCCCACCCGGGTGCCTCGGTGAGCGGTCCCGCGCATCCCCACCGGGCACATGACGGCGCCCTTCGGGGCCGCACCGTCCTGGCTGTCTCCTCTGCACCGGTCACGGGCATCCCGTACCCGAGCACGGCGACGCCGCCGGCCGCTCCGGCGCCCGCGTATCCCGGTGCCCGGTCCTGTCTGCGCGACGCTCCCGGCTCGGGCATCCCCGCGGTGCCGTCGTCCCAGGTGATCCGCTGCTAGAGACGCTCCGCGTCGGCGTTCCTCAGTTCAGTACCGGGTTTCAGCCTGCCTGAAGCGCAATCTCACGCGACGGTGACGCAACTGTCCTCAACGGGCGCACAGGTGCGGCCCTTGATCGACCGTGCCCGCGAATTCCACCGGGTGATCGCCGCGCAACGAACTCATGACGTTCCTGCCCTGCGATCCGAGGCGATAGCGATGAATTTCAGAATCAGCGGGGCACTGGGTGCCCTCCGTCATGACCTTCCGGCATCCCTGGTCGTCTTCCTGATCGCGTTACCGCTGTGCCTGGGGGTCGCCGTCGCATCCGGTGCCCCGGCCGAACTCGGCCTGCTGACCGGGATCGTCGGTGGACTGGTCGTCGGTTTCCTACCGGGCAGCAGCCTGCAGGTCAGCGGGCCGGCTGCCGGTCTCACCGTGCTCGTCTACGAAGCCGTGCGCGCCTACGGCCTGGGAACGCTGGGCGTCATCGTCCTTGCGGCGGGCCTGGTGCAGGTCCTGCTCGGCCTGATACGGGTCGGCGGCTGGTTCCGCGCGATCTCCTCGTCGGTCGTCCTGGGCATGTTGGCCGGTATCGGCGTCGTCCTGGTGATCGGCCAGACGTACGCGGCGTTCGACCAGACGACCCCGGCGTCCGCCGTGGCGGGGCTGACCGGCCTACCCGATCTGCTGTCCGGCGCGATCCACACCCCGAGCGTCCTGATCGCGGCCTGCCTCGGACTGGGGACCATCGCGGTCATCACCGCGTGGCCCCACACACCGAAATGGGTACGGGCCGTACCGGGATCGCTTGTCGCGATCGCCCTCGCGACGACCGTCACGGCCGTTCTGGACCTGCCCGTGGACCGTATCCAGGTGCAGGGGATCCTCGACACCCTGCATCCGGTCGCCGTCGGGGACCTCGCGTCCCTCACCCGGGCCGGTGTGCTCGGCACCGCCGTGGCGTTCGCCCTCATCGCCTCCGCCGAGAGCCTGTTCAGCGCAGCCGCGGTGGATCAGATGCACCGCGGACCCCGGACCCGGTACAACCAGGAACTCGTCGCCCAAGGGGTCGGCAACACCATCTGCGGACTTCTCGGCGCGATCCCGATGACCGCGGTCATCGTCCGCAGCGCCGCGAACGTGCGGGCGGGGGCGACGACGAAAGCCTCCCGTACCCTGCACGGCCTGTGGCTGCTGCTGTTCGCCGCATTCCTCCCTGCGGTTCTCGGGATCATCCCCATGGCTGCCCTCGCCGGAGTCCTGATCCACGCCGGGGTGAAGCTGCTGCCGTTCAGACGGTTGGTGACACTGTGGCGGGTCGACCGGGGTGAGGTGGCGGTGTTCGTCGGCACCAGCACGGCGATCGTCGCCACCAACCTCCTTGAGGGGGTCATCGCCGGGCTGCTCATGGCGCTGGTCAAGTCCGCCTGGAACATGTCGCACGTCGAGGTACGGCGGCAGGACGACGCCGGGGCGACGCGGATCGCGCTCGCCGGCAACGCCACCTTCCTCCGGCTGCCCCGCCTGCTCGACGTCCTCGAGTCCGTTCCGCACAACCGTGCCGTCACCCTCGACCTGTCCGGGCTGCGGCACCTCGACGAAGCGTGCCGGACCGCGCTACTGACCTGGGCCACCCATCACCGCAGCGGCGGATCCGAGGTACACCTGCAAGACCCC
Organism: Micromonospora sp. NBC_01699; assembly: GCF_036250065.1. NCBI lineage: Bacteria > Bacillati > Actinomycetota > Actinomycetes > Micromonosporales > Micromonosporaceae > Micromonospora > Micromonospora sp. NBC_01699. The sequence goes on along the minus strand of NZ_CP109199.1, from coordinate 8,241,487 downwards.
GCCGCAGCGGTCCTGGGAACCTCCGATCGGACCAGCGGCTGAGTATCCCCTCGGGGCACCGAACCGTCGCGGGCAGTGCCAGCGACCCGCGACAGGTCGGTGTGACGCCGGTTCCCCGGCGACCGCGATGCTCCCCGGGTGGGGTGTTGCTACGTCCGCATCCGTCCCGTCCGGCGGCGGTACATCACCAGGCCCACGGCGGCCGCGGCGATGACGACCACGCTGGCGAGGGCGATCCACAGGCCGACAGGTGGTCCATCGTCCTGGCCCGCGGCTGCTGTGGGAGTCGGGCTGGTGTCGGCCGAGGCGGTGGGCGGCGCGCTGTCCTGCGTGGGTGTCGCCGCCGCGGAGGTCGGTGCCGCGGAGGTCGGCGCGGGCTGGGCCGCCGGCTTCAGCTTCAGCACCGGCGCCGGGTTGTCCGGCTCCGGCTGGCCCGCGGCGGAGACGCCGATCCAGCGGGAGACCTTGCCGTCGCCGTAGGTCTCGATGGTCTTGAAGGCGAGTTGAGTGGCGTCGGCGGGCAGGTGCGTGATGACGATTGAGTGCACGGCGTTCTCCCCGACCGGCAGGGCCTTACCGGCCACGGTGTACCCATCGGCGGCTGGCACCAGCTTCCAGCCGGGCGGCGCCTTGGCCAGCCTGACGTCCTCGGGCCGGATGCCCGCGGGCAGGATCACGCGTTCGGAGACGATGCCGGAGCGGGTGGACTCGGCCTCGCCGTCGAAGGTGACCGTGACATCGCGGGCCCCGGCTTGGGGATTGTCCGCGCTGACCTCGACGTGCGCCCAGGCAGGCGCCGCGAGCATGCCCACCGTCGCCCCGGTGACGGCTCCGACAATCACGGCTCGACGCAGGTGAGAAACACGCATTGCTGACCTCCTCCTGAAGAACCCCTGCTGGATAACGCCGATACGCCTGTTACGCACCGTTGGTCGGTGACAGGGGTGGGAATGGTTCCCGCCGGGGCGGCGTCACGGCTGCTGGCCGTCGAGGTCGCGCGGGGTGGTGCCCGTCGCGGTGACCCCGCCGGAACACGCCGCGCCCTGCTCAAGACCTGCGTTGATCCGTGCGGCGTTGATGAACTCGGTGATCTGCACGTCGTCGGCGGAGTCCACCTTGAGCTGGTAGCCCCATGCCTGGAGGGTGATCGGTGAGGAAAGGTTCTCCACCGGGCTCATCAGCATGTACTCGGTGCCCGTGACCCGGGCGGCGAGAGCGGTGACCTGATCGGCCGGTAGGTCGGGACGGTGGGTGATCCAGACCGCGCCGTGTTCGAGGCTGTGGACGGCGTGTTCGTTGGCGATCGGGGCGTCGTAGACATCGCCGACGCAATTCTGCCAAGCCCCGTTGTGTTGGCCGCCGACTGGCGGCGTGACCTCATAGGTCAGCGGGCCGGACCGGTGGCCGCTGTCCAACCAGGCGGGTTTCTGGGAGACGTAGTCGACGACTCCGGCGATGGTGGTGAGCCGGTCGGACCACGGTCGGGCTCCGCGCCAGGAAGCGAAGCCCGCGTAGCTGATGATCGTGACCGCGAGTACACCCACGGCCGTGACGAGGGCGATGACACCCCACGGCCGGGGTGGGCGTACCGGGATGGCCTTGCGCTGACGGCGGCTGCTCTTCGGACTCACGGTGGTCCCTTTCGCGTCGTGGATGGGGTGACGGTGATGGTGCAGATCGGGTGCGGCCCTGGGCGACGTTCGCGCCTACGGGCGGAAGATCCGGTGACCGGAGAGCCGCGATCGGCGCGGTCCGGGCGGGCCGGGAAGCCGCTGGGCGGGTTCGACGATGACGAAAGTCTTCGGGCGCGGCTGCGTCTATGTGCCCGCGTAGGAATGCAGGCCGGAGATGACGAGGTTCACCGCGAAGAGGTTGAACATCATCGTCGCCCAGCCGACGATGGCGAGCCACGCGGTCGTGGAGCGCCGGACGCTCGCCGTCGCCCTCGCGTGCAGATAGCCGGCGTAGACGACCCAGGAGATGAACGCCCAGGTCTCCTTCGGGTCCCAGCCCCAGAACCGGCCCCAGGACGCCTCGGCCCAGATCGCCCCGGCGATCACCGCGAAGCTCCACAGCGGGAACGCGAACGCGTGCAGCCGGAACGTCAGCCGTTCCAGCTCCGGTGGGCTCGGCAGTCGGGCGGCCAGGGTGCTGAGCAGACTGTTACTCCCCCGGTCGGGCCGTGCGGCGATCAGGTACGCGGCCGCGGTGAGGGCTCCGAGGAGGAACACCCCGGAGGAGATCGCCGCCGCGCTGACGTGGATCTTCAGCCAGGTGGAGTTGAGGGCGGGTACGAGCGGACCGGCCGGGGTGTACACCTGCAGGGCGGCGATGCCGAGCAGGATCAGCGCGGCGGTCGTGACGTAGAGGCCAAGCGGGCGCAGTTCGGGCCGCCGTTTCGCCACGAGCAGCCACGCGATGACGCCGGCGAGGGTCACGGCGAGGATGAACTCGTACATGTTGCCCCACGGCACGCGTTGCGCGGCGAGACCGCGGGCGATCAGGGCGCCCGACTGGGCGACGGCGGCCACGACGGTGGCCGTCGCCGCCACCGAGCCGGACCATCTCTCGACAGGCCCCGGCCAGACGGCCGTCGCGACGGGCGGTGCCTCGACGACGGGACCCTTCGGACCGGCACCGACCCGCACCAGCTGGGCGGGCCGCGGCTGGGCCGGTCGGGGATGTGCGGGGTTGCGCAGGCTCCAGGCGTAGGTGGCGGCGTGGGCGACCAGAGCCACCAGGTAGCAGCCCATGGAGACGACCAGCAGCTGGTCGGACAGGCCGGCCATCACCGCGAGATCCGGATCGGCGTCGACACCGGCGGACATGGATGGGTCACGGGTGTTCTACCTCCGTCGGGTAGCCGGCGATCGTCAGCGCGGTGGCGAGCTGCTGGGGGTCGCAGGTCGTGGGGTCGGCGTCGACGACACAGCGCCCGGTGCGGGCCGAGGTGTGGGCGTGATGCACCCCTGGCAGGCCCTGGAGGGTGTCGTTGACGCTGACCGCGTCCAGGACGCCGCTCAGTCCGGACACGATCAGGTGATAGGTGACGGCTTCGTGCATGGTTCGACCGCCTTTGGTCATGAGCGTTCACACGGGTAGGGCACAACGGGCCATCGGCGCCGGCACGACGTCGTGGACGGCACGTCAGGCCGACGTGTCATGGGTTCGATGGGTGCCCAAGGGGGACCCGCTCAACGCGATCCGGGCGGGCTCGTGGGCGGGGTTACGTGTGCATCCGGGTGTCGCGGGCGTCGCCTAGGTGCGGCAACGACATCCGCTGTCCAGGGAGGGGTGGCAATGAGCCGTGGAACCGGCTTCTACGTTCGCAGGATGCCCAGCTGGGACAGCGCCGGCCGAGACGGGCGCGGTCGTGCTCCGGGCCGTGGCCCTGGTCGGGGATCGTCGGCGGCGTAGCCCCTGGTCTCGCGGTTGACGAGGAGAAACGCGAGGACCAGCAGGAGCAGGCATGCCCCGACGGTCCTCGCGGTCCCGCTGCCGTGGTCCGGGCCGTCGGCGACGTCAACGGCCACGGCGAGGTCCGAACCGGGCGCCCCCCGCTGGGCGACGTCGACAACTTCGGGGGTGTGGCTGACGGCGGTGATGGCGGTGCCGGTGGCTGCCACGGCGGGACTGACCAACCCGGCCGCGCACTGCACGCCGTGCAGCCACGCGAGTGCCAGGGCGGCGACCATGATGATCAGGGCGCGTGCCTCGTGGGGCGCGCGCGGCTGGTCAACGGGCGCCGGCATGCGGCCACGGTACAACATTCTCATCAAGTCACCCCCTGCGCGAACCGGTCATCGGCCGGACCGCGAAGGGTTGCCCGCTCCTGTCGTTGCGCGGTGTCACGGCAGCATGCCGGCCCACTCGTAGTGGTGACCTTGTCGGGTCAGGTATCCGCATGGTGTGGCGTCTCGGGGGCGCCGTCGGGTTGGCGGTCGGCGGTCGCCTGGTCGCGTTGGGCGAGGCGGGTGAGCATGGTGTTGTACGCGGCGAGGGCGTCGTCTTCGTGGCCTTCGGCTTGCGCGCGGTCGGCCGCGCGGTCCAGGCGCCGCTGTTCGCGTTCGTCGGCGCGGATCCACTGGACCAGGAGAACGGCCAGGACGATCAGGGTCGGTATCTCCCCGAAGGACCAGGCGATGCCACCGGCGGTGCGTTGGTCGTCCAGCGGGGTGTCGCCCCAGGGTCGGGCCAGGGCGGTGAACCAGTCCGCGGCAACCAGGGTGCGGGACTGCATGAGGGCGACGCCGAGGAAGGCGTGCAGGACCATCGCCACCAGCACGAGGAGCATCCGCACAGGGTGGGGTGGGCGGCGGGGGGCGGGGTCGACGCCGATGACCACCCAGAAGAGGAGATAGCCGGTGGCGACGAAGTGGATCATGACGATCAGGTGGGTGGCGTGGGAACGCAGCGCCATCTCGTAGAGGCCGGTGAAGTACATCGCGTAGAGGCTGCCGACGTAGAGGGCCAGGGCGACCACCGGATGGGTCAGCACCCGCGCCGGCCGGGAGTGCAGGGCGGCCTGGATCCACTCCCTCGGGCCTGGCCAGTGCGGGTCTTTCGAGGCGGGTAGTGCCCGCAGGGCCAGGGTGACCGGGCCGGACAGGGCGAGCAGGATCGGGGCGACCATGGTCAGGAGCAGGTGCTGGGTCATGTGGACGCTGAACAGGACCGGGGCGTACCGGGCGACGCCGCCGGAGGTGGCCACGACGATGACCGCCCAGCCGGCCAGGAACACCACGGTCCGCGACAGCGGCCACGTGTCGCCGCGCCGGTGCAGCCGCCACACGCCGCGCAGGTAGAGGCCGGCGGCGATGACGGCCGCGGCGATCGACAACGGTTCCGGAAGCCAGTCGCCGAGCAGACCGTCGGCGGTCAGCGGGCCCGGCATCGGGTAGCCGAGCAGCGCCTGGGCGATGCTTTCCTCGCCGGCCGCCTGGACCGGTGCCGGGGTTCGGGACAGGGCGACGGCGGTGCCGATGGCGGCGGCGAACAGGAGCACTTCGACGGTGGCGGTGGTGACGAACCGGAGGCGGTCCCCCGCGTTCAGGGCGGGCATCGCGGCCCGGCGCTGCCACCACCCGGCGGCGCCGAGCCCGACCAGGGCGATCACCTTGATCAGGACGAGTTGGCCGTAGCGGGTGTCGACGAGCGTGCCGAGGTCGGGCAGCCGGACGTAGGCCGAGAGGAGCCCGGATACCCCGACGAGGGCCAGGCAGACGGTCGCCAGTGGTGAGAACCGGCGTACCGCGACGGGCAGCGCCGCCGTCGGTGCCCGATTCGTCAGGGCCAGGGCGAGTAGCCCGCCGGCCCAGACCGCTACCGGGACGACGTGCAACAGCAGCCCGGACACGGCGAGTTGGTGGTTACTCGCCGCGGCGGCGTGGCCGGTGAACACCGGGGGCATGACGGCGACGACCGCGAGGACGAGGGCGGTCGTCGCACCGCGCGGGGTGATGGCGGCGCGGCAGAGCAAGAAGATCACCGCGGCGAGCCACGCGGACAGCCCGAGGGCGCGGCCGAGTCCCACCGTGGTCGCGAAATTGATCACCGCGTTGATGGAGACGGCGTCGGCGACGGGAACTCCGAGGAGGTCGGCCAGGGTGTAGCACAGCGCGGCGACGGACGACAGGCACCAGGCCAAGGCGGCCCAGCCGGCGGCACGGACCCGCCGGTACCCGGTCGCGGACAGGCCGCCCGCGTCGCTGCGAGGTGAGAGCAGCACTGCCGCGAGCAGGAGCCCGATCGTCGCGACCGCGAACACCTGCATGCCCAGCCGGGCGGCGGGCACCGCCCACACGGTGACTGCCCCGGGGTCGACCAGTCCGGGCAGGGACTCACGGCGGGCCGCGCCGCCGTACCAGAGCAACGCGGCCATCACGCCGCCCGCGACCGCCATGCCCGCGACCGCGCGCGGCCACCAGCCGTGGACTGCTGTCCTGGTCACGACCGGCTGGTCCTGCGCCGCAGCAGGACGCTGACGGCGCCCCCGACAGCGGCCACCAGTGCCGCGGCGCCGAGGCCCCATCCCAGCGCGGAGCCGGATCGGCCTGTGGCGCTGTCAGCTGCGGTGACGGCGGCAGCAGGTGGTGTTGGTGTTGGTGACCCGGCAATTGACGCGGGGGTCGGGGTTGTCGGGGTTACGCCAGCGGCGGTGAGGGTGAAAACCTGTGATCCCTGTACGGGGTGGCCGTCGACTGAGACGACCCGGAACGCCACCGTGTATGTGCCGGCGGCCAGCGGCTGGGTCAGGGCCTGGGTGCCGCGTACCCCGTCGACGACCGGCTTGCCCACGGTGACCGCCATCCCCCGCGCCGTGGTCACGGCGATGGTGGTGAACTGCGGGTCCAGGCGCTCGGCGAACTCCAACACCACCTGCGTCGGCGGCACGTCGAGGGTCGCACCTTTCGCGGGGGTCGACGTGCGGAGCGAGTTGTGTGCCCAGGCCGGGGACGGTGCGATGACCGCTGCGATCACGCAGGCGGCGAGGACGGCCACGACTCGGCGCAGCGGGCGCATTTCTTCGTCAACTCCTGTGACCTGCGGGGACGGGTGGCCCACGGGTAGTCGTTGCGGACTGCGGGGAAGTTCCCGGCCGTTACCAGGAGTCCTGGCAGTCCTGCGCCGCGGTGCGCGGCTCGACCTGAAGGGTGGCGTGGTCAATGCCGAAACCCTCATGCAGTTGCTCGCGCGCGTCGGCGAGCACGGTGGCCGAATCGGCTCCCTCGGCGAGGGTGAGATGCGCCGACACCACGTCCATGCCTGAGGTCAGGGTCCACACGTGCAGGTCGTGGACGTCCGTGACGCCCGGCACCTGCCGCAGCCGGGTCTCGACCTCGCCGACGTCGAGGTGCTCCGGTGCCGCCTGTACCAGTACCCGCACCGCGGACCGGCCCAGTTACCAGGTGCGCGGGAGGATGAACGGCCCACCGCGACCGCTACGACGAGGTCGGCGTACAGCCACCCGGTGGTGGCGATGATGATGGCCGCGGCGATCACCCCGAGTGAGCCGAGTAGGTCGCCGACGACCTCGAGCCGCCAACGCCATGCCGATGCCCTGCATGTCGGTGAACATGTGCCCGGCGTCGGACAGCAGCGCCAGTGATCCGGTCCAGAAGGCTGCCGCGCCTTCGACCAGCATGAACACGGCCAGGACGACGAACGCCGTCCAGAGGCGTTTGCGGTGCCGCATACGCAAGCTTGGATTGACTGCGATGCGCATGAGACAGCTGGATCGAACAGGGTGTTCGTCGACTCCGGAGAGCAGCGGATCGGTTCGGTTCGACGCTGCGGTCCCGCACTCCCAAGCGAGCGCGTGGCCCGTGGCCCGACTAACAACGACCTCCACCACCAAGGGTCCCTGTGTTCCTATACCGGGCAGGCTATCTCCTATCTTGCGTCGGAGTGGACCCTTCCCTAATGTGGGGCATCGACCGGTTGTGGGGCGTCGGCCTCCCCCTCCTCAGCCCCCGGAGAGGCACCCCGACGGTCAATCAATTAAGGAGTCGTACTGGTGGCAAACCCGCCCACCCAGTCCCGCTCGCCGGATCGGCCGATCGCCCCTCACGTCAGGCCACTGCGAACGCTCCGCGGCCTGCTGCTAATCGCCACGGCCGTCTGTGTCGGCCTGGCGCCCGGCGCCATCGCGCACGCGGCGCCCACGCCGCAGGAGATCGAAACGCAGATGGACAAGCAGTGGGAACAGCTTGAGCCGACCATCGAGGAGTACAACAAGGTCCACAGCCAGTTGCTCGTCAACCGGAAGAAGTCCGACGAGCTGAAGCGGAAGATCCAACCGCTCGCACTTCAGGTCGACATGGCCCTCGGGCGGGTCGGCGAGCTCGCCTCCCGGTACTACCGCAGCGGCCCGTCATCCACCCTGAACGCGTTGCTGGCCAGCGGTGACCCGATGATGCTCACCGATCAGCTGACGCTTCTCGACCGGCTGGCCCGCGAGGAGCAGCAGCAGATCACGGAAGTGGTCGCCGCCCGGGACAAGTTCAACGCCGAAAAGGCGAAGCTCGACGGGTTGATCGCGCAGCAGACGAAGCAGGACACCGAGCTGGCCGGCAAGCGCAAGCAGATCGACGGGGAGATCAAGCGGCTGGAGCAGTTGCGGCAGGCGGCGTACGGATCGAGCACCGCCGGTGGCGCGCTGCGCAAGGGGCCCTGTCCCGCGACCTACATCGGGGGTCCCGCGGGTACCGCGGTGAAGACCGCGTGCGCCCAGATCGGCAAGCCGTACGTGTGGGCCAGCAACGGGCCGAACTCGTTCGACTGCTCCGGTCTCACCCAGTTCGCCTGGGGCAAGGCCGGGGTCTCCCTGACCCACCACACCGGAAAGCAGTGGACCGAGGGCAAGGTCATTCCCCGCGCCCAGGCCCGCCCCGGCGACCTGGTGTTCTTCTACGGCGACCTCCACCACATGGGCATGTATGTCGGCAACGGCCTGATGGTGCACGCCCCCCGCACCGGCGATTTCGTCAAGATGAGCAGCATCGACGTCATGCCCGTCGTCGGATTCCGACGCCCGGGCTGATCCCCTTTCTCCTCGTCACGATCCCCCGCCCGAGGTGGACGTCAGGTCGGTCGACGATGAGGTACCCGTACCAGTACGCCCGCGCGGATCCCGCTGCCCGATCCGCGCGGGCCGGCCCAGCTCCCGCGCGGCGAGGCAGTGTCACGTTCGGCTCCTGGGGCACCAGCGAACTGGTGTTACCGCGCGATGTTCGCCTGGCCCTGCCCGGATCGTACCCGCGGTGTCCCGGACGGAAGTCGTGCCGCCCGCTCCGCGAGCATCGTACGGTGGCGGGGTCGCTAGCGGGTGCCGTCGTGACGGTCTGCGCTGGTGGTTCGGGTGTGGGCGACCCCCTGTCGCTCAGGCGCGGCTGCGCCGAGAAGCTTCCCGAACTGCTGCGCCAGCCGCACGCCGGTCACGCCGTTGGCACTGAATCGGCGGGTTTCGCCGGTCTCGAAGCTCAACGTGACCGTCACTCACCCGCTCAGCACATCGCTGTTGCCCCAATGCACGTCGTGGGGACTGATCATCGACTGTGCACCCGGGAGACGCGCCGCGCGTTCGATGCGGGTGGTGATGGTCCAGGCGGCGACGACGCCAACCGCCCCGGTGACGAGCAGGACGGCCGCGGTGATCGCCAGCCCGACACCGAGCGTCGTGTTCACGGCATCGGCGACAGCGTTGGCGACAGCGGCGAGACCAAACGCGGTGACCGCCGCTGCACCGCCGAATCGGTAGAGGCGGCCGGGGTGATGCTCGGGTGACCCCGTACGGCGTCTTCCCCGAAGATCAGGCTGACGGTTTCGCCGGTCTCGACCTCGACGGGGGACACCTTCGCGGCCGCCAGGTTACGTCGCGTACCGAGGGTTGTCGGGATCTCGAAGGGCATGTGTCCCGTTGTCGGACTCGACGACCACGGCGCGCCGCCGCCGGCTCCGTGGAACGATTCGGGACACCTACCCAGGACCCGGATTTCGCCGAGCGGGTGGCAACCGACCAACGCGACGGGGCCACCCTCGGCGTCCGAGGCACCCCCACCTTCTTCATCAACGGCACGCCCATCAACGGCCTGCCCGACCACGCCACCTTCGTGGCCCTGTTGGATCGGGAACTGGCGCGGTGAGCACCACCGGACCTACGCCCGCCAGTGCAACCGCCCAGGTGGTTACTGATGTCGATCTGAACGGTGTCGCCGACCCTTCCGGGATGCATTACGGGCCACACGCGGACCTCGAATGTAGCCCCTGACCAACAACCGCCGCTGTCACAGCGACGCCCGTAACTTGTGATCAGGTGGCACGGTTTGCAAAGTGACAGCAGGAGCGATCACAGGAGCTTCGGGAGCGAGACAGTGAGCAGCGGAGAAGCCGGCTGGCGCCCGGCCCCGGGCGCCTACCGTGCTCCCAAGAATCTTCCCCGGGTCGAGCCCGGCCGTGTTGTTGGCCTGGGCGCCAGCTGCGATCTGCTTGGGGAGTACCCCGAGGATGCGAGTACCCGGAGCTTCATAGTCAGCGAGTTCGCGACGCTGGAGGACGGCCGGCGCGTGCTCCTGCATGCGGAACGCGGGTTCAGTGTCACTGCTAGGTCAACCGGTGTCCCAGGTGGTGTTGTACCGCTCGTCGAGACTCGGAAAAGCATCACCCAGCAAATTTTGAGCGCCGTGCTTCCCGACGATGAAGAGTGCGCAATGGAGCAGGAACACGATTGGTCAAGGCTGGCCGAGCTAGCTCGGGCTCGCGGCCTGGATGTGACCGCGGAAGACCTACAAGGTCTTCCCTATGAGGTGATTTTCACCGACAGGGTGGCCGAATGGCTTGCGCCCACCTGAGCTTGGCCGCATGCACCACCGAGTTGCAAGACGATGGGCGGCGGTACATGACCTCGTCCGAGTTGAGCCCGGACATCGACGTCGACCACTGGTGACTGTGGCCGGCGCAGCCCTGGTCCATCCTCGGCTGCCGGCATCCGGTGCTGGTCCGGGACACGGCCAGGCTGGACGACAGCCGGGAATGGTTCGGCTGGGAGCGCCGCTGGGACCGGCTCGGCGACCAGGGTCTGGACCGGATGCTTGAGTTCATCGGCTGCGCCGACGGGCGGGGGCACGAGGAACTGGGGTCCGGCCGGGGCACTCTGGGACGGTCTGGTCGGCGAGGTCTCGCGATCTGCGGGGAACTCGGTGCCTTCCGCGACGTCCGGGTCCGGTACCTGGCCACCGACTCCGCCGGGCGGCTCGGCCTGACGGTCCGGCCCGACGACGCCGAGGGTCGGTTGCGCGGCCCGTGCTGGCGCTGGAGATCTCGCCGGACTGGCTGGCGCCGTGGGCGCGGCTGGTGGCCGGCGTCACCGAGACCGGTGTGGACGCGATGGTGGCGCTGGTCGGTTCGGGCGAGGTGGTGCCGGTGGTCGAGCCGCCACCGGCCGACTCACCCCGTTCGACCGGATGCTGCGGTTCCGCGCCGAGGCCACCGTGGACACGTACCGGTCGGCCGGCTACCCCGCGGTCGACCCGCGCACCCCGTCGGTCATGCGGGTGGTGCAGTCGGCGATGATGCCCCGCTCCCGGCCCGCGCACCTAGTAGTACTTTGTCACGTTTTGGTTACGGCCGTAGCCGCACTCCACCCAGGGAACACCATGTCCCACTATTTGGGCTTCCGTGCCTACAGGGCACACCATGATCAAACCCAGCCGGACTAGGCACGGGTCCACCGGACAGAGCAGGACGTGAGGGATGCTCGTCGCACGAGCACCCACCGAGCACCCAATCATCCACAAGGGACAGACCAGCGAAGGGGCCTGACCACCGTTTCGGCAGGTCAGACCCCTTTTGATGCTGTGCGCCCGAAGGGACTCGAACCCCTAACCTTCTGATCCGTAGTCAGATGCTCTATCCGTTGAGCTACGGGCGCAGGTGCTCGATCAGCATACACAAGCCAATCTCGCGCGGAGACTCCGGGATTCGAACCCGGGAGGGGCTTTAAGACCCCAACCGCATTAGCAGTGCGGCGCCATAGACCAGACTAGGCGAAGTCTCCCCGGTGGTCAGCAGACCACCGCCGATCGAGAATACAGGTCCCCTACCGGGAGAGGCAAAGCGAGTATCCCGTCCGCCGTGCTGCGGGCGTGCGCGACACGGCGGACCTGGCTCGTACGCACAACTTCCGGGAGGTGAAGCTCGGTCAACCGGACTAGGCTCGCTGGGCATGGAGGAGCAGCCGCCCACCGATCCAGCGCCCGGCCGCCGACCGCAGGCGAAGTCGGCGCCCCGCTCCCGTACGCCGAGGGCGGCCTTCACCGCCCCGCCGCAGCCGGACGCCCCACCACCGACCGCCACCGCGCGTACGGCCGGGGCAGCGCCGGCGGTGCTCTTCCAGCCCCCGCCCGATGAGCAGCCGCCGCGCCCAGCGCCGCCTCCCGTCGAGCCGGATGAGCCGGATGAGCACGGGCCAGCTTCCGGCGTCACCACCGAACCACCGACGCCCCAGCCCGAGCCGGCCCGGGTCACCGCCCCCCGAAAGGCGACCGCGCCGAGGAAGTCGACCCCTGCTCGCAAGGCGACCACGTCGGCGAAGGCCACCACGAAGCAACCGGCCCACGCCGAAACCACCGACAGGGCCGTCCCCTCCGCCCCGACCCCACCCCAACCCGGACCCGACCTCGGAACCGTCCCCGACGCCGCAGCCACCCCGGCATCCACACCCCTACCGGCACCGGTCAAGCGGACCCCTCGCAAGGCCGCCACCACAAAGCCTGCAAAGGCTACAAAGACCGTCAAAACCGCCAAGGCGGCGACATCCATCAAACCCGCCGAATCACCGCCCGTACCCGCCCAGGCGGCGCCGACGGGACCGATAGCGCCGACGGGACCGATAGCACCGGTGCGACCCGTAGCGTCGAGCCGGCCCGTAGCGCCGATTGGCACGCGGCTGTTCGAGCACCCCGGCTTCACCCCCGAACTGCTGGCCCTCGCCGCCGTACGCACGTTCGGGCCCACCGCCGAGGCGTGGTCGGCCCGTACCCGGGGCAGTTATCCCACCGCGACCACCGACGGCCTGGCCCGGCTGGTCACCACCCGGTTCGTCCGGCTGGCCGGCGCGGGTGGCGCGGCATCGGCCGCCGCCGGCCTGTTCGCACCGCTCGCCGAGCTGGCGGTGGTCTCCTGGACCCAGGCCGAGTTGGTGCTGCACCTCGCCGCCGCCCACGGCCTGGACCCCACCCACCCGGAACGTGCCGTCGACCTGCTGGTCCTGACCCAGGTGCATCCGGACGACCGCAGTGCCCGCGACGCGCTCGACGCCGCCATCGCGGCCACGCCGGACGGTGACGGCGGCGGCCTGCACCGGCTGGCGGAGGCGGGCTGGCGACTTGCCGCACCGCTCACCGCGCAGGCCGGTGGCTGGGTGCTGCTGCGGCTCGCGGCACGGCTACTGCCCGGTGCCGCGATGCTCGCCGCCGCAGCCGGCGACTCGGCCGCCGCCCAGCGGCTCGCCGCACGGGCGGTGACCCGCTACCGCGCCGCCGTCACCAACGCCGCCCGCCCGGCACCCACAGCGGAGTAAACCTGCCAGCCGAGACGAGATCCGGTCGAGCCGGGACGAGATCCGATGACGGCAGGGACGAGATCCGAACGTGTCGGGACGGGATCCGAACGTGGTCGGCCGTGTCGCCTACAGCCAGTCGAGCCAACTCGACGGCAGCGCCGAGTAGCCGACGAAGGCGACCACGTCGAGCAGTGTGTGCGCGACCACCAGCGGCAGCACCCGCCTCGTCCGCAGGTAGAAGAGGCTGAAGATCACGCCCATGATCGCGTTGCCGATGAACGCGCCGAAGCCCTGGTAAAGGTGGTACGAACCGCGTAGCAGGGCGCTCGTCGCGATCACCGCGCCGACCCGCCAGCCGAGATCGCGCAGCCGGGTCACCAGGTAACCGACCACCACGATCTCCTCCAGGATCGCGTTCTGTGCGGCGGCGAGCACCAGCACCGGAATGGTCCACCAGAGGTCGGGCAGAGCGGCCGGGACGACCGAGACGTTGATCCCCAGTTTGGCCGCGACGTAGAACAGGCCGAGGCCGGGCAGCCCGATCAGGGCCGCCAGGCCCGCACCCCGGGCCAGGTCCTGGCCCGGTCGGCGGGCATCCAGGCCGAGCGTCAGTCGGGCATCGCCCCGGTCGCGGTTGAGCAGGTGTACGGCGAGCAGCACCGGAACCAGTGCGAACGCGATGTTCAGCGACTGGTAGGTGAGGTCGAGCCAGGGTCGGGCGGACTGGGACGCGTTGAGTGTCGCGGTCTGCTGCGACAGCGGCCGGTCGGCGGTGAGCCGGCCGACGATGTTCACGGCCGCGTAGACCGCGGACTGGCCGAGGGACACACCGAGGACCAGCAGCACCTCGGTGCCGAGGGTCCGGCGGGACACCGGCCGGGCGAGCTCAACCGTCACCCGACCACTCTGCCTCAGACCGTGGCGATCGACCGCCTCCGGGGCCGGAAGTTCCATTCGCCACCACCGCCCCGGAGTCGATCGCACATTCTGTGCGACCAACATCCACGGAGAGTGCCCATCCTGATCGGGACGGACAGCCCCATGGTCCCGCCATCCGAGAAGCTCGCACGTGCGCCGGCCGCACGTCGTCATCGAGAAGGGCGCAATGGACAACCTGGCGCAGGTGCTGAAGGAGAGTTGGACCCTGGTCGAGGAGGACCGGGCCAAGATCGCAGGACATTTCTACGCCCGCCTGTTCCTCTCCAACCCGCAACTGCGTGAGCTGTTCCCCGTACAGATGGACGGCCAGCGGGATCGGCTGCTGGAGGCGATCATCACCTCGATGCAGACGCTCGACGATCCGGAGCGGTTCGCCGACTTCCTGCGCGGGCTCGGTCGCGACCACCGGAAATACCATGTCACCCCGGAGCACTACGCGCTCGTCGGCGAGGCGCTACAGGTGGCGTTGCGCACCGCCGGGGGCGAGCAGTGGACCATCGAGTACGACCAGGCGTGGCGGGACGCGTACGCGCTGATCGCGGAGAAGATGATCGCGGGTGCCGCCGACGACGCCGCCAATCCCCCGTTCTGGCATGCCGAGGTGCTGACCCACGAACGACGGGGCCGCGACGTCGCCGTCTTCACCTGCCGCCCGCTCCAGTTTCCGCTGCACTACCGCGCCGGCCAGTACGTCAGCATCGAGGTCCCCCGCTACCAGCCGCGACTGTGGCGTACGTACTCGATCGCGAACGCGCCGACCGAGAACAACGTGCTGGAGTTCCACGTACGGGCGGTCGGCGCCGGTTGGGTCTCCAGCAGCCTGGTCCGCAAGATCAAGACGGGTGACCTGCTCCGGTTGGCGGCCCCGATGGGTTCGATGGTCCTGGACCGCAAGTCGAACCGGGACATCCTCTGCGTCGCCGGGGGTGTCGGCCTCGCCCCGATCAAGGCACTGGTCGAGGAGCTGACGCTCTACAACCGCACCCGCTGGGTGCACGTCTTCTTCGGCGGCCACAGCCAGGACGAGTTGTACGGCCTCACCGAGCTGTACGAACTCGCCGCCCGGCACCCCTGGCTGTCGGTGCTGCCCTCGTGCAGCGTCGACGACGAGTTCACCGGCGAGCGCGGCGACCTCGCGGAAGTGCTGTCCCGGTACGGCCCCTGGACCACCCACGACTGTTTCGTCTCCGGCTCCGCCCCGATGGTCCGCTCGATCCTGAGCACCCTGGCCCAACACGACGTCCCCCCCACCAACATCCGCTACGACACCTTCGGCGACCTCTAACCCCCCACCACGCCCACCCCTGACACCCAGCCCCCTCCCCCCAGCCGGGTATCGGGCCCTGCCGGCAGGGCCCGATACCCGGCCCCCAGCCCCACACCCACCCCAAATACAGAGAAAGAGTGGCTTCCCCCCCCGGAAATAGCCACTCTTTCTCTGTATTTGTCGCCCCCACCTCACCCCACACCAGCCGGCCGCCCCACCACCCCACCCCACCGCAACCGGAGTCGCGAGTCGACCGAGCGCCGCCGCGGTGTCTTCGTCCGAGGACGACGAGGCGAAGCCTTCGTCGCCCGCAGGACGAAGTCACCGCACTGGGCGGCGCGAAGCGGAGCGAGCCGGCCGAGCGGAGCGAGGCCCAGAAATCTAGTACCGCCAGGGGCTGCCGGTTTCGCGGTATTCCTCGACCGGGACGAGGGGGATGTTGGGGTCCATGCGGTCGATGTAGAGCTTGCCTTCGAGGTGGTCGATCTCGTGGGCGACGAGTCGGGCCATGGCGAACTCGAAGGAGGTGATCGCCCGTCCGCCGTCCCATCGCGCGTGTTCGACGTCGAGTCGGAGCGGACGGGCCACCAGGCCGCGCTGGTCGAAGAAGGAGAGGCAGCCCTCGTACTGCTCGTCGGTGTCTCGGGCGGCGTCGACGACGCGCGGGTTGAGCAGGACGACCGGTTCGGCGTCCCGGTCGGGCGGGCGTACGACCGCGGCGGCCCAGGGGATGCCGAGTTGCGGTGCGGCGAGTCCGACACCCTTGCTGAACGGGTGCAGTTCGTCCAGCCGGTGCAGGGCCGCGCGGAGTTGGTAGACGACGTCGCGGGCGGTGGCCTCGTCCCGGGGCAGTTCGAACGGCTGGGCCGGCTGCCGCAGCAGGGCCGCGCCGCGTTGGACGATGCCGGCGGCCCGCATCCGGTCGCTGGCCCGTGGTTCGGGCTCGGTGTCGACGGTGGGTTGGGCCCGGTAGCGCCATTCGAGGCGGTAGCGGGCGTTCAGCGGGGGTTCCTCGGTCGACCAGTCGAAGACCGCCCGGCCGTCGGCGTCGTGCCGGAGCAGGGGCGTACGGAGGGGGCCTTCCTCGGCCGACAGGGTGGTCTCCACCCCCCACACCTGTGGGTCGAGGTCCAGCGGAAGGTTCAGCCGGACGGAGAGCTGCCGGGTGGGCAGGCGTACGGCCCGCTGGAACCAGGGACCCCACTTCTCCTCACCGACGGTGTACGCGTACTCGATGGTGACCCGCTCGCCGGGGTAGAGCGGGAAGCGGCCGTTGGCGTTCTCGAAGAGCAGCCACACCTCTTTGAACGCGTCCCGGTCGTGCTTCTTGCGCCAGTCCATCGGCTCGGGCTCGCCCTCGTCGCCGCAGAACGCCTGGAGGTCGAGCTCGGCGAAGGTGAGCGGGTGGTCGCGGTGGTGCCGGTTGGATCGTCCGGGGTCGCTGGGGTAGCGGTCGACGGCCACCCGGACCAGGTAGCGGGTGACGGGTTCGGTGCCGGCGTTGTAGAGCGCGCGACGGATGACACACCGGTAGGACTTCTCCTGGTATGTCAGGGTGGCGGACTCCTGCTCGACGATGAGCCCGGTGCCGGGCGGCAACCACTGCTCGGGTACGGGCGGGTCCCGATGGGCGGTCAGGCTCGTCCGGGCGTGCCGGAGTTCGTCGTACTCCTGGAAGCGTTGCCAGATCGCACCGGACGCGCCGAGTACGGCCTCGGCTCGGCGGGCGAAGTCCTCGGTGGGCCGGTGGCGCCGGCCCTCTACGTGGCTGACATAGGAGGGGTCGAACCCCATCCGGGCGGCGAGCTGCTTCTTGGTCATGCCCCGCTCGACCCGCCGTTTGGAGAGTTCGGCCGCGAACGAGTCGGCAGCCCGTTCGATGGGCGAGGTGGTCATCTGGTTCCTAAGGGGCCGGGTATCCCAGTTTGCTGGCCGACTCACCCAACGGGGCAGAACTGCCGCGTTAACGACATTTGGCTTGACAATTCTTTCATCATCATCGATCCTATCGCGGCTCGCCGCCCTGCTCAGGGCCCTTTCCGAGCCCGCCACTCGATCACTGCCGGTTACCTGTCACCCGTTCGGGTACCCGCCCGCCGGACGTACCGGTGGATTTCAGTAGCCGATGGTGACGAAAGCCTCCGGCACCCCGCAAGATGTGGTTAGGCTTCCCTTAGTGCTAACGTGGCGTCGGCAGGTGACTGGAGGGCGGGTGCGGTGACAGCGGTGACACCACGGCGAACACGGCCACTCAGCCACACTGACCTGGGCATCGCCCGTATCCCGCAGGTCCCGGCCGGCAACCGGCACGGCGTACCGGCGCAGCAGACCGGTGACACCCAGTGACCGCCTTGATCGACGGTCGGGCGTACGCGACCGCCCCGTTGGCGCCGGTAAACGCGACGCTGCGTCAGATGTTCGGGACCGACGACCTACCCGGCCTGGTACCCGGACTGTTCGTCGACGACGAGCGGGGCTGGCTGCCCGCCACCGAGCTGATCAACGGCGAGGACCACCTGCCCGACCTGCTGGCCGCCGCGCAGCGCTCGTGGCAGTCGACCCCGCACGCCGCCGCCGCACTGTTCTGGAAGGCGTACACCTACTGGTTGGCGCTGCCCGCCGTGGTCGGTTGGGCCTCCGCCCGCCGGGTACCACTGCTCCGAGCATCGGACATACTGGTACAGATCGACGCCGACCGGGCCGCGTTGACCCTCGGGCTGCGGCGTACGACAACGGTCGCGGTGCTGCCCTCCGACCCGCTGGCGCTCAGTGGGCTGCCCGAGGTGCGGGTGCTCACCGACGAGACCGAACTGCTCCGCGCGCTGCGCGAATCGCTACTCGACGAGCACCTGACCCCGCTGCTCGACGCGATCCACACTCAGGTTCGGGTCGGCGCCCGTACGCTGCTCGGTTCGGTCGCCTCCGGGGTCGCGTACGGCGTCCTGCGGGCCGCCGACGGCCTGCCCGGCGCCGCGGCGGACAACGTCGGGACGCTGCTCTCCGCGCTCGACCTCGACGACCTGGTCGACCTCGTGCCCGGACCGGCGGGCGAGCCGACCGTGCAGCGCAAGACCTGCTGCCTGGCCTTCACCCTGCCGCAGCCACGCGTCTGCAAGGGCTGCTGCATCCGCTCGAACTGAGCGACGCCGGTCAGCGCCGTCATGGCCGTCCTGTAACGCGTCAGCCCGTCCCTGTGGAGCGAGGATGACCACCCCGCCCCGCCAGGACTGCGGCGGCCCGCCCGAGCACCACCGTGCGCCGGAGCGGGGGTCGGGCGCGATCACGGGCATCGGCGCGCTCTGTGCCTGAACGCCCGGAAGGCGGACGGGACGGATCAACCGAACAATCCGTTCGTGCCACGCCGATGCCTCAATTTCCCTACGGTCGTCGTAGATGGTTCACTCTGTCGGTCCAGGGTGCAGGTCGAGATTCAGATCGCGAGGAATCGACGCATGGCAGAAATCACTGGGGATCAGCGAGTTCAGTCCGAGGTACTCGAAGGTCTCGCGACCGCCGTGAACCACCGCCGATGGTTTGTTGAGCTGGCGCTGCCGTACCTGGGGGACAACCCGATCGAGATCGGCAGCGGCCTCGGTGACTACGTGCTTGAGTGGGCGCCGCACTTCCCCAGGTTCACCGCCACCGAGGCCGACCCCGACCGGCTGGTGGCACTGAAGGAGCGACTCGCCGGCGAGTCCAACGTCGAGGTACGGCAGATGCTGCTGCCGCAGCCCGAGCCGGAGCAGGGCGACTACAGCGCGGCGGTCTCGTACAACGTGCTCGAACACATCGAGGACCACGTCGGGGCGCTGCGCGGCATGCGGGACCTGGTCCGTCCCGGCGGTGCGATCGTACTGATCGTGCCGGCGTTCGAGTTCGCCATGGGCCCGGCGGACATCGCCACCGGACACGTACGGCGCTACACCAAGAAGACGATGCGGGCCGCACTGCTCGGCGCGGGGCTGACCGTGGAGCGGCTGCACTACGCGAACGCTCTGGGCCTCATCGGCTACTACATGGCGACGAACGTGTTCCGGCTGATGCCGAAGGAAGGCCCGATGGTGAAGGTCTACGACAGCCTGGTGCTGCCGGTGACCAAGGCGGCCGAGCAGATCGTGCGGCCACCGTTCGGACAGTCGGTCTTCGCCGTCGCCCGGGTGCCCGGCGCGTAGTTGGCCCGACCGACCAGGAGAGCGACGACCGACACCGTTCAACCCGTCCCCGGTGTCGGCCGTCCACTTACTCCGGTCAGCTCAGCCCTTGACCTGGTACGTGGGCCGGATCACCGCCCGTGCCAGGGTGTGGAAGGTCAGGTTGAAGCCGACGACCGCCGGGCTGTTGTCCGGCGTGAGGTCAAGCTTGTCCACATCGAGGGCGTGTACGGCAAAGAGGTACCGGTGCGGCCGGTCGCCGGCCGGCGGCGCCGCACCGCCGTACTCCTGGGTGCCGTAGTCGTTGCGGACGGCGAACGCCCCGCCCTCGACGGACCCGGCCTTGCCCGCGCCGCGCGGCAACTGGGTGACCGATACCGGGACGTTGACCAGCACCCAGTGCCAGAAACCGCTGGTGGTGGGCGCGTCCGGGTCGTAGCAGGTGATCACGAAGCTGCGCGTCGCGTCCGGGAACCCGGACCAGGCGAGCTGCGGCGACAGGTCGCCACCGCCCAGGCTGGAGTGGACGAACTCGTCGTCCAACTGCTCGCCGTCGCGTACGTCGTCGCTGGTCAGGGTGAACGCCGGCACCGGCGGCAGCAGGTCGTACGGGTCCGGCGCGATCGCTCGCTCAAGGTTCATCGAAAGGTCCTTCCAGAGATCGGGTGACTCGGTGTCTTTGTACCCTGTCTGACCCGGCCTACCGCCGCCGGTGGGCGAAACAACGGATGACGACCGGGTACGCGGCCGCGAATGTCGCTGTACGCCCATTCCCGCAGACGTTTATTCTTCGCTTTCGGGAAGCCGTTCCATTCACTCGCCCGGCCGACCTGTCGACGTTTCCATCCGATGATGAACGTCATTTCGTGCCCACCGGATCGCGCCCGGACCGCTTCGTTCGTCCGCCGGCGTGCGTCGGCGGCGGGACGGACGGTGCACCGGGCCGGCCGGGCCGGGCACCGGGGACGAGGGGACCGGCCCGAATCCGCCCAACGGACAATTCTCTGAACCGGACATCCGGCGGCAAGGGTCACCGGGTCGGCAAATCCGACACCCTCTATCTGCGGAACACAAGCGGGTACGCCCGCCACAGCCAAACTGGTCACTCCGGCGACAACCACTCTCCGTGATCATGGGGATAGACCCGAAACACCGGAAAGAAGCGGCGTGGGTCACGGTTTAAGCAGGCCAGTGGGGGTTGGCAGGAACAGAAGCCGCCCAGTAACGTCAGCCCGTCTGGTCCGGCCCTTAGTCACCGCGGGTGACACCGGAACAGGCCCGCTGAGTCGTAACTGTTACGAGCCGGGGACCCACAGTAGTTCTGGGGTGAATCCGCGAACCGTTGGTTCGTGGTAGGGCGAGCTTCCCGCCCGAATCCGTCAGCTAACCCGGTAGGCGGTATCGGAAGGAGAACATGCTCGTGCAGCGCCGTACCTGCCGTGGTCAATCCCTCGATCCCCCCGGTCCGCTCCGCCACCTGCCCCGGCTCGCCCGCACAGCGGCGCAGCCCGCGAAGGTAGCCCGCTAGGCCGTCCGACGACCGACGACGCGTGAGCGCGTACGCGGTCGGTGGCGCGAGGACGCGCGTGACCGGTGGGTGATCCAGAACCGTTCGGCGGCAATTTCGTCGGCGACGTTCATCCGGTGACGCATTCCACCGCTTCGCGGTGGCGGTTCCGCACGCCCCGATCCGGACTCGACGGCCGGCGGTGAATCCGCCCCGCCGATAACGCGTACGACGTCACGCGAACCGGCCCCGGCAGAGAAGAACGCCATCCCGAATCATGTGCCCCCGATCGCAGATCGGCACATCTGCGGAGGATTTATATGAAGCATCGTCAGCAACTCCGACGCGTCGTGACCGCCAACCCGTACCGGGCCAGCGTCGTCTCCGCCGCGGTTCTCGCCGTGGGTCTCACCACCGGCATCATGCTCACCCAGAACAACGGGTCGGCCGCGCCGACCAACCCCGAGACGGTCGCGGTCGCCGAGAGGCTGGGCGGCCAGGCCGGCGCCGAGGTCGCGCCCAGCCTGATCACGCCCAGCCCGGTCGTCCCGACCCCGAGCGCCTCGTCGGCGGCACCGGCACCGGCGGCGCCCTCGTCGGCTCCGCCCGCCACCACCAAGGCCCCGGCGACGCCGGTCAAGGCGGTCAAGAAGGCGGCTCCGCCCGCGTCGAAGGTGCTCGACTACGACTACGAGGCGCAGATCAACGGCTGGTACTGCGGCCCGGCGGCCGCCCGGATCGCCCTGACCGCCCGTGACCGCCAGCCGAGCCAGGACGACGTCGCCGCCGCCCTGGGCACCACTTTCAACGGCACCAACTCCGCCGACGACACCACCCGAGGACTGAACGCCCTGGCCAAGACCGACTTCTACCGGAGCACCTTCATCCCCGGGACCCCGTCCCCGGCCCAGATGGACCGGCTCCAGGCGGACGTCGTACACGCGGTCAGCAGCGGGTACGCGGTCGTGGCGAACATCGTCGGTTCGGCGACCGACGTCGACGGCGGCTGGCACGCGTACGACGGGGGTCACTACCTCACCGTGGTCGGCTACCGCGACAGCGGACGGACCGTGCAGATCGCGGACCCGGCGTACGTCAACGGGGTCAGCTCCTACTGGATGACCACCATCGACCTGGCCAACTGGATGGCTACTCGGGGCTACTCAGCCTGACCCACTCTCCCCCCGGCCCCGGGTGCCAGCCGTTCCGGTTGGTGCCCGGGGCTGTCCGTACCAGTGGGACGGTGGCCGTCCTGCCACAACCATCCAGGGACGCGTGCGTTGTCCCTGTCGTGACCATGGACCTCGCCGATCGGGCGGGCACCGACGACCGCGAGGTCCGGGTGGCCGACTCCGCCCCCTGCCGTCACTCCGAGTCGGCCGCCGCCGTGCGCCGGCACCCCGAACGAAAGGCCCAGGTGGTGGCCATGACCGGTCAGGTGCTCGTTCCGTGAGCCGCGTCGACGAACCGCTGACCCGCGCCGGGATCTGGGAGGCGGCGGCGATGACCATCGCCCAGCACCAGGACCGGGGGACCTCCTACGCCCCCGGCACCTGCGCCTGCTGCACCCCGGACGGCTGCGCGCAGCTACGTTGGGCGCAGGAGGTACGCGCCGGCCGCGACCCGGAGTACCCGGTCGGCACACCGGTCCCGCCGACGCTCAGGGCGATCAGCTAGCGCTCCGGGGCTGGCCGACCTGTTGCCGCTCTGCGTCGAGCGCGGGGTGGCGGTGATGGCGGCGGGAGTCTTCCAGGCCGGTCTGCTTGCCGAACCCCGAACCGGTGCCGCGTACGGCTATGCCGACGTGCCCGACGCCCTGCTCGACCGCGTCCTGGCCGTACGCGAGATCTGCACCCGGTACGGGGTGCCGCCGCTCGCGGCGGCGATCCAGTTCGCGTTCGGGCATCCGGCCGTCGCGACGGTGGTGGTCGGTGCGCGCGAACCACACGAGGTCGCAGCCTCTACGACCTGTCGGAACGTCATCTGGCCGTCGCGGGCACGAACCCACTCGGGAGCGACCGATGTCGCCGCGTTGTACAGCAGTTCCCCGCCGTCGCTCGCGATGGTGTTCGTGGCCAGGACGTACTCCTCGCCCGTGTCGCTCCGTAGGCGTGCCACTCCGGCTCGGATCTGCCCCATCGAAAGGCCGGTGTTGCGGAGCTCGCGCAGGATCTGGGCCTCGGCCAGGGCGATGAAGGGCAACCGTGGTCCGTGCGGGGTTTCGGGTGCCACCGAGTGCATGGCCGGTTGTTCAGGACCGTCGTAGCGGATCCACTGCTTGATAGTGCTCGCCGGGATACCGAGGTGCACACCCGCCGCGTGGGCAGTGAGAAGCGGCATCGTGAACCGCTCATCCCGTGGTCTCGTTCTCGGCGCCATGCTGGCCACGGTAGCGTGCCCCGCGCCCGGAACCAGCGAACCGGCCGCCGGTCGTCCGGTTCGCGCCATGCCAGAGCACCAACGGCGGGCCGCTCCGAATTTTCTCGCTCAACCTGCCACCGAACGCTGGCGTAGCCTCGGCGCGGTGTGGGGGATTCGGGACTACCGGCCGTACCCGGTGGACACCGTCGAGGACCTGGTGGAGCGGCACGGCGAACGGCTGACCGCGCTGGTCGGGCGCCGGTTCGACGGGTCGGCGTTACAGGTCTACAACAGCCTGAACGCGCTGGAGTTCGGCTACGAGGACCAGCACTCGGACTCCTGGCACCGGGCCGCGCTTTCCCGACAGGTCAACCGGTGAGGACCAAGGACGCGTTTCCGGTGTGGGCGTGAGCGCTCTCGCCCCATTTCAGGGGAGCGAAAATGCCCACGCCCACAACGGGCCTGGGGCTACCGGAGCAACTTGTGCAGGCTTGTTGCAATGACCAGTCCGGTCACCGCGAAAGCGACAATCCCGGCGGTGATTCCCACCGCTACATCGTCCACATTCCCCGATGCCGACCCAACCTGGGCTGTGGTCGTCAGACCCGCGACCGCACCGGCCATCGCGGAAACGACCAACGAGATCACCAGAATGACGAGGTCACGTGTGGACAGCAGAGGTGCGGGACTGTGCGTTGTGCCGTCACGGGGTGTATTGCGACCACCCCGGATGTTCTTTGCCACGGATCCTCCGTGCTAGCTGGTGGGAAGTGTTGCACTCGGGAAGACGCCCCTTCCTCTCGTGACCGTCCGCGCCGGTTACCGCCGTCGCGAACCGAGGTGAGAATCTCCGAACGTGACAACGAGACTCATTCACGTGCGTTACGGGAGTAATCTGGTCACGTTCGGACCTTGATCTACTTGTGCGGATTACTCAGGGATACGGAGAAGCCGTATCCACAGGCCAGCACCAAGTGATCTTCCGAAGAGATCGAACCTTGTCGGTTAATACTCATATTTGTACTTGCGTTCGATCGAGGCCCGTTCCCGCCATCTCGACCCATCGTTCCTGAGGAGGAGGATGTGAGCCAGGTGGGAATGGCTGCGCTTCGGACAGAACGGCCCTTTGTTACCGCAAGGGGCCGTTCGCCGCTAAATACCCCTGCGGGAGCGAAGAAGGCTGGCGGAGGGTGTGGGATTCGAACCCACG
The DNA here is from genome assembly GCF_036250065.1 of Micromonospora sp. NBC_01699. NCBI lineage: Bacteria > Bacillati > Actinomycetota > Actinomycetes > Micromonosporales > Micromonosporaceae > Micromonospora > Micromonospora sp. NBC_01699. The sequence continues at coordinate 8,216,992 of NZ_CP109199.1, read as the reverse complement.
AAGAAGATCGCTCCCCTTACCGGTTTTCAAGACCAGCGCCATCGGCCACTAGGCGAACCCTCCTTGGCCCCGGAAGCCGTACCCGGCGGTCCGCTGCCGTCGCCTAGTCTGCCATGAACCACACCTTCCCGGATGCCAAGGTCCACCGGCATCCGCTGCGGTCGATCAAGGCGAACGGGCCCCGGACCGGGACAGGGCTGGACAGGACGGCAGCTTTCGCCAGACTGGACCCATGAAGGCGATCACTGTTCCGGAGCCGGGCGGACCCGAGGCACTGGTCTGGGCCGAGGTGCCCGACCCCGAGCTGGGCTCGGGCGAGGTGCTGATCGACGTACGCGCGACCGCCGTCAACCGCGCCGACGTACTGCAACGGCAGGGCAACTACGCGCCGCCGAAGGGCGCTTCGCCGTACCCCGGGCTGGAATGCTCCGGGGTGATCAGCGCGATCGCCCCCGACGTGACCGGGTGGCGCGTGGGCCAGGAGGTCTGCGCCCTGCTCACCGGTGGCGGCTACGCGCAGCGGGTGGCGGTGCCGGCCGGTCAGCTGCTGCCGGTGCCGGCAACGGTCGACCTGGTCGACGCCGCCGGCCTGCCCGAGGTGGCCTGCACGGTCTGGTCCAACCTGGTGCAGGTGGCCCGGCTCGGCATGGGCGAGACGCTGCTCGTGCACGGCGGCGGCAGCGGCATCGGCAGTTTCGCCATCCAGGTCGGTGCCGCGCTCGGCGCGAACGTGATCGTCACCGCCCGCACCAGCAAGCACGAACAGCTGCGCAAGCTGGGCGCGACGCACGTCATCGACTACACCGACCAGGATTTTGTCGAGGAGACCAGGGCCGCCACCGGCGGGCGCGGCGCCGACGTGATCCTGGACATCATGGGCGCGTCCTACCTCACCCGGAACGTGCAGGCGCTCACCAACCACGGCCGGATAGTGGTGATCGGGCTCCAGGGCGGACGCAAGGGCGAACTGAACCTGAACACCCTGATGGCAAAGCAGGGCACGGTCCACGGGACCGTGCTTCGCTCGCGCCCGGTCGCGGAAAAAACCGCCATCGTACGGGGAGTGCGCGAGGAGATCTGGCCGCTGCTGGAGTCGGGTGCGATCCACCCGGTGGTGGACCGCCGGCTGCCGATCACCGAGGCGGCGCAGGCGCACCGGATCGTCGAGGACAGCAACCACCTCGGCAAGGTGCTGCTCACACTGGAGTGACCGACGGCGGTTCGCTCGGGCCGGGGCTCGGATGCTGTGCCCTGCCGGAACCGGGAAGCATCAGGCGGGCACCCGGGCCGTGGGCGGCCAGCTCGTCGCCGGGGTTGTAGAGGGTGCAACGCTGCAACGACAGGCAGCCGCAGCCGATACAGCCGGTCAGGTTGTCGCGCAGCCTGGTCAGTATCCGGATCCGCTCGTCCAGCCGGCCCTGCCAGGCGGCCGACAGCCGGGTCCAGTCCGAGGTGGTGGGCGTACGTGAGTCGGGCAGCGAGTCGAGCGCGGTCCGGATCTCGTCCAGCGAGATGCCGACCTGCTGCGAGATCCGGATGAACGCCACCCGACGCAGCTCGCTGCGCTCGTAGCGGCGCTGGTTGCCGCCGGTGCGACCGGCCCGGATCAGCCCGAGCCGTTCGTAGTAGCGCAGCGCCGAGGGAGCCACGCCGGACCGGACGGCCAGTTCGCCGATGGTCAATCCCTCCTGCACCACACACCCCTTGACCTGAAGTTAACTTCAACTCGCAGGCTAGCCTCATGACAACAGCACCGACAACCAGCGCCGGGCTCGGCCCGCTGCTTCGCCGGTTGACCGGCGACGAGAAACACGGGCCGAGCGCGTTCTCGACCCTGGACGTGATCTGGGTGCTCTACGACCGGCTCCTGCGGGTCGACCCCGAGAACCCGGACGCCCCCGACCGGGACCGGTTCCTGCTCTCCAAGGGACACGGACCGGCCGCCTACTACGCCGTACTCGCCGCCAAGGGTTTCATTCCCGAGGCGTGGCTGGACGACCTCGCCGGACCGGAGAGCCGGCTCGGCCACCACCCGGACCGGCTGCTGGTGCCCGGCGTCGAGATCGGCAGCGGATCACTGGGCCACGGCCTCGGACTGGGCGTGGGCACCGCACTCGGCCTGCGGGCCCAGGGCATGAGCCAACCCCGGGTGTACGTCCTGCTCGGCGACGCCGAACTGGACGAGGGCGCCAACCACGAGGCGATCGCGTACGCGGGTGCGACCGGTCTGCCCAACCTCACCGCGATCGTGATCGACAACCAGTCGGCGAGCCACGGCTGGCCGGGCGGGATCGCCAGCCGGTTCACCGTCAACGGCTGGACCGCCAGCGGCGTCGACGGGCGGGACCAGGACGCCATCGAGGCCGCCCTGCGTGGCCACCACCGGAACCGGCCCCACGTCGTGGTGGCCCGGGTCGAACCGAAGGAAGGCTGAACGAACATGCCCGCGACCGAAGCCATGCCCGTGACCGAAGCCATGCCCGTGAGCGCGGCGGTGCCCGTGCCCGTCCGCAGCATGCGCGAGACGTTCGTCGACACGGCGGGCGCGCTGCTCGACGAGCGGCCGCGTACCGCCGTGGTGCTCGCCGACATCTCCGCCTCGGCGTTCGCCCCGGCCGCCCGAGCCCACCCGGACCGGGTGCTCAACGTCGGCATCCGCGAGCAGTTGATGATCGGCGTCGCCGGTGGACTGGCCCTGACCGGGCTGCGCCCGATCGTGCACTCGTACGCGACCTTCGCCGTCGATCGGGCGTACGAGCAGCTGAAACTGGATCTGGACCATCAGGGCGTGGGCGCGGTGCTGGTCAGCGTCGGTGCGTCGTACGACGGATCGAGCATGGGCCGCACGCACATGTCCCCGGCCGACGTGGCACTGATCGACACGCTCGGCAACTGGACGGTGCACGTACCCGGTCATCCGGACGAGGTGCCGCCGCTGCTGCGGGCAGCGGTCGAGCACGACGATTCGGTCTACCTACGGCTGTCCGACCAGACCAACGACCACGCGTACGAGCATGACGGCGGCCGGCTGCGGGTGCTGCGACAGGGAAGTGAGCAGGGGACCGTGGTGGTGGCGGTCGGGCCGATGCTCGAACCAACCCTGCGGGCGGTGGCCGGCCTCGATGTCACGGTCGCCTACACGAACACGCCTCGCCCGTTCGACACGGCCGGGCTACGGGCGCTTCTCGGCAACCGGGGTGTGGCCGAGGTGGTGCTGGTCGAGCCGTACCTGGCCGGTACGTCGAGCGGTGTGGTCGGCCGGGCGCTGGTAGACGTACCCCATCGGTTGCTCGCCCTCGGCGTGGGCCGCGCCGACCTGCGACGTTATGGCAACCCGGCGGACCATGCCCGGTGGCACGGGTTGGATCCGGTTGGACTGCGCGCCTCGATCAGCGGGTTCCCGGGGTGACGGTACGGCGTCGGGCGCGCTCGCGGCCGAGGATCCAGATCGCCTCGACGCCGTCCTTCCAGGTGATCTTCTTGCCCTCTTCGCGACCACGGGCGCGGTAGCTGATCGGCACCTCGTACGGGCGGATCTTGCGGCGGAGCAGCTTGCCGGTGACCTCGGCCTCCATGCCGAAACCGCGCGACTTCACGTCCAGCGATCGGTAGAGCGCCACCGGTAGCAGCTTGAAACAGGTTTCCAGGTCGCCGATGTACGAGTTGAACAGGACATTGGCAGCGGTGGTGACGGCCTTGTTACCCATCACGTACCAGAAGCTGTAGGCGCTGTGGCTGCCGAAGGTCCGATTTCCGTAAACGACCGTGGCCCGCCCGTCGAGCACCGGGTCGAGAAGCTTCGGAATGTCCTGTGGGTCGTATTCGAGATCGGCGTCGAGCATCACCATGTACTCACCGTCGGCATGCGCGACCGCGGTCTTGATCGCGGCGCCCTTGCCGGCGTTACGCGGATGGGTGATCACCCGAAGCCGGGCGTCGTCAGCCCGGCCGAGGATCTCGGCGGTACCGTCGCGGCTGCCGTCGTCGACAACGAGCAACTCGATCTCGCAGGGGTAGTCGACCGCAAGTGCCTGTTTGAGGGCATCCGCGATGCGTTCTTCCTCGTTGTAAACCGGCATGAGGATCGATAGCTTCACAGGAGTCTCCACGGTGCGGACGACGGATCGGCCTTAGCCTAGCTGGTCTCGCTGTATGCCAAAGTCCGGTGCTCTGCGTCGCTTCCCGGCCCGCAGGCCAGGTGGTGTTTAATTCCCGCCATGCCGGCAGCAGCCTCCGCGCTCGTGGTGGTACCCACGCTCGGGTTCCTGTCCCTGCTGTATGCCGCTCGTCCGGCCACGGATACCACCGTCGGACCGTACCGGCTGGCCGCCGTCCGGGCCGCACTGGCGACCGGCGCGTACGCCGTACTGACCGTCGAACTGCTCGGCGCACTCGACGCACTGGCACTGCCGGGGATCACCCTCGCCTGGCTGATCTTCCTGATCGTGGCGGTGGCCCTGGCCGAACTGCGCCGACGCCGCGACCCACGCCCCGTCACACCCCTCGACCGGTTCCGCGCCTTCCGCCGTACGGCGAGCCGGGGCGAACACCTGCTGGCCGGTACGGTCCTCGGCCTGCTCCTGGTCGAGCTGGTCGTCGCGGTGCTGGCCGAGCCGAACAACTACGACTCGCAGACGTACCACCTGCCGAAGGTCGAGCACTGGGTGGCCCAGCGCACGGTCGAGATCTGGCCGACCGTGGTCGACCGGCAGGTCACCATGCCGCCCGGCGCCGAATACCTGCTGCTGCACCTGCGCCTGTTCACCGGCGGCGACGGGCTCTACAACCTGGTCCAGTGGGCCGCCGGGCTGGCCTGCCTGCTGTTGGCCGCCCGGATCGCCGCCCAGCTCGGCGGTGGCCGGCGGGCCCAACTGCTCACCGCGTTCCTGGTCGGGACGACCCCGATGGTCGTACTCCAGGCCACCAGCACCCAGACCGACCTGGTCACCGCCGCCTGGGTGGCCTGCCTGGCGACGCTGGTCCTGGATGGGCTGACCCGACGGGTGACCGCCGGTTCGGCACTCGCCCTCGGTGTGGCCACCGGGCTGGTCGCGGTCACCAAGACGAGCGGGCTGATCGGCGCGGGGCCGCTGCTCGTACTCTGGGCGCTCGCCCAACTCCGGCTCGGCCGGACCGGCGGACAGGTGGGCCGGGCGGTGTGGCGTACCGGGCTCGCCTCGGTGGTGATCCTGCTGCTCGCGGCCGCGATCACCGGGCCGTACCTGGCCCGGATGACGGAGGAGTTCGGCCACCCGCTGGGACCGCCCCGGTTGCGCGACGTGGTTCCGACGCAGCGGCACGATCCCGGCTCGATCCTGGTCAACACGCTGCGGATCGCGCACACCGCACTGGACACGCCACTGAGCGCGCTGACCGACACCCCCGCCGGTGTGGTCGCCGACGCGCCGGCCGAGGCGATCAAGGGTGGGGCACGACTGATCGGGGTGGACCCGCAGGACCGGGCGATCACGTTCGGCCGGACCACGTTCCCGGTCCAGTCGTGGTACCCGGACGAGGACCGGGTCGCCTTTCCGATCGCCGGTGCGCTGGCACTGCTCGGTGGCCTGTTCGCGCTGGTCCGGCCGCGCCGGATCAGTTCGGCACGGCCGGGAACGCTGCGCGCGTACGCGGTGACGGCGGCGGTGACGCTGGTGCTGCACTGCTCGATGGTCAAGTGGCAGCCGTGGGGGAACCGGCTGCTGCTCTACCTGCTGGTGATGGCCCTGCCGCTGGCCGGGCTCTGGCTCGACGCGCTGCTGCGCCGGCGTACCGGGGGCGGGACGGCGACCGACCGCCCGGCTCGGCGTTCGGTCGCCGTCGTCCTGGCGGTCGCCCTGCTCGCCGGCTCGGCGCTGGCCGGGGTGCTCGCCGTGTCGTACGGCTTCCCCCGCCGGCTGGTCGGCAGCGGATCGGTCTTCACCACCTCCGACTGGGACACCCGGTTCCTGCGCCGTCCACAGTGGGCCGACGAGTTCACCTGGGCGGCCGACCGGGTACGGGCCAGTGGCGCGCACCGGATCGGCCTGGTCCAGCAGGTCGACAACTGGGAGTACCCGTGGTGGCTGCTGCTGCGCGACGACACCGGCGGCACCGGCCGGGAGATCGTGGCACTACAGTCGCTGGTGCCCAAGCGCCCGCCGGCCGATCCGTCCAGCGTGGACGCGATCATCTGCACCGGCAGGCCCGCCGACTGCACGAAACTGGTACCGGCCGGCTGGCCGATCGAGTGGAACGGCCACGTCGCCGTCGCCCTGCCGCCCACCCCACGCTGACCCGACCTACTTCGGGCGCGGTACGACGACGAGGCGGGCGACGCCGCCGTCACCGTCCCTGACGCCGGACACCCCGAGTTGCGTACCGACCTTCACGTCCGACGGTTGGATCGTCGCCCGCCGCTGCACCACCCGCAGGTCCGGCCCGAAGGTCCAGGTCTGGGCGAAGCCGTCGGTCGACTCGACGGTCATCGAGCTGCCGTCGATCGCGGTGACCGTGCCCCGCTGTACGGCGATCGTCTTCGCACCGTCTTTGCCCTGCACCACGACATCGCCGTGCAGCGTGTTCCGGCGCAGCAGCACCCGTGCCCTGGCCCGCTCCCGCAGTGCGCCGGCCCGCTCGCCGGCCCGCTCGCCGCCGCGCGCCCCGGTGCCGGGGGAAGCGGTCGGGGACGCGGTCGCGCCGGTCGACGGGGCATCCGACGAGGGCGCACCGGCCGCGATGTCCTCGACGTCGAAGCCCAGCGCCGCGAGCGCCTGCCCGTCCGCGCCCATCGCCGAGGCCACCTCGACCGCCACCGAGCCGGCGGCATCCGACACCGGTGCCCCGGCCGCACCGCAGCCGGCCAGCCCGACCAGACCGACCGAGGCCAGCAGGGCGGTCACGGCGGTGACCCGCCAACGTCGTGTCATCGGTATCCCTCTCAATCCGGTTCGCCGGGTCCCTCCCCGATGGAGGTCCCGTCCGCTCGGAGAAAGGCTCCCGCCGGCCCGGCAGCACCGGATCAGCCCGAGGTACGGATCAGGTAAAGGCTGGCGGGTCAGCGCACGGACGCAAGCCGGCGGATCAGCGGGCGGGTGGGAGCCAGACAGTGAACCGGGCGCCGCCCTCCGGCGCGTGTCCGGCGGTGATCCGGCCACCGAGCCGACGGACCAGACCGGCGGCGAGCGCCAACCCCAGCCCACTGCCGACCTTGCGTACGCCCCGGTAGCGCTGGTGCAGCGCACCCCGTTCGAAGGCGACCGCCAGGTCGTCGTCGGTGAAACCGGGGCCACCGTCGCGTACCTCGACCACCCCGCCGCCGTCCGGTGCGACGGCCACGGCGAGCACCACCGGCGTTCCCGGCGGCACCACCCGCAGCGCGTTCTCCAGCAGCCCGTCCACCACCTGCCGGATCCGACCGGGATCGGTGTACGCCGACACCGGCCGGTCCGCCACCTCGCTGCGCAGCAGTACGCCCATGCCGGCGCACCGGGCCGCCCAGGTTTCCGCCGCGTCGGCGACCAGCCGGCCGAGATCGACCCGCATCGGTTCCAGCGGAAAGTCGACCGCCTCCAGTCGGGCCAGCGCGAGCAGGTCGCTGACCAGCCGGTCCAGGTGTTCGGCCTCGGCGAGCATGGTCTGTCCGGCCCGCTGCGCGCCCTCCGGGCCGACCACCCCGTCGGCGATCGCCTCGGCGTAACCCCGGATGGCGGTCAACGGCGTACGCAACTCGTGCGAGACCGAGAGCAGGAACTCGCGCTGCCGACCCTCGCTGCCGGCCAGGGCGGCGGCGAGCTGGTTGAACGCGTACGCCAGGTCGGCCACCTCCTGCGGTGGCTCGACCGGCAGACGTACGGTCCGGTCGCCGGAGCGCAGCCGTCCGGCGGCGATGGCGGCGTTGCGGATGGGCCGGGCCAGCCGGCGGGCGAGCAGCACACCGGCGACGACCCCCGCGGCGAGCCCGGCGAGCAGTGGCACCCACATGCTGCCGAGCACCGTCCAGAACAGCCCGGTGGAGACCTCGCGGGCGAGCACCACCCCGTTGCCGCCGGGCAGGGCGCGCCCCTCGACCAGTGACGGAACCCCGGAGACGGTACGGCGACCGGAGAAGTTGCGGCCGGCACCGACCTGGTCGACCACCCGTGCCGGCAGGCCCGGCCGGTCGGCCACCCCGGCCCGGATCAGGTACGCGTCGATGTCCTGGTTGCGCAGCTGCCGGATGATCCGTTCCTCGTCGGCGGTACGACCACGGTCGAGCCGGGGACGGAGCGTCTCGGCGGCCAACCGGGCCTGCGCCGTGAGTGCCTCCTTCGCCTGACGTTGTGCCGCCGCGACCGCCAACGGCCCGGCCACGGCAGCGGTGACCAGCACCGAAACCAGGGCCACCGCGCAGCTGACCAGCACCGCGCGGGCGGAGAGGGTACGCCCGACCCGCCACCGCCGCGGCGGAGCCCCGTCGACGAAATACGGTCCGTCGGCGGGAGGTGGCCGGTCGGCGGGACGTGGACCGTCGGCGGGACGTGGACCGATGGCGCGGCGGTCAGTCGGCACAGGCGTACCCGACTCCCCGGTAGGTCCGGATCACCTCGGCGCCGGCGCCGAGCTTGGCGCGTACCTGCGCCACGTGCACGTCCACGGTGCGGGTGCCGGCGTGCGCCGCGTAACCCCAGACCCCGGCCAGCAACTCGTCCCGGGTGAACACCCGGCCGGGCCGGGCCATCAGGTGCGCCAGCAGGTCGAACTCGGTCGAGGTGAGCTGCACCGGGGCACCCGCCACGGCCACCGTACGCCGGGCGGGGTCGAGGGTGACCGGTCCGACCGCGCGGGGACGTTCGGTCCGGTCCGGCGGGCCCGCGGTACGGCGGAGCACCGCCCTGACCCGGGCCACCAGTTCCCGTGGGCTGAACGGCTTGGTCACGTAGTCGTCGGCGCCGAGTTCGAGCCCGACGATCCGGTCGGTCTCGTCGTCGCGCGCGGTGAGGAAGATGATCGGGGTCCAGTCGCCGGCCTCGCGCAACCGCCGGCAGACCTCCGTGCCGGCCAGTCCGGGCAGCGAGATGTCGAGTACGGCGGCAACCGGGCGCAGCCGCCGGGCGGCGGCGAGCCCGGCCGTGCCGTCCCGCTCGATGTGTACGCCGAATCCGTCCCGGACCAGGTAGAGCCGGACCAGGTCGGCGATGGCGGGCTCGTCCTCGACCACCAGGACGAGCCCACGGGCGGCTGCGTCGTCCGTCACCCGCCCATGATGGCCGACCGGTGGCCGTCCGGACATGGCGGGTTTGTTCGAGTTGTGTATGGATCCGGTACGGCGGGTCGGCTCAGGCCGCGACGGCCGGGCTGAACGTCAGGCGGCGGGCCTCTTTCGGGCTCGGCGGCGCCTGCGGGCCGGGGGCACCGGCGCCCCGGAACACGTGGTCGAGCAGGGCGTCGAGCTGCGGCACCGGCTGACAGTGCCCGGCCCTGATCAGGTAACGCTCACGGATGCCGTCCATCGCGGTCGCGGTGAACTCCAGTACGGGCAGCCGGGGATCCGGGGTCCAACTGACGTTGCTGAGGTGCCGCAGGTCGGTGTTGAGGTGCAGACCGAGTCGGCGGAGCACCCGACTCTGCCGGGTCACCACCAGCCGGTGGCTGGTGAGCAGGAGCAGGTGGCCGCCGGGCACCGGGGCGTCCGGTCGGATACAGCGGGCGACGAGTACCGCGGCGTCGTCGGCGGCCACGCATCGCCGGAAGATCGGCAGGTGCCGGCTCATGATCGGCGCGGCCAACCCCGCCTCCGCCGCAGCCGGCAGGAACGTTCGGAAGAAGAGGTCCATGCGCTACTCAACGAAACGTCACCTGGAACTGACGTGGCGTACGCATGGATGAATATGGAATTACAGAACTTCCACGATGGCAAGTTCACCCTCCGGGCGACGCCACCGGTGCGGTCACAGCAGCTCCACGATGGTGGCGTTGGCCATCCCGCCGCCCTCGCACATCGTTTGCAGCCCGTACCGGATGCCGTTGTCCCGCATGTGCTGCAACATCGTGGTCATGATCCGCGCGCCCGAGCCGCCCAGCGGGTGACCGAGCGCGATCGCGCCGCCGCGCGGATTGAGCCGGGTCGGGTCGGCCTCGGTCTCGGCCAGCCAGGCCAGCGGGACCGGCGCGAACGCCTCGTTGACCTCGTACACCCCGATCTCCTCGATGCCCAGCCCGGCCCGGCGCAGCGCCTTCGCGGTGGCCGGGATGGGGCCGGTCAGCATGACCACCGGATCGTCGGCGGCGACCACGGCGGTGTGGATCCGGGCCAGCGGTCGCAACCCGTGTCGACCGGCCCACTCCGAACTGGTCACCGCGAGCGCGGCGGCACCGTCGGAGATCTGCGACGCCGAGCCGGCGGTGACCACACCGTCGGGGCGGAACGGGGTGGCCAGCTCGGCCAACCGGGCCAGGGTGGTGTCCCGACGGATCCCCTCGTCGGCGGCGACCTTCCCGCCGTCGGCCACCGGCACCGGGGCGATCTCCGGGTCGAACGCGCCGGCGTCCTGCGCGGCGGCCGCCTTCTCGTGGCTGGCCAGGGCGAACTCGTCAAGCTGGCTACGCGACAGCCGCCAGCGTCGGGCCATCAGCTCGGCGCCGACCCCCTGGTTGAACGGCACCGGATCCGAGGCGGCGAAGCCGTCCACCCCCCGGTAGCGGGCCCGGACCTGCTCGCCGTAGGGGAGGCCGTCGGTCCCGGACTCCGGCACCCGGATGCTGCTGCCCATCGGCACCCGCGTCATCGACTCCACCCCGCCGGCCACCACCAGCTCGGCCTGGCCGGAGATCACCGAGGCGGCGGCGAAGTGCAGCGCCTGCTGACTCGATCCGCACTGCCGGTCGAGGGTGGTGCCCGGCACCGTCTCCGGCCAGCCCGCCCCGAGTACGGCGTTGCGCCCGACGTTCCACGCCTGCTCGCCGACCTGGGACACGCAACCCCAGATCACGTCGTCCACGTCCACCGGATCGAGACCGGTACGTTCGACCAGCGACCGCAGCACGTGCGCGGACAGGTCGACCGGATGCACCGTGGCCAGCCCGCCCCGGCGTCGTCCGACCGGGGTGCGTACGGCGCCGACGATGACCGCGTCTCTCATCCCAACTCCCCGGTAACTTGGCCTGCTCCGATCGTACGCGGGCAGGACCTGCACCCGACCGGGTCGGGCTGGCATCCTGGATCGGTGCACCCCGATCAGAGCGCGACGCCGACCCGCTGGCGGGTACGCCCCGCCCTGCCCGTACTGAAGCTCGCCGGGGCGGTGGCCCTGGTCGGGCTCGGCCTGCTGCTCGGGGGCGGGGATCCGGTGCCGATCGGGGTGAGCGTACTGGCCGGCGTCGGGCTGCTCGGCTGGGCCGTACGCGACCTGGTGGCCCCGGTACGACTCGCCGTCGACCCGGCCGGAGTGACCGTGATCAGGGGATTCGCCGGCCAGCGACGGCTCGCCTGGAGCCAGGTCGAACGGATAGCGGTGGACAGCCGGCCGCGCCTCGGACTGCGTACCGGCACCCTGGAACTCGATGCCGGTGACTCGCTGCACTTCTTCAGCCGCTATGACCTGGGCGCCGAACCGGGCGAGGTGGCGAACGCCCTGCGAATGGCCAAGTTCCACGCCGGCAACACGTCCGCCGGCCCGGCCGAGCAGCCCTGAGCACACCGGCCGCGCCCGGACCGGGCCCGCCGGCTCAGCCGAGCAGCAGCGAGGTGCGCAGCAGGGTCAGGCCGATCAGGGCGAGCACGACCACCGCGCCGCCGGCGGCCTGGAAGGCGGACCGGCGCATCCGTGGGGCGTAGGCCAGCACCAGCGCCATCAGGGCACCGATCACCAGCCCGCCGAGGTGGCCGGCGATCGAGATGCCGGGCACGGCGAAGGTGAAGACCAGGTTGACCACCAGGACCGGCACCACCGCCGAGGTGTCCCGGCCCATCCGGCGCATGATGATGAACAGCGCGGCGAACAGCCCGAAGATGGCGGTCGAGGCGCCCACGGTCTGGGCGTTGGGCGCGGAGAACAGGTACGCGGCGACGTTCCCGCCGAGCCCGGCGATCAGGTAGAGCGCGAGGAAGCGCAGCGGCCCGAGGGTCGCCTCCAGGGTGCGGCCGAGCATCCAGAGCGCCCACATGTTCAGCAGCAGGTGCACGATGCCGTAGTGCAGGAACATCGCCGTGAACAGCCGGTAGTACTCGTCGGCGGCGATTCCGTGCACCGGGCCGAAGCTGACGTACGGGGCGAAGCCCAGCACCGAGCCCCACCGGGTGAGCGGCGTGCCGCCGCCGAGCAAACCACCGAGACCGCCGCCGGCCACCGCGTCGCCACCGCCGGCCGAGGCGATCGAGATCAACATCAACAGTACGTTGAAGCCGATCAGGGTCTTGGTGACGTAGCCGGCACGGCCGGCGGCACCGCCACCGAAGACGGTACGCGCCGGCCGCTGGCCACGACGGCCTTCGGCCACACACTCGGGGCACTGGTGCCCGACCGACGCTTCCCGCATGCAGTCGGGGCAGATCGGCCGGTCACAGCGGGTGCACCGAACCCAGGTCTCCCGACCGGGGTGGCGGTAGCAGACCGGGGCGGTGGTCTGGGGCGACTCGCTCACGCGGCCACCTCATTGCGCTTACTCAACGCCCGCCACCTCGCTGCACTCGGATGCTCCCGCTCATGCAGCCAAAGGGTACCCCGGTGTGTGGTCAGTCGCCGATGCGCTCGATCTGCACCCGCTCGATCACCACGTCCTGCCGGGGACGGTCGCCCGCGTCGGTCGGGGTGTTGGCGATCACATCGACGACCTTGACCGAGTCCTCGTCGGCGACCTGGCCGAAGATGGTGTGCCGGTTGTTCAGGTGCGGGGTCGCGCCCACGGTGATGAAGAACTGCGAACCGTTGGTGCCCGGTCCGGCGTTCGCCATCGCGAGCAGGTACGGCCGGTCGAAGCGCAGCTCCGGGTGGAACTCGTCACCGAAGTTGTAGCCCGGACCGCCCCGGCCGGTGCCGGTCGGGTCGCCCATCTGGACCATGAAGCCGCTGATCACCCGGTGCGAGATGGTGCCGTCGTAGTACGGCCCGCTGCCCGGCTGCCCGGTGCGCGGGTCGGTGTAGTCCTTCGTGCCCTCGGCGAGCTCGACGAAGTTACGCACCGTCTTCGGGGCGTGGTTGGGGAAAAGTTCCAGCCGGATCGGACCGGCGTTCGTGTGCAGGGTGGCGTAAATGGCCTCGGCCACGGAGTACTCCTCGATCGTCGTGGACTTGCCGGCCGGGGGACGCAGACCGGCAGGCACGGGTCAGTTTCCATGCGGATCCTCCCATGTGCCCGTTCCGGCCGTGCGAAGGCATCCGAAGGTGGAGGATGGCGGAGGAACAACCCGAGGAGGTGGAGACCGGTGTTTGGATTCGGACGCCGCAAGTCCCACGGCCAGCTCGTGCGTACGGAGCTGGGTGAGGGCTTCGGCCACTTCATGCAGGCGGCCGGCCATGCCGCGGACGGTGTCGGCGCCACCGTCGGCCCGAGGGTGCAGGTGGCCCGGAGCCACCTCTCGCCGACCGCGACGAGGGTCGCGGCGACGGCGGCCAACGGTTGGGAGTCGACCATGACCGTGGTCGCACCCCTCGCGGTGGCCGCACTGGCCGGCGCCCGTCAGGCCGGTATGTCCGCCGCCGCGAGCGGGACCAGGAACATCACGGGATCTAAGAAGAAGATGATGAAGGCGATGCCGAAGAACAAGCGGAAGTCGAACGGGTCACGTCGACGCTGGACCCTGTTGACCGGGCTGCTCGCGGCCGGGGCGGTGGCCGGGGCGGTCGGGGCGGTCGCGATCCGCCGCCGACAGCAGGAGCACTGGGAGGCGTACGAGCCGCTGCCGGCGCCGGAGACCAGCCGGGGCGATGGTCGGGCCTCGGCCGGCGGTGGCCTCAGCTCGACTGCCGGCCGCAACGGCGACGAGGCGGCGGGGACGGCGACGAAGCCGAAGCCGGTCACCATCGAGAAGGTCCGGGACCGGACCGCGGCGGCCGGCGAGAAGATCGCCACTACGGCCGGGACGGCCACCGACGGTGGCAAGCCCGCCGGCAAGGCCGCGGCGAAGCCCGACGGTCTGCTCGGCGCCGGCCCGGCGGGCAACAGCCGGAGCTGAGGCCCCGCCGGACGGGTCGTGCCGGGTCAGAGCCAGCGGTTACGCCGGAACCAGCGGTACAGCCCCAACGAGATCGCCACCATGAGGGCGAACACCACCGGGTAGCCGTACTTCCACTGGGTCTCCGGCATGTACGCGAAGTTCATGCCGTACACGCCGGCGATAGCGGTCCAGACGGCCGCGATACCCGCCCACGCGGCGATCTTGCGCATGTCGTTGTTCTGGTCGACGGTCACCTGGGCGAGCCGCGCCTGGAGGATCGAGTTGAGCAGGTCGTCGTAGGAGTTGACCTGTTCGACGGTGCGGGTGAGGTGGTCCTGGACGTCCCGGAAGTAGCGCCGGATCTCCTTGGGCACGTCCCGGTTGACCGTGCCGGTCAACATCATCAGCGGCCGTTGCAGCGGAACCACCGCGCGCTTGAACTCGACCAGCTCGCGCTTCATCTGGTAGATCCGCTGGATCCGGCCGTGCGCCTTGACCGAGAACACCTGGGCCTCCAGGGTGTCCAGGTCGGCCTCGACCTGGTCGGCCACCTCCAGGTAGAGGTCGACCACCCGGTCGGTGACCGCGTACGCGACCGCCCACGGTCCCTGTTCCAGCAGCTCCTTCTTGCCCTCCAGATCGGCCCGGACACCGGCCAGCCGGCAGGCGTCGCCGTGCCGCACGCTGATCACGAACCGGGGCCCGATGAAGAGCATCACCTGGCCGGTCTCGACCACCTCGGAGGTCTCGGTCAGCTCACCGTGCTCGACGTACCGGGCGGTACGCAGCACCAGGAAGCTGACCTCGCCGAACCGCTCCAGCTTCGGCCGCTGTTCGGCCTTTACCGCGTCCTCGACCGCCAGCTCGTGCAGCCCGTACGCGTCGGCGATGCCCGCCATCTCGGCCTGGCCGGGCTCGTGCAGCCCGAGCCAGACGAAGGCGTCGGGCTTGTCCTGTGCGGCGGCCAGCGCGGAGGTGTAGTCCCAGTCGCCGGGCTGGCGCACCCCGCCCACGTAGAGGCCGCAGTCGACCACGCCGGTACGGACTCCATCGGGTGGGGACGCGGGGTGCTGACCGGGGTCGGCGTTGAGTATCCGGCCCATCGCCCGGACCGGGGCGATCCAGGAGCGGGGTCGGACCCGGACCCGCCCGTCGCTACCCGTCTGGTCCTGGTCAAGTCGTTCTGCCATTGGTGGCCCGCCCCCCTCCGTGATTCCGGTACGCGGCTTTGCAGGTTACGCCGGGAGTCGCCGGCCACGCAGATTACGCCGGGAGTCGCCGGCCACGCAGATTACGCCGGGAGTCGCCGGCCACGCAGATTGCGCCGGAGGCGCTGGACGCCGAGCGCGCCGGAAAGGGTCGGTGCCGGGTGGACCGACCGCGTCGGGGGGTAAGGAGCGGTCGGCCCACCCGGCACCTTTGGGGGCGGGGGGCTATGCATTTGGGTCCTGCCCGGACGACCTCGGCGGATCAGCACAGACAACGTCGTGGCTGGTGGCCGGGTCGAAACGTGACAGGCGCTCGCAGCATTGTGGGCCGTTTGCCGGTCCGGCGGGGCCCCCGGACCGGCAATGACGAACTTCTGTCGGGTATCCGACACTTTCTCGGTGGCCGATGCGGGATCTTTCTGATCACCGCCGGATTCTTGCCCGTTCAGCTCTGGCCGCGGACCTCGTCGACCGCGGCGGCCAACCGGCGTACGCCCTCCTCGACCTGGTCCAGGGTGACCGCCGAGTACGCCAACCGCAGCGCGTGGTGCCCACCCTCGATCAGGAAGTCGCTGCCCTTGACCACGGCGACCCCGCGTTCGGCGGCGGCCGGCGCCAACCGGTCGACCAGCACGTCCGGCGGCAGCTCGATCCAGAGGAAGTAGCCGCCGTCCGGCTCGTAGAACCGGACGCCCGGGATGTGCGTGCGCAGCGCCTCGGCGAGCAGCCGGGACCGCTCCCCGAGCGCGGTGCTTACCGTCTCGATCGAGCGGTCGATGTCCCCGGAGACGCAGAACTGGTAGACCGTGGCCTGGGCGAACATGCCCGGCGAGATGTAGAGGTTGGTGGCCTTCTTGGCGATCTCGGCGATCAGTGCGGCCGGGCCCACCAGGTAACCGACCCGGACACCGGGGCAGACCGTCTTGGTGAAACTCGACGCGTGCACCACCACGTCGTGCTCGTCCAGGGACAGCATCGACGGCAGCTGCTCGCCCCGGAACCGGATGTCCGCGTACGGGTCGTCCTCGAAGATCGTGAAGCCGTACTCGACCGCCAGGGCGAGCAGCGCCTGCCGCTTCGCCAGGGAGAGGGTCACCCCGGCCGGGTTCTGGTAGTTGGGGATGATGTGCGCGAGCTTGGGGCGTACTCCGGATTCGAGCAGCTTGCCCAACTCGTCGGTGTCGATCCCGTCGGGGTGGATGGTCACCGAGTGCAGATCGCCGCCCTGTTGTTGCAGGTTGAGCAGGGTCCGGTCGTACGTCGGCCGCTCCACCACCACCGAGTCACCCGGCCGGACCAGGTGCTCGAAGAGGAACGCGTCGGCCTGCAACGAACCGTTGGTCACCAGCACCTGGTCCACCGCCACGCCGTGTTTGCGGGCGATCCACTCGCGCAAGGGCGGGTAGCCCAGCGACGTTCCGTAGGCGGTGACGCCGGCCGGATCCGCGTCCAACGCGCGTACGGCCGCGGCCTTCAGCCCTTCGATATCGATGATGTCCAGCGACGGAGCGCCACGGGCAAAGGAGATCAGCTGCTCGGCAGTCATGACTACCCAGCGTACGGGCGCCCCTCGTCGGTACGGCGGCGGCACGGCGATGTCCGAATCCTGGAAAACGTGACCGGTCGCGTCCCACCCGCGCCCGGACAACGTCCCAGCCCCGCGTACGCCCCGCGGCGACGCGCAACCGACCGCGTGCACCGCGTACCGATGGAAAAGACCCTGTTCACGGCGGACAGCGGGTGACTAATCTCGACCCGTGCCCACCGACCCCCTCCGGTGCGCTGGAGCGCTGATCGTCGACGACGACGGTCGGATCTTCTTCCAGCGCCGGTCCCCGCAGCGAAAGCTCTTCCCCGACACCTGGGACATCGTCGGCGGCCACCTCGAACCCGGTGAGGAGGTCGAGGACGCGCTGTACCGGGAGGTGACCGAGGAGACCGGCTGGACCGTCTCGGTCGTGCTGGGCCCGGTCGGCGAGTACGCCTGGACCGGCAACGACGGCCTCGCCCGGGTGGAGAGCGACTTCCTGGTCCGGGTCGACGGTGATCTCGCCCGGCCCCGGCTGGAGCGGGACAAGCACACCGAGTTCCGCTGGCTGGCCGAGCACGAGATCGCGGTGCTCGACGAACACCGGGACGTCAACGACGGGCTGATCCGCCGGATCGCCGAGGACGGCTTCGCCGCACTGCACGTGATCGGCCTCTGAGCCGACGTCGGCTCGTGCGCGGCCGGCGCCGGCCGGTCGAGCACGAGCCGAGCCCGGCGGGGCACCTGGTCCGACTGGAAACCGCTGTTCTGTCCCGAGGGGCTGTCTCCGTGCGGTAGTCGTTGACTCAAGGAGGCCCCACGATGATCGGACTGGTGCTCGCCGCAGGGGCGGGACGGCGGCTGCGCCCGTACACGGACACCCTGCCCAAAGCGCTCATTCCGGTCGACGGTGGAACCACCATCCTCGACATCGCGCTGCACAACTTCGCCGAGGTCGGGCTGACCGAGGCCACCATCGTGGTCGGCTACGCCGCCCCGGAGGTACACGACCGGCAGGCCGCGCTGGAACGGCGACACGGGGTACGACTCACCCTGGTGCACAACGCCAAGGCCGAGCAGTGGAACAACGCGTACTCGCTGTGGCTGGCCCGGGAACACTTCGGTCGGGGCGCGCTGCTGGTCAACGGCGACACCGTGCACCCGGTGAGCGTGGAACGTACCCTGCTCGCCGGTCGTGGCCCGAGCATCCTGATCGCCGTGGACGACGTCAAGAAGCTCGCCGACGAGGAGATGAAGACCGTCTTCGACGCCGACGGCCGGCTCAAGAAAATCACCAAGCGGATGGACCCGGGCGACGCGCACGGGGAGTACATCGGGGCCACGCTGATCGAGCCGTACGCCGCGCCCGCGCTCGCCGAAGCGCTGGAGGCCACCTGGCGCCGGGACCCGAACCTCTACTACGAGGACGGCTACCAGGAGTACGCGACCCGGGGCGGCGAGGTACGCGGCGCACCGATCGGTGACGTCGAGTGGGTCGAGGTCGACAACCTCGCCGACCTGGTCCGGGCCCGTGAGCTCACCGGCTGGCAGTGGGGACCGTAGAACGACCCGGCAGTGGGGCCGTAGGACGACCGTCAGCGTTTGATGAGGGGGATCGATGCCGCTTCTAGCCCGTACGGTCAACACGCCACTGGTCATCGAGGTGCGCCGGGGTGCGATCGCCGACCTCGGCCCACTCCTGGCCGACCAGCGGATATCCGCCGGTGGCGACGTCGCGGTGGTGGTCGGCCCGGGGCAGGGCGAACGGATCGTCGAGCTGATCCGCCCGACGCTCGGCGCCGCCGACGTGTTCACCGTCTACGGCGGCACCCTGGACGCCGCCCTCGAACTGGGCGACAAGCTGCCCGCCGGGGCGTACGACGCGGTTGTCGGCATCGGCGGCGGCAAGACCATCGACACCGCAAAATACGCCGCCACCCGGTACGGCATGCCGATGGTCTCGGTGGCGACCAGCCTGGCCAACGACGGCATCGCCTCGCCGATCGCCACCCTGGACCACAACGGCGGGCGCCCCTCCTACGGCGTGCACATCCCGATCGCGGTCATGGTCGACCTCGACTTCGTCGAAACCGGTTCGGACCTGCGCAACCGGGCCGGGATCGGCGAGGTACTCAGCAACCTCAGCGCCCTGGCCGACTGGGAACTGGCCCGCGAGGTACGCGGCGAGCAGGTGGACGGCCTCGGCGCCACGCTCGCCCGCAGCGGCGCCGAGGCGATCATCAACCATCCCGGCGACATGAGCGACGACGGCTTCGTGACCATCCTCGCCGAGTCACTGATCTCCAGCGGCCTGGCGATGGCGATCACCGGCACCAGCCGCCCGTGCAGCGGCGGCTGCCACGAGATCATGCACGCGATGCACCTGCTCCGGCTCGGCACCGGCTCGCATGGCGAGCAGGTCGGTCTCGGCGGCCTCTTCTGCACCTTCCTCCGGGGCGACCTCGACCGCTTCCGGCAGATGGCAAGCTGCCTGCACCGGCACGGCCTGCCGATGCTGCCGGCCGGGATCGGACTGACCGACGACGAGTTCGTCGAGGTGGTGACTCTCGCGCCGCGTACCCGGCCGGACCGCTACACGATCATCGAGCACCTGGACCTGGCGCCGGACGGGATCCGCGGCCGGCTCGCGGACTATGCCGATGCGCTCCACGACCACCTCCGCTGAGCCGTACCGGCCGTCCGCCGCCGACTTCTACCGGGCGAACCGGGGCGGCGGGCTGTTCAGCGAGGCACTCAGTCAGCGGCTCGGCGCCGGCCTCGCGTGGCTCGCGTACCGGTTCGGGTTGAGCCCCAGCACGGTGACCATCGGCAACCTGGTGCTGGGCCTGTCCGCCTCGGTCACCACGGCGGCACTGGCCGCGCCGGTCGCCGACGGCACCGTACCGGCCTGGGCCGCCGGTCTGGTCGCGCTGATCGGCTGGCAGACGGCGTACGCCCTGGACTGCGCCGACGGGCAACTGGCCCGGGTGACCGGTCGGGACAGCCCGGCCGGCGCCCGGCTGGACGTGCTCTGTGACGTGGCCGCCCAGATCGGCGTGGTGACGGCGCTCGGCGCGACCGCGGTGGCCCAGCGCCCCTCGACGCCGGTCTGGCTGGTCGCGGCCTTCGCCGGCAGCTGGATGGTGAACCTGGTCACCTCGGTCATGCAGTCCGGCCCGAGTCGCGCCAGCCTGATCACCTCCACCGCCCTGCCGGTCCGGCTGGTGAAGCTCGTCCGCGACTACGGCGCACTGATCTTCGTCGCCGCCCTGGTCCTGCTCCTGGCCCCCGCCGCAACAATCTGGACCATAACCGCCCTCACCACCCTAAACAGCACCTTCCTCCTAGCCAGCATCGCCGCCTCCACCCGCCCCTCCCCCCACTAGCCCCTCCCTCCCCTCCTCCTCCTCCTCCCCCTCCTCCTCCGCGCCGCGCCGCGCCCGCGCGCCTCTCCTCGTCGATCTAGGGCAAATACGTGTTACTTGATCTCTGATCACACGTATTTGCCCTAGATCGACGGCGGGGGCGGGGGGCGGGGGCGGGGCGGGGCGGGGGCGGGGCGGGGCGGGGGCGGGGCGGGGCGGGGGGGTAGGTCTACTTCCGGGTTAGGGAGGTGTAGGTGGTTAGGAGTTGGGTGGTTACTACCTGGGGGTGGAAGGTTTGGGTGTAGCGGGTGCGGGCCAGGGGGGCCAGGGTGGGGGCGGCGGCTCGGGCGGTGGGCAGGGCGGCGGCCAGGGCGGCCGGGTCCGCCGGCACTACCCAGCCGGCGGCGGTGGGCGGGTGGTCCATGCCGATCAGGTACGGCACCCCGCCGAGCGCCGTACCGAGCACCGGGCGGCCGGCGGCGAGCGCCTCGATCACCACTGTCGGAAGTACGTCGTGCCAGGTGGGGACCGCCACCACCACGGCGGTGGAACGGACCGCCGCCCATACCCCGGCCCGGTCCAGCGGACCCAGGTACTCGATGTCCGTACGTTCGGCGGCAGCCGCCTCGGCGAGCGGGCGCAGTTCACCGTCACCGGCGATGCGCAGCGGCCCAAGTGACCCCTCGGGGTGCCGCCGCCAGGCGTCGAGCAGGAGGGCGAGGCCCTTCTCCGGGGAGAGCCGGCCGTAGAAGAGGAAGCCGTCGCCGAGCGGAGCCGGCTCGCCCGGATCGGGGATGGCGTTCGGCTTGATCACTATCCGGTCGGCCGGGATGCCGTACTCCCGGAGGTGGTCGGCGACGGCCGAGGTGAGCGCGATGAAGCGGTCGACCGAACGCCAGGTCGGACGGTGTACGGCGAGTGTCGTCGCCATCAGCGCGCTCTGCACCCGGGAGCCCCGGTAGCAGCGGTGCACGATCGCCGGCACGCCGAGCGCCCGTCCCCGGCAGTCGTGGCAGATGTGCCCGTCCCGGAAGTAGAGGCCGGAGGAGCAGACCTGGCGGTAGTTGTGCACCGTCTGCACCACCGGTACGCCGTGCTGGTGCGCGGTCCGCACTACCCAGGGTGACAGCAACGGGTACGGATTGTGCAGGTGCAGTACGTCCGGCCGGTGTGTCTCGATCAGCCGGCTCAGGTCCCGCTGCGCCTGGGGCGCGTAGATGGGCGAGATCGGCAGCAACGCCTTCGCGCTCTTCGGCATCGCCGGTATCTCATCCGAGCTGCGCAGGAACGGCAGGACCTCGACCCCCGCCGCCGTGAGCTGGGCGATCTCCAGATCGACCATGGTGTTCTCACCCGAGGGTTGAGCCTCGCGATACCGGTTGTGCGCCACGACCACCTTCACGCGACTAGAGGCTACCGTTAGTGACGTGCCCGAACTGCCTGAGGTAGAGGCGCTCGGTGCCTACCTGCGCGAGCGCGCGGTGGGCCGCCGGGTGGAGCGGCTTGAGGTCGCCGCCATCAGCGCCCTGAAGACGTACGATCCGGCGCCGACCGCGGCGGTCGGCCGCGCGGTGTCCGGTGCCAGCCGGTACGGCAAGTTCCTCGACGTCCAGTTCGACGGCGGCCTGCACCTGGTGGTCCACCTGGCCCGAGCCGGGTGGTTGCACTACCGGGAGGCGTTCGTCTCGACCACCCCGCTCAAGCCCGGCAAGGGCCCGATCGCCGTCCGGGTACGCCTCGACGACAGCTCCGGCTTCGACCTGACCGAGGCCGGTACGCAGAAGAAGCTCGCCGCGTACCTGGTCACCGATCCGACCCAGGTGCCCGGCGTGGCCCGACTCGGCCCGGACGCGCTCGCCGCCGACCTGCCGCTGTTCAGCGAGCGGCTGCGCTCCCGCCGGGGACAGGTCAAGGGGATCCTCACCGACCAGGAGATCCTGTCCGGGGTGGGCAACGCCTACTCGGACGAGATCCTGCACACGGCCCGGCTCTCCCCGTTCGCGATCACGGACCGCCTCGCCGACGGCCAACTCGCCGCCCTGCACGCCGCGACCCGGCAGGTGCTGGGTGACGCGGTGGCCCGGTCGGTGGGACAGCGCGCCGCCGAACTCAAGGGCGAGAAGCGGTCCGGGCTGAAAGTGCACGGCCGTACGGGACTTCCCTGCCCGGTCTGCGGCGATACTGTGCGTGAGGTTTCGTTCGCTGATTCGAGCCTTCAGTACTGCCCGACCTGCCAGACCGGGGGCAAGCCCCTTGCCGACCGCCGACTATCCCGACTTGTGCGTTAGGTGACCAACAATTGGCTGAGGGTAGAAATCGCCCAGGTGGCGATGAAATCTCCATCCGACAGATCTGGCGGGGGCGTCATCCATCGGTATAGTGACCCGGTCCGAGGCTCTTATCGCACAGGGCCGGGTCGTTCTCACCGCAAGCCGGTGAGGCGTAATGTCCCTCCGGTTCATGCCCCTACCGGGGCCTGCGTGGGAGACTGAGACGGTGGGCGACCCGAGCCCTTATGGCGAATGGGCGGCACGTGTCACACGGGAGGACGTAGGTGAGGTGACGACAAGCCTCCAACGCCCGGTAACCGGCACTGGCCGAACCAGCCCGGTACGACACGTCGACAGCTTCGAAATCCAGCTGCCCAGCACTCCACCTCCGAATGGCGTACCCCGCTCGGCCTGGGCGAAGGTGAGCCGGCGGGTGTCGCGGTGGCACCGGCCGTACATCCTGATCCTGCTGTTGCTGGATTTTGCCGCCGCCGCCCTGGCCAGTTGGGTCTCGATCAGCAGGTTCGAGAAGGCCACCGCAGGCTTCAACGCCGCCGACGTGGACGCCACCTGGTTCCACACCGTGTCCTACCTGCTGCTGCCGCTCGGCTGGCTGCTGGTGCTCTGGGGCAACCGCGCCTATGACCGGCGCTACCTGGGCATCGGCACCGAAGAGTTCAAACGCGTCGTACGCGCCGGGGTGGTGGTCGCGGCGAGCGTGTCGTTCCTGGCCTTCGCCACCGTGACCCAACTGTCCCGGCTCTCCGTCGCGACCGCGTTGGTCGGCGCACTGGTGTTCATCCTGATCTTCCGACTGCTCGCCCGTTCCGTGTTGCACACGATGCGCCGACGCAGTGGCCACGCCGCCCACCGGATGGTGCTGGTCGGCACCCTGCCGGAGGCGCTGGAGGTCTACACCGCGGTCACCCGCAGCCCGGCCGCCGGGCTGATCCCGGTCGCCATCCACCTCACCGACGGGTACGCCGCCGCCCGGGGCATCGAGACTCCGGTGCCGATCTACGCCGGACGGGACGTACTGGCGCTGGTCCGGGAGGTGGCCGGCGACACCATCGCGGTCTGCGGCTCGGCCAGTTGGGAGCCGGGCGAGCTGCGCCGGCTCGCCTGGCAGCTTGAGGGTTCCGGCATCGACCTGGTGGTGGCCCCGCAGTTGACCGACATCGCCGGCCCCCGGGTGCACATTCGGCCGGTCGAGGGCCTGCCGCTGCTGCACGTCGAAGAGCCGACCCTGTCCGGTCCGGCACTCCTGGCGAAGAACCTGCTCGACCGGGTCGCGGCCGGGCTCGGCCTGCTGCTGCTCGCCCCGGTCTTCATCGCCGTGGCGCTCGCGATCCGGATCTCCGACCCCGGCCCGGTCTTCTTCCGCCAGCCCAGGGTGGGCCACGAGGGCCGCACCTTCCGGGTCTGGAAGTTCCGCACCATGTACGTCGACGCCGAGGACCGCCTCGCCAGCCTGGTCGACCGGAACGAAACCGACGGCATGCTCTTCAAGATCAAGGAAGATCCTCGGGTCTTCCCGGTCGGCCGGTTCCTGCGCGCCAGCTCCATGGACGAACTACCCCAGTTGATCAACGTACTCAAGGGCGAAATGTCCCTGGTCGGGCCGCGTCCGCTCCCGGCGGACGACGGCGACTTCCTCGGCGATGTACGGCGCAGACTGCTCGTCCGCCCCGGCATGACCGGCCTCTGGCAGGTCTCCGGACGATCCGACCTCTCCTGGGACGAAGCGGTTCGCCTGGACCTCTACTACGTCGACAACTGGTCCCTCGCCTACGACCTCAGCATCCTCTGGCGCACCATCGGCGTCGTCCTCGCCCGCAAGGGGGCTTACTAGCTGGCGACGGCTCCGCCGTCGCGGCTCGCGCTTTGCTGGCTGGCCTCGGCTTCGCCTCGGCTGGCTCGCTCCGCCCAGTGCGGTGACTTCGTCCTGCGGGCGACGAAGGCTTCGCCTCGTCGTCCTCGGACGAAGACACCGCGGCGGCGCTCGGTCGACTCGCGACCTTGCTTGCGGTGGGGCGGGGCTGGGGTGGTGGGGGCGGCAGATGTAGAGAAAGAGTGCTTATCCGGGCTTGGGTAGGCACTCTTTTCTCTACATCTGTGGGCGGGTGGGGTGGGGGCGCGGGGGTGGGTGGGGTGTGGGGGGCGGCAGTAGGTTGTGCGGGTGGGGGCGAATCTTTCTGCTGCGCTTGCTGTGGTGGTGTTGGTGAGCGCGCTCGGGGCCGCCCTGTTTGCGGTGGTACGGCTGCGGGCCCGTCGGGGGATCGCCACCGCTAGTCAACTGGCTACGTACGACGTGTTGCATACGGCTGGGTTGGCGGCGGAGCCGTTGCGGGCCGGGTTGAGTCCGGCTAGTGCGGCCAAGGCGGTACGGCACCTGCGGGCGCTGGTGGGGGCGGCCGGGTTGGCGCTGGTGGACGACACCGAGGTGTTGGCGATCGACGGCCGGGGCGGGCATCACGGGGCCCAGTTCGTGGCGGCGGCGGAGCGGGCGATCGGGGTGAACCGGTCGACGGTGCTCGGCGAGCCGGAGTTGCGTTGCGACCGGGTCGACTGTCCCGTACGGGGGGCGGTGATCGCACCGCTGACCGGGTCGGACGGGCACGCCGTCGGGGTGCTGGTGGCGATCGCGGACGACCAGCCGGCACCGGGCCTGGTCCAGGCGACGCTGGAGACCGCACACTGGGCCAGTGCGCAGCTCGCGCTCGCCGAACTCGACTCGTCCCGGGAGCGGCTGGCACGGGCCGAGGTACGGGCACTGCGGGCACAGATCAGCCCGCACTTCATCTACAACGCGCTGACCGCGATCGGCTCGTTCGTGCGTACGGACCCGGAGCGGGCCCGGGAGCTGATCCTGGAGTTCGCCGAGTTCACCCGGTACTCGTTTCGGGCGCACGGTGAGTTCACCACGCTGGCCGAGGAGTTGCGTTCGATCGACCGCTACCTCACGATCGAGCGGGCCCGGTTCGGTGACCGGCTCCAGGTCCGGCTGGAGATCGCCCCCGAGGTGCTGCCGGTGACCGTGCCGTTCCTCTGCCTGCAACCGCTGGTCGAGAACGCCGTACGGCATGGTCTGTCCCGCAAGCCGGGGTTGGGGATGGTGAGCATCGAGGCGCGTGACGCCGGCGCGGAGTGCCACATCACGGTGGAGGACGACGGGGTGGGGATGGATCCGGCGGTGCTGGCCGCGGGCATCGCCGAGGCAGCTCGGGACAGCGCCGACGACGCCGGGCAGCACGTCGGACTTTCCAATGTGGACGAACGACTCCGGTCGGCGTTCGGGGACGCGTTCGGCCTGGTCGTGGAGACCGGGCTGGGATCGGGTACGAAGGTGAGCATGCGAGTGCCGAAGTTCCACCGGCATGTCCGGGCGCGTACGTGACCGAGCGGAGCGAGGTGCGGGTGTGAACGGTTTCCTACGGGTGCTGGCGGTGGACGACGAGCCACCTGCGCTGGACGAGCTCGCGTACCATCTGCGGGCCGACCCCCGGGTGGCCCGGCTGCACACCGCGTGCGACGCCACCGAGGCGCTGCGGGTGCTCCGGGACGCCGACGTGGACGTGGTCTTCCTCGACATCCGGATGCCCGGACTGGACGGCATGGAACTGGCCCGGGTGCTGCGGCGGTTCGCCCGGCCACCGGCGATCGTCTTCGTCACCGCGTACGACGACGGTGCGGTCGACGCGTTCGACCTGGGCGTGACCGACTACGTCCGCAAGCCCGTACGCGCCGAGCGGCTGGCCGAGTCGCTGCGCCGGGTGATCGGCGCCCGGGTGGTGCCGACCCATCCGGCGGCCCTGGCCCGTGCCGAGGAGGATCCGACGATCCCGGTGGAGCTGGCCGGGACGACCCGGATGCTGCCCCGTTCGGCGGTACGTTGGGTGGAGGCGCAGGGCGACTACGCGCGGCTGTACACGGCCGACGCGTCGCACCTGGTCCGGGTGCCGCTGGCGACCCTGGCCGAACGCTGGGCGGACGCCGGTTTCGTCCGGATCCACCGCTCGTACCTGGTGCAGCTCCGGCTGATCGCCGAACTCCGGCTGGCCAACTCCGGGTACGTGGTGGTGGTCGACGGCACCGAGCTGCCGGTCAGCCGTCGACACACCCGCGAGTTGAAGGACAAGCTGGTTCGCGCGGCGAAGCAGGACTGGAACCGGTAACCTCGCCGCGACCGGCGGAGTCGTGAGTTATCCACAGGCGCCGCTCGTTCTCCACAGGTTATTCACAACCTGCCCCGTCCCTCTCCATCCCGCATGCCTACAGTCCAGGACATGAACGAGCGTCGGGTCCTGGTCGTCGAGGACGAGCAGACCATCGCGGAGGCGGTCGCGGCACGGCTACGGGCCGAGGGCCTCGCCGTCGAGATCGCCGGTGACGGCCCGACCGCCGTCGAGTCGGTTCGGCTGCGCCCGCCGGACCTGGTGGTGCTGGACGTGATGCTGCCGGGCTTCGACGGGCTGGAGGTGTGCCGACGGATCCAGGCCGACCGACCCGTACCGGTGCTGATGTTGACCGCCCGTGACGACGAGACCGACCTGCTGGTCGGGCTCGCGGTCGGCGCGGACGACTACCTGACCAAACCGTTCTCGCTGCGCGAGTTGGCGGCGCGGGTGCACGCGCTGCTGCGCCGGGTCGACCGGGCGGCGAGCAACGCCCAGCAGATCCTCCGGCTCGGCGATCTGGAGATCAACCAGGCCGAGCGGCGGGTCCGGCGGTCCGGGGTCGAGGCACATCTGACGCCTACCGAATTCGACCTGCTGGTCCACCTCGCGGGCCGACCGAGGGCCGTACTGCCCCGGGAACGGTTGCTCTCCGACGTCTGGGGGTGGGCCGACGCGTCCGGCACCCGGACCGTGGACAGCCACATCAAGGCGTTGCGTCGTAAGCTCGGCGCGGATCTGATCCGGACCGTGCACGGCGTCGGCTACGCACTGGAGGTACAGCCGTGACGGACGCGATCTGGGCCTGGGTCAACCGGGGACTCGACCTGCTGCCCCGCCCGCTGGACCCGGTCCGCTCGATCAAGGTGAAGCTCGGCATCCTGCTGGTGTCGTCGGGCGCCGCCGGGCTGGCCGTCTTCTGGATCGGCATCGGCTGGATCCCGCCGTGGACCTCGGCGACCGCCATCATCGTCGCCCTGACCACCTCGCAGGTCCTCGCCCACGGAATGACCTCGCCGCTGCGGGAGATGACCGCCGCGGCCCGGGCGATGGCCCGGGGCGACTACACCCGCCGGGTCCGGGCCACCTCACGGGACGAGGTCGGGGAGCTGGCGGTCGCGTTCAACCAGATGTCGGCGGAACTGGCCGAGGCCGACCGGCGACGGCGGGAGCTGATCGCCAACGTGTCGCACGAGCTGCGTACGCCGATCACCGCGTTGCAGGGGGTGCTGGAGAACATCGTGGACGGGGTCGCCGAGCCGGAGCCGGCCACCCTGCGGACCGCCCTCGCGCAGACCGAACGGCTCGGTCACCTGGTCGCCGACCTGCTCGACCTGTCCCGGTTGGATGCCGGCGTGGTGCCGCTGCGCCGGGTCAACCTCGACGTCGCGGACTTCCTGGACGAAGCGGTCCGGCAGGCCGCGGTCAGCGCGAGCGGCGCCGGGCGGATGGTCGAGTTCCGGGTACGCCAACCGGCCGCACCGCTGAGCATCAGGGCCGACCCGTGGCGGCTGCACCAGGTCTTCGCCAACCTGCTCGACAACGCGGCCCGGCACAGCCCGGCCGGCGGCAACGTACTCGTGACCGCGGAGCAGCGGGCCGACCGGCTCAACGTCGAGGTGTCCGACGAGGGCGAGGGGATCCCGGTGGGCGAACGTTCCCGGGTCTTCGAACGGTTCACCAGGGGCGAGCGGGCCGGCGACGGCGGCACCGGACTCGGTCTGGCGATCGCCCGCTGGGTGGTCGAGCTGCACGGCGGCACCATCGCGGTGGCGGAACCCGCGCCGGGTGCCGGCAACCGCCGGAACTCCGGTTGCCGGATCCGGGTGAGCCTGCCCCTCGGTCCCTCCACAGTGGCGGTCACCGCGGTCTCCTGAACCCGTCGTCCCACACCACCACTGGCCGTCCCCCGTCCCACACCACCACTGGCCGTCCCCCGTCTCACACCACCACTGGCCGTCCCCCGCCCCGGACCACCCGGCGGGCCGAACCGGCCGGTCGGATCCGTGCGCCCCTCGGAGGAAGCATGACCACGCGTCCAATCCCCGACCCTGCACCCGAGCCGCTGCCACAACAGCCGGTGACCCGGGTGGAGCCACCGACGGATCACACCGAGCCACCGGCGGACAACCTGGAAGCGTCCGTGGACCGGACAGCGGAGCGGCAACCACCGATGAACGCGCAGGTGTCGGGTCCGACGACGGCACAGGATCCGCACCCGATCCCGCGGCGACCGCCGGTGACGGCACAACGAACGCCGGTGACGGCACAACGGCCGCTGCTCGTGACGGCGCAACGAACGCCCGTGGCGGTGCAGCCGTCGCCGCTCGTACCCGCGCCGCCGTCGAGGTGGCAGCGGCGGTGGGCGGGGCCGGCTGCCGATGCACCCCGGGCGGTCCTGGCCGCGACCGCCACGGCGGCGGTGGTCGGCGCGGTGAGCATTCCGCTGGACCGGCCCGGCGCCGGCTGGCTCGTCGCCGCCGTCGCCGGCACCGTGGCCCTGTCGGTCGCCGCCGCTCGGGTCCCCGGATGCTCAGGTCGACGCCCTCGTCGGCGAACCCTGCACCCGCCCAGGTCGAACACAAACGTGAACCCGGCGGGGGTGAACCCGACCGGCGTACGCGGTGGCGAGGCGGGCGCCGCCAACACGGACCCGGTACGGTCCGGCACCACGGGGGCGCCGGACCGTACCGCAGCGGTGGAGCAGGGTAGCCGGGGCGCCCGCACCCGGCTGGGTGCCGTACGGCTGATCTGGCTGGCCGCGACGGTGGCCCTGGTCGGGGTCGGCACCGTGCGGGCGGCCGGCTGGCTGTTCGTACTCTGTCTGTTCACCGCCGGACTGACCGCGTGCCTCGCGGTGGCCGACGGCCGGACGCTGCCCGGTCTGTTCTTCTCCATCGGGATCACACCCGCCGCGGTGCTCCGGGCCCTGCCCTGGGCGCGGCGCGGGTTGCGTCAGGCCGACCGGGCGGGGCGTTCGAGCCTCAGCCGGGGCTTTGCCACCGCCGCCGCCTCGGTCGCCCTGCTGGTCGTCTTCGGTGCCCTGTTCGCCTCGGCGGACGCGCACTTCGCGGACCTGATCGACGGTCTGCTTCCGGAACTGTCGGCCGGGACCGTGCTCAGGTGGATCTTTGTGTCGCTGGTGTTCGGCGGCGGACTGCTCGGAGCGGCGTACGTGCTGGCCGCACCGCCGGACCTGACCGGGTTGGAGCGGCCCGCCCGGCACCGGCTACGCGGTACGGAGTGGGCGGTACCGGTCGCCCTGCTCGACCTGCTGTTCGCGGCGTTTGTCCTGGTACAGCTCACCAACCTGTTCGGCGGGTCGGCACACGTGCAGGACACCGCCGGACTGACCTACGCCGATCACGCCCGGGGCGGCTTCTGGCAACTGCTGGCGGTCACCGTGCTCACCCTGATGGTGATCGCCGCGGCGACCCGTTGGGCGCCTCGGGACACACCCGCGAAGCGGTGGCTGATCCGGGCACTGCTCGGCATCCTCGCCCTGTTCAGCCTGGTCGTGGTCGCCTCGGCGCTGTACCGGATGAACGTCTACACCCACGCGTACGGTGCCACCCGGCTCCGCCTGCTGGTGGCCGCCTGCGAACTGTGGCTCGGCGTGATCTTCGTGCTCGTCCTCGTCGCCGGGCTGCGCCTGCGAGCCACCTGGCTACCCCGGCTGATCGTGGGTACGGCCGTACTGGCACTGCTCGGCCTCGCGGCGGCGAACCCCGATCGGCTGATCGCCGAGCGGAACGTCGACCGGCACGCCACCAGCGGACGTTTGGACCTGGAGTACCTCTCGCGACTGTCCGCCGACGCGGTACCGGCGCTCGACCGGCTGCCCGACCCGCTCCGGGACTGCGTACTCAGGAACATCGCCGAACACCTGAACGACCACCCCGACGACTGGCGCAGCGCGAACCTCGGCCGCTCCAACGCCCGAAACCTCCTCCACACCACCCCCGCAACCCACCCCACCCCCCAACAAAACCCCTGCCCCACCACCCCCTGACCCTCCCCGCCCTCCCTCCCCTCCCCCCTCCCCCCTCGCCCCGTCGATCTAGGGCAAATACGTGTGGGTAGAGATCAACTCACACGTATTTGCCCTAGATCGACGAGAGGGGGGCGGCGGAGGGGGCGCGGGGAGGGAGGGGAGGGAGGGAGGAGGGAGGAGGGAGGAGGGAGGAGGGAGGAGGGGTGGCTTGACTTTTGGGGGTGGGGGGTGAGACTGCCGGGGTGGGTGCTTCCATCGATCCGTCGGCTGATCCGGCGGCGCCGGTCCGTTTGCCGCGGGCCCGGGTCGTGCTGGCCGAGGTGGCGCGGCGGGGGCCCGGGACGGAGCGCACCCGAGCCGAGTTGACCGAACAGACCCGGGTCGGCGAGGCACTCGTACGCGGGCTGGTGCGCGCGCAACTGGCGCTCGCCGTACGGCTGTTCCTGGTGGTCGCGATCGGGCTCGGCGGGCTGCCGCTGATGTTCGCGCTCGCCCCGGCGGCCGGAGCGGTGAAACTGTTCGGGGTCAACCTGCCCTGGCTGCTGCTGGGCGTCTGCGCGTTCCCGTTCCTGGTCGGGGTCGGCTGGGCGTATGTGCACCTGGCGGAACGCAACGAGCAGGAGTTCACCGACCTGGTCCAGCGGCCGGAGCGCTGAGTGGACAACCCGTACCTGGTGCCGTCGATCGTCGCGGTCACCCTGATCACTCTCGCGATCGGGTTCTACGGGCTCAAGCTGGCCCGGACGACGTCGGACTTCCTGGTCGCGTCGCGTACGGTCAGTCCTAACTGGAACGCGGCGGCGATCGGCGGCGAGTACCTGTCGGCGGCGTCCTTCCTCGGCATCGCCGGCCTGATCCTGAAATACGGCGTGGACGTGCTCTGGTACCCGGTCGGTTTCGCCGCCGGCTACCTGGCCCTGCTGCTGTTCGTGGCGGCGCCGCTGCGCCGGTCCGGCGCGTTCACCCTGCCGGACTTCTGCGAGGTACGGCTCGGTTCCCGCTGGCTGCGCAAGCTCGCCACCCTCTTTGTCATCTTCATCGGCTGGCTGTACCTGGTGCCGCAGTTGCAGGGCGCCGGGCTGACCCTGACGACGGTCGCCGGTGGGCCGTACGAGTTGGGTGCGCTGCTGGTGGGCGCGGTGGTGACGACGAACGTGGCGCTCGGCGGGATGCGCGCGGTCACCTTCGTGCAGGCGTTCCAGTACTGGCTGAAGCTGACCGCGCTCGCCGTACCGGTGATCTTCCTGGCCTTGCAGTGGCAGTCGGACGGGCGTCCGGCGGTGACACCGCCGGACGGGCCGACGTTCCGGACCGCGATCACCGTCGTGGTCGAGCAGCCGGCGACCCTCACCCTGCCCGACGGTGGAACCCGAGCGGTACGCCCCGGCGACGAGCTGACCTTCGCCGCCGGTGACCCGGTGCCGGCGCTGTCGGGCGTGGTCACCGACGGGCCGGACTGGCTGCTGCCGAGCGCCGCCGGCAGCGACGACCGGGACCTGTTCGCGACGTACTCGCTGATTCTGGCGACGTTCCTGGGCACGATGGGGCTGCCGCACGTACTCGTGCGGTTCTACACCAACCCCGACGGTGCCGCCGCCCGGCGGACCACACTGGTGGTCCTCGCCCTGGTCGGCATGTTCTACCTGCTGCCCACCCTGTACGGCGTCCTCGGCCGGATCTACACCCCGCAACTGCTGCTGACCGGGCAGACCGACGCGGTGGTGGTGATGCTGCCCGGTGCGGCGCTCGGCGGCGGCCTGACCGGGCAACTGCTCGCCGCGCTGGTCGCCGCGGGCGCGTTCGCCGCCTTCCTGTCCACCTCGTCCGGGCTGCTCACCAGCGTCGCCGGGGTCATCTCCACCGACGTGCTCGGCCGGGGCTCGGTACGCGACTTCCGGCTCGCCACCCTGCTCGCCGGGGTGGTTCCGCTGGTGCTGGCGCTGAACGTCTCCGGGCTGGACGTGTCGCAGGTGGTGGGGCTGGCGTTCGCGGTGGCCGCGTCGAGCTTCTGCCCGCTGCTGGTGCTCGGCATCTGGTGGCGTGGGCTGACCGACCTGGGTGCGGCGGCCGGCATCCTGGCCGGCGGCGGTGCCTCGATCCTGGCGGTCCTGGTCACCGTGGTCGGGCCCGAGTTGACCGGCTGGCCGGCGACGTTGATCGCCCAGCCGGCCGCCTGGACGGTTCCGCTGGCCTTCACGGTGATGGTCGCGGTGTCGATGGCGACCCGGCGCCGGGCCCCGGTGGACGTCGGTGCGACCATGCTGCGCCTGCACGCGCCGGAGGCACTTCGCCTGTAGTCGGTGCGATCGGTTTTCGGGACGTTGATGGCGGTGTGGTGGTCCCACGGCCGGGTGGTCCGGATCGTCCGTACATCGTGGGTGCGTAGAGTGAGAGACCTACTAGCCGGAGGGAAACGGGCTGAGGTAATGCGCGATGCCAGTGCCGAGCCGGCCGGCCGGGGGCGCCACTGGCGCCTCGTCGGCGTACCTTCGCCCACCCTGCCCGAGCGGCTGAGTCGCGCCGTCGGTCTACGGGTCTTCCGGGTGCCCGGCTCGCGCCGGGTATTCGTCGCCGCCGGTTCGATGGACCGGCTGCGGGACCTGCTGGCCGACCCGGCGTCGCTCGCACCGACCTCCCGGGCCACCGTCCTGGTCGCCCTGTGGCGGGCCCCTTGGCGGGGCTGGTCCGGCGGCGTCGGCGCACTGCCGCACATGCGGCGGCACCGGGTGTCGCTGCCCAGGTTCGGACGCGGGGCCGCCACGGTCAGCGTGCACCTGGGTAGTCCTGCCCCGTTCCGTGAGGTGCTCGAAGCCGCGCTGCGCGCGCTGGGGCCGACCCGACCGCTGCCCGCACCGGCCAGCGCGGACCTGACCGGCCACGGCCTGCTGCCGGCGTACCTGCCGGCGCAGCCGTCGGCGACGGTGGCCACCGGCCGGCTGCCCGAACGTACCGAGATCCGCGCGCATGACCTGGTCCTGCGCGCATCCGACGCCGCCCCGGACAACACGGACACCGCGGCCTCGTACGCCGCCGCCTACACCGCCACCCGGCACGGGCTGCGGGGGCCGGCCGGCGAACAGGTGATCCTGGTCGACGCCCGGCGGATCAACCCTCGGGGCCGGCGGGCCGGCTCCTACGCACCGGACGCGGCCCGGATCGAACTGGACCTCGACGCGGGCGGGCGCCGGTTCGGGTGGGGCGGAAATCCGGCGACCGCGAGGCCGCTCGACGGGCCCGGCCTGGACGCGGCGACCCTGGCCGCGTTGCGCCAGACCGCCGTGGTGAGCGTGCCGCGGGTCGGCGGGGACGCCCCGGTGCCCACCGCCGCCCTGCTCGTCCAGGTGGCGATGGCCGGCGCCGTCGTCGCCGTACCGACACTGCCGCCGCAGGTCGCGAACCTGCTCGACCCGGATTTGCGGGCGATCCTGACCGCTGCCCTGGTCGAGACCGATCCGCTGGCCCTGGAGGCGCGCAGCGTACGGCAGCGGCGGGCCGCCATGCGCGGGCACGCGCTCGCCTTCGCGCTGCCGGAGCTGGCCACGGCCACCTTTCCCGAGCTGGGTCGCCCGCCCTCGGTCACCGCGATCCTGGCCACCCGGCGGCCCGAGATGCTCGCCGACGTGCTCCGGGCGATCGTCGGGCAGACCTACCCGGAGCTGGAGGTCGTCCTGTGCCTGCACGGGATCGAGCTGCCCGCCGAGGCGCGTGCCCTGCTCACCGCGAGCGGGCGGCCGTTCGAGATCGTGCACGTACCGGCCACCGCCAGTTTCGGCGAGGCGCTGGGCGACGCCACCCGCCGGGCCCACGGCACCCTCGTCACCAAGTTCGACGACGACGACACCTACTCCCTGGAACACGTCTGGGACCTGGTGCTCGCCCGGCACTACTCGGGCGCCACCCTGGTCGGCAAGATGGCCGAGTTCGTGCACCTGGAGACGCTCGGCATCACCGTACGGCGATCGTCGGGCGTCCCCGAGTCGGACGGTGAGATGGTCGCGGGCGGCACGATGCTGCTTGCCAAGGGCGACCTGGAGTCCGTCGGCGGTTGGCGACCGGTGCCGAGGTCGGTCGACCTCGGCCTGATCGACCGGCTCCGCCGCGACGGCGCGATGATCTACCGGACCCACGCGCTCGGCTATATCTACCACCGCCGGGCCACGGGTCACACCTGGGACCCCGGCGACCAGTACTTCCTCGACGCCGCCGTCGACCGGTGGCCCGGCCTGCCGCGCCTCGCCCTCACCGACCCCGAACCGGCAGCCGGCGGACCGGCAGCCGACGAGGCAGCCGAGACGGCGTCACGTGCCTGACAATTTCCCACCCCGGGAACCTTCCCCCGTACGAGGAGTCCGACAGCCGGTGAGCCGCACTCCCCGCGTCATCCGCAACGACTGGTCGCCGGTGACCGTGCCCGACCTGGACGGCTGGCAACCGACCATGACGGTGAGCGTGGTCATTCCCGCGTTCCAGTGTCAGCCCACGCTCGACCTGACGCTGGCGTCGCTGAGCCGGCAGACCTACCCGGCCGACCTGCTTGAGGTCATCGTCGTCGACGACGGCTCCGAACCGCCGTTGACCCTGCCGCCGATCCGGCCGGAACGGACGAAGCTCGTCCGTCTCGACGATGCCGACAAGTTCGGTTGGGGGCGGGCGAACGCGCTGCACTGGGGGGTGGAGCACAGCTCCGGCGAGATCCTGCACTGGCTGGACGCCGACATGATCGCCTACCCGGAGCACGTCGCGGCGCAGGCCCGCTGGCAGCACGTGCTGCCGTACGCGGTCACGCTGGGCTACAAGCGGTTCGTCGACACGGCGGTGCACGGCGCGTGGCCGTCGCCGGAGCGGGTCGCCGAGATGGCGGACCGGGGGGCGAGCGCCGAGCTGTTCGGCGGCAGCGCCGGCGAGCCGCACTCCTACGTCGAGCGGTACGTCAACCAGACGAACCAGCTCCGCACCGCCGACCACCACGCCTTCAAGATCCACGTTGGTGCCACGGCCGCGCTGCGCCGCGAGCTGTACGACGCGGCCGGTGGCCTCGATCGGGAGCTGCGCCTCGGCGAGGACACCGAGTTCGGCTACCGGCTGGCCCAGGCCGGTGCCGTCTTCGTGCCGGAGCCGCAGGCCCGCAGCTGGCATCTCGGGCCGACGCACGTGATGCAGGCCCGGGAACAGGTCAGCCGGTACAACCGCCCGTTCCTGGCCGACCGCATCCCGTACCCGCGCAACTGGCGTCGGGTCGGCGGAACGTCCTGGTCGGTGCCGCTGGCCGAGGTGGTCGTGACGGTGGCGGACGAGCCACTGGAACGCGTACGGGCGTCGGTCGACTCGGTCCTGCGTGGCACCGAGCACGACGTCCGGGTCAGCCTGGTGGGTCCGTGGGACCAGCTCGACAACGCACGGGTACGGGTGCTGTCCGACCCGCGACTCGACCTGCGGCTGATCGCCGCCACCTACCGTGGCGAACCTCGCGTACGGCTGGTCACCGAGCCGCCGGTGTCCGCCTTCCCGGCACCGTACCTGCTCGAACTGCCGGCCGCGTACGGCCTCGCGCCGGACACCCTGCGGAGCCTGATCGACCTCGCCGACCGCCATCAGGTCGGCCTGGTCCGGGTCGATCCGGCCGAGGAGGAACCCGCCGAGGGGGAACCGACCGAGGGGGAACCGACCGGGGTGGCAGCCGAGACGGGTCCGGCCGTGCTGCTCTGGCGGACCGCCGCACTCGGCCGTGCACACTGGGTCCGCGCCGAGGGCGAGTCACCGGTCGACGCGGTCACCTCGGTGTACGGCCAGCGGCAGGTGTCCGCCACGGCGGTCGGTGTGGTCGACCTGACCGGGTTCGAGCCTCGGGAGCTGGCCTCCGGCGTCGCCCGCCTGTCGTCCGGCGGCAGCCGGCGCTCGGGTGGTCTGGTGCCGGGAATGGTCGAGGTGGAGGGCGTGCGCTCGTTGGCCAAGGCAACCGTGGTGGTTGCCTGGCTGGCGGGCCGGCGGGCGAAGGCGTTGCTGCGGGTCCCCGAGCGACGCACGCACCGCCGCGACAGCGGCGGCTCGTAGCGGGATGAGGGCCCGGCGCGGCTGCCGATCGGCGTGGCTTCGGCCCGAGGCCGCTGCCGCCAACCCGCCGCTACCGCTGCTGACCCGCCGCGCCGGTACGCCCGGTCGTGGACGCGCCGACGCCGTCGGCCGGGGTGGGCTGGCCGGCGGCGTTCGAGTGGCCCCGGCGCTTCAGGACCCGGTCCCGCACGGTGTGCCGTAGCTGCGGCGGAATCAGCCAGATCTGGAGAAACGTCAGATAGTCGAGCGTGCTCGGCCGCCCGTGCTGACGGGCCTCGCGCAGCAGCGTCCCGAAGACCCTGGTGCTGCGGGTCGGCGCCGCCATCGAGCTGACCACGCTCATCGTGACGGCCGCGTACGCCCGCGGGGTGAACAGCGGGCGGCTGCGCCGGAGCCACTCCAGTTGCCGCTCCCAGGGCGTGCTGAGGGTGATCCGGGGCCGGTCCTCGTCCTGGTGGAAGAGGACCAGGGGCTCGTCGGCGAAGAACAGTTCGACGTCGTCGTGGCTGGTCGCCCGCAGGGTCCAGTCGAGTTCCTGCATCCGGGGCACGCTGGGGTCGAACGGCACCCGGCGCAGCAGTTCGGTCGGGGCCATGATGGTGGAGGTCTGGATGAAGCCGTCGCCGTGGAACAGCCCGCGCCGGACGGTGAGGTACTCGCTCAGTGGCTCGCCCGCCGACGGAAGCCGACGCGGGATGACAAACTCGGCGCGCGGCGTGCGGTTGATCAGGCGGCTCGCCACGATCGGCAGCGGTACACGCGCGTTCTTGGCCAGGTCGAGCTGGACTTCGAGCTTGTGCGCGAGCCATTCGTCGTCGTCGTCGAGCAGGGCGACCCAGGGGGCCCGGGCCGCCGCCACACCGGTGTTGCGGGCGTTCGGCGCACCGCCCGACTCGGGCAGTCCGATCACCCGCAGACGGGTGTCGGTGATCGCGGCGAGCACGCTGCGGGTCTCGTCGTCCGGTCCGTCGACCACGACGATGACCTCGATGTTCTCGACGGTCTGCGCCAAGGCACCGCGTACGGCGCGGGTCACCAGGTCCGGCCGGGACAGGGTGGGGATGACCACGCTGACGTCAGGTGTGGACGACATGTAGACCTGCAATCAGTACGGGGGAAGAGGCACGAGGGGTCGTACTCGAACCGCCTGCGTCAGGGGGATCCGATGCGGGCGTGTCCCGGCGGATTGTACCGTTCCGGCACGCCCACCGCTCCAAGCCGAACCCCGCCCCGGCGAGCGAATGGCGACACCGCCCCTCGGACCTGTCGATTGCTCCGTTCGTCCTCGGTGCGTGCCAGGGAAGAATTGCACGTTCTCACAGCAGGTGCACCCGTTCGGTGCTGCCGTCCGGCAATAGCACCGTCAGGCTCCCGCCACCGTGCTCGACCAGCTCAAGCACCAGGTTGTGGGCAACCAGGGCCCGGTTGATCGTGTCGGTCTTGGTGTCGCTGGTCCGGGCGCAGGCCGCTTCGAGGGCGTCCTGGGCGCGAGGGATCAGATTGACGGTGACCTTCGTCAACGCCGACCGGTCCGGCTTCGGTTCGGTCACACCGGCGTCATTCGATCGGCGGCCGACTGACGCTCCACCATCGGGTACGCGGCAGCCCGGCTGGACCGGATCTCGACCGCCCACGCCAACTGGGCGCACCCGTCCGGCTCGCACTGGTAGCAGGTGCCCGGCCGCCACATGTTCCCGCCGGGCTGATGCTGCCGCCAGGTCCGATCCGCAGCGGCGAACAGGGTGGCCGGGTCTGTGGCTTCGTCGTTGCGGCTCACCACGCCGCCCCCGCTCGCTCGATCGCGGAGACACGCACGTAGTTGCCGAAGCAGTCCTGGTGCGGACGTGAGAACACGCACGGCAACCGGTGCGCCCACACCCAGACTTCCAGTTCCCCCTCGTGGGTACGCGGATCATCGCCGTCGATGGGGATCACCGAGCCGCCTGCCGCTCGGCGGCCAACATCTCCGGGTCGACCACCATCAGCCGGGCCCACCGCCACCGACTGCACCGGCCGGGCTTGTAGCACGGGCACAGGCCGCACTCCTCGCCCTGCTCATGCCGGGCGACGGTGACCCTGGCGATCCCGAGCAGTGCCGGCCACAGGTACCGGGAGGCTCGGGTGAGCGGATGCTGCTGAGTGTTCATCGCCGCCGCCACACCCAGCGCGGGCGGCGGGTGTTCCACAGGATCCGGACCAGGGCCCGCGTGTTGCGGGCCAGCGGCGGCTTAGGGACCGGTGGGGCGTCGGCTGGCCGGTACGCGCCGCATCGGTCGGGATAACTGGTCGCCGGGCCAGGGCCCGGCGACGGGTCGGGTGAATCAAGCGGTCGCATCGCGCATCCTCGCTCTGACATTGCGGAACGGTCCAAGGGCGGGCCCCGCAGTTCCGTCCGGTCACTTGCCGCTGACGCCGAACGGTCCCGCTGATGACACTCTGGCGTCGCGAGGCATACGCTCGGAAGGTGCCGCGTGATGCCTGAACACACTGGCAACAGCCTGGGGGATCTGATGCGCGAGACGTTCGGGGCAGCAGTACGTCGCCTCCGCGCGGAGCACACCGGCATGACGCTGCGTACCCTTGCCCGCTTTACGCACGTCGATCCTGGACACCTGAGCCGGATCGAACGCGACCTTCGTCCACCCACACCCGATATCGCGGCAGTACTCGACGAGGCACTTTCCGCAAACGGCTACCTCGTTGGCCTCGCCGCGGATGCGGGCGATCTGGCCGCACGGGAGTCCGCCAAACTGACCGACCTGTTGTGCGGCATTTCGGCATCGGACCTGGTGGGTCGGCTGGCCGCAGAAACGCATCAACTCGCGATCGCGTATCTGTCGTCGCGACCGGCCGACATGCTCGACCGAGCGGGCGCACTTCGTCGCCAGGCAATCGGGGCGTTGCACGGTGGCCGACTCAACCGGCCGGGTGAACTCGCCGACACCGTTCTCTATGCGGGTTATCTTTCGGGAGTCATCTCCTACGCTGCCCTCGACCTGAACGATGCTCGCAGCGCCATGACCCACGCGGAGGCGGCATGGCACGCCGCCAAGTCGGCCGGCTCCGATCCGCTTCGCGCGTGGGTACGCGGTACCCAGTCACTGATTGCCCGCTTTTCCAGCGATTTCCCCCGTGCGCTCGCCTATGCGGAAGACGGACTCCGGTACGCCACGAGCGGAACGGCCAGGGTCCGGCTACTGGGCGGGGTGGCGCAGTGCCACGCGAACATGGGCAGCGGCCCGGCGGCCCGTGCCGCACTGGGTGCGGCTGTTTTCGCCCGTGATCGTGCCCATGAGCCGGATGACCTGCCCGGCCTCTTCACGTTCAGCCAGGCCAAGCAGCACTACTACTCGGGTTCAGCACTCATCTGGCTCGATACCGAGGCGGACGCCAGGCGCGCTCGGGCGGGCGCCGAGCAGGCGCTCGCCCTGTGGGCTGCGGCTGGGTCGACTGATCGGGCCCTGGACGACGAGGCGTTGGCTCACATCTACGCGGCGACCGCATCATTGCAGCTCAATGATTTGGAATCGGCAGTCGAATCCCTGAATCCGATCCTCGACCTTCCCGAGGATCGGCGGATCTCGTGGATTCACAAAAGGCTTGAACGGGTTGACGCGATGCTGTCGGCGAAGCCGTACGCCAAAGATCCGTTGTCAATCGAAACGCGGGCACGTATAGCTGAATACCGGTAGGCAACGGATGTGACCTACCCCATCGCAACACTCCAGGCGAAACGCTCGTGGCGGCATTGCTGCGGGCCGGACGCCGCTACGAGCGGCCCGGTCTCGGCGAGATGCTGCGGCTCAAGATCAGGAATCGTGCGACAGTCGGGGACCGCCGGATCGTGCGGCTGGTCAGCGCCCCGGTGCGGGGTCACGATGAACGGGACTGTAGGCCGCCAACCGGACGGATCGGGCTCGCCCCGGCCGGGCAGCGGCCTCGGCGGGTGACTTCCGCGTACGCGGGCACGGTGACGGATCGGCACGGCACGGACACGATTCGGCGCTCTGAGCGACTACCGTCAAGGGATGATCGGGGCTGAGCACGCCGCTCTCGCGCTGCGCGGGCTGGGCAAGCGGTTCGATGCCAAAATCGCCGTCGCCAGGGTCGATCTCGAAGTGCCGGCCGGCTCGTTCTACGGCCTACTCGGCCCCAACGGCGCCGGCAAGACCACCACCCTGTCGATGGCTGTCGGACTGCTCCGGCCGGACGCGGGCGCGGCCTGGGTGCTCGGCCACGACGTCTGGGCCGACCCGGTACGGGCGAAGCAGCTGCTCGGTGTGCTGCCCGACGGCGTACGGCTGTTCGACCGGCTCAGCGGGGCCGAGTTGCTGGCGTACCACGGGTTGCTGCGGGGCATGGAGCCGGCGGTGGTCGACCAGCGGGCCGGCGAACTGTTGGACGTACTCGCGCTGGCAGACGCCGGGCGGACCCTGGTGGTCGACTACTCGGCCGGGATGAAAAAGAAGATCGGCCTGGCCTGCGCGTTGCTGCACGGGCCGCGGCTGCTCGTCCTGGACGAGCCGTTCGAGGCGGTCGACCCGGTTTCCGCCGCCCTGATCCGCGACATCCTCCAGCGGTACGTCGCCGGTGGCGGCACGGTCGTCTTCTCCAGCCACGTGATGGAGGTGGTGGAGCGGCTGTGCAGTCACGTCGCGATCCTCGCCGACGGCACCATCAAACGGGTCGGCACGCTGGCCCAGGTGCGCGGTGACCGCTCGTTGGAGGACGTCTTCGTCGAGGTGGTCGGCGGTCGTACGGCGACCGGGGAGGAACTGGCGTGGCTCTGAGCGCCGAGGGTGGAGTGACCGGCATACATCCCGTCTCGGCCCGGCACTTCGTCCGGCTCAAGCTGCGGATGATGGCCAACAGCTTCCGGGGGCAGGGCTGGCGGATCGCCATCTTCCTCAGCGGCATCCTGATCGGCGGCTGGTTCGCGGCGTCCGGGTTCCTGCTGCTGGCCCTGCCCGGTCTGGCCGGCAACCGGCAGATGGCCGGCATCACCGCCGCCTTCGTCGGCGCGCTGCTGGTGATCGGTTGGCTGCTGCTGCCGCTGATCTTCTTCGGGGTGGACGAGACGCTCGACCCGGCCCGTTTCGCCCTGCTGCCGCTGTCCCGGCGCACCCTGCTCACCGGCCTGATCGCCGCCGCGCTGATCGGGGTGCCCGCGGCGGCGGCACTGCTCGCCACCAGCGGTCTGGTGCTGACCGGTTGGGCGCTGGGCGGCTGGGGTGCGGGGCTGGTCACCGGGCTGGGCGTCCTGGCCGGGCTGCTGCTCTGTGTCATCGCCAGCCGCGCGGTGACCAGCGCGTTCTCGAACATGCTCCGGTCGCGCAAGGTACGCGACCTGGCCGCGATCCTGCTCGCGGTCTGCGCCGCCCTGCTCGGTCCGTTGCAGATCGCGGTGCTCAGCGCGGTCGGGCGGGCGGACTGGGATCGGTTGGCCGGTATCGCCGGGGTGCTGAGCTGGACCCCGCTCGCCGCGCCGTACACGATGGGTCTGGACGTCGCCGACGGGCGGGGCTGGGCCGTACCGGTGAAGTTGCTGATCACGGCCGGGACCATCGCCGCGTTGCTGCGCTGGTGGTCGGTCTCGCTGGAGGCGGCGATGCTCGGCACGGCCAGCACCGACCGGGCGGCGCGGGCTCAGCCGGCCGCCGGTAGGGGGTCGAGCGCGCAGCTCTTCCCGTGGATTCTCGGCTGGTTGCCGCGTGACCGGTACGGCGCGCTGGTGGCCCGGGAGGCCCGCTACTGGTGGCGGGACACCCGCCGCCGGGCCAGCCTGATCACCTTCGCCGTGGTCGGCATCTTCGTCCCGGTGTCGGTGAACATCGGCAGCCAGGGTCTGTTCACCGGGCCGACCGAGTTGGACGCGTCCCCGGTGCTGGTGAGCCTGTCGATGCTGTTCGTCGGCGTGGTCGCGGCGGTCACCCCGGCGAACCAGTTCGGCTGGGACGGCAGCGCGTACGCGGCGAACGTGATCGCGGGCGTGCCCGGCCGGCTGGAGCTGCGGGCACGGGTGGTCGCGTTCACGCTCTACGTCGGGCCGATGCTGTTGGTGATCGCCGCCGTCCTGGCGTTCTTCCTGCGGGAACCGGAGTGGATCGGCGTACTGGCCGGGTCGCTCTTCGCGGCGTACGGCAGCGGCCTGGCGGTCACCCTGTACGTCTCGATCCTGAGCCCGTACGCGCTGCCGGAGAGCACCAACCCGTTCGCGATGAACAGTGGCGCCGGGGTGGCGAAGAGCGCCCAGGTTCTGCTGGCGATGCTGGTCGGGTCTGTGCTCGCGTTGCCGATGGTGCTGGCCACCGCCCTGCTCGGCGGGGTGTGGCTCTGGCTGGCCCTGCCGGTCGGCCTGGCGTACGGCCTCGGCGCGCTCGCCCTCGGCATCCACCTCGCCGGTGGCGTGCTCGACCGGCGGATGCCGGAACTACTGGTCGCGATCACCCCGCGCCGGTGACCGGGGACAATGTGCCGGTGAGCGGACAGGGGACCACGGCGAACGGCGGCGGGTGTTTCACGTGAATCCAGAACCGGGCGCCCGGATCCACGACTCCGACCCGTTCGCCACCCCGGACGCCGACCGGTCCCCGGTCCGCCGGATGCGCGGCCGGCTGGCCTCGGCGGTGACCCTCTGGACCGCCGGTGGCGGGACCGGGGACGACCGGAACCCGCCGGCCGGCCTGACCGTCTCCTCGACCGTGATCGCGGACGGCGATCCGGGTCGGCTGCTCGGCCTGGTGGACGAGGAGTCGGAGTTCTGGGCGGCGGTGTCGGTCACCGGGCGGTTCGCGGTCGCCACCCTCGGCCCGGCCCACCGGCAGCTCGCCGACCGGTTCGCCGGCCTCTTCCCCGCGCCGGGCGGACTCTTCGCCACCGGGGAGTGGACCCGAACCGGGTACGGGCCGGTGCCGGCCGACGCCGGGGCGTGGCTGGGCTGCCGGCTGGACGGCTCGCGCGAGTACGGCTGGTCGCTGCTGGTGGAGGCCACCATCGAGGTGGTCGAGGTGGTCGGGGAGAGCGTGCCGATGGTGTACCACCGGGGCCGTTACCGGGGCCTGGCCGGCTGACGACGCGACGTCGGCCGCACCGTTGAGCGACGTGACCGAGGTCACTCGGCGCAGCCAGTAGCCCGTTCGGCGCAGCCGCCCGCAGGGGCCCGTACACCGCTTTCCGGCAGGTCGGCCGGGTCCTTACGGTGCGCGAAATCCCCCACACCTGCGAAGGTGGTGACTCCCATGTCCACGGATGCTCCCGCACCGGCGAGTGCGCCGGATCGGTACGTCGCAGTTCAGCAGTCGGACGAGTTCAGCGGGCTCCGCAAGGCGCTACGCGGTTTCGTCTTCCCGATGACGGTGGCGTTCTTCCTCTGGTACGCGCTCTACGTGATCCTCTCCGCGTACGCCCGCGGTTTCATGAGTACGAAGCTCTTCGGCAGCAACATCAACGTGGCCCTCATCTTCGGGCTGTTGCAGTTCGTCTCCACGTTCCTGATCGCGTGGC
Source organism: Micromonospora sp. NBC_01699 (assembly GCF_036250065.1). NCBI lineage: Bacteria > Bacillati > Actinomycetota > Actinomycetes > Micromonosporales > Micromonosporaceae > Micromonospora > Micromonospora sp. NBC_01699. The sequence goes on along the minus strand of NZ_CP109199.1, from coordinate 8,172,788 downwards.
TGTACTCCCGCTACGCCGATCGCAAGCTCGACCCGGTCGCGGACAGGATCCGGGCAGAACTCGACCAGGGGGTTGAGTCCCGATGACCGACGTGTTCGCCGCGGCGGCCGGGGACAACACCGCCCGTACGCTCACCATCACGCTGTTCCTGGTCTTCGTCGCGGCCACCCTGGGCATCACCATCTGGGCCAGCCGGCAGACCAAGACCGCCACCGACTTCTACGCCGGTGGCCGCTCGTTCACCGGTTTCCAGAACGGCATGGCGATCGGCGGCGACTACATGTCGGCGGCCTCGTTCCTCGGCATCGCCGGCATCATCGCCCTGTACGGCTACGACGGCTTCCTCTACTCGATCGGCTTCCTGGTCGCGTGGCTGGTCGCCCTGCTGCTGGTGGCCGAACTGCTGCGCAACTCCGGCCGCTACACGATGGCGGACGTGCTGGCGTTCCGGATGCGGCAGCGACCGGTCCGGACCGCCGCCGCGGTCTCCACCATCACCGTGTCGATCTTCTACCTGCTGGCCCAGATGGTCGGCGCGGGCGCACTGGTCGCGCTGCTGCTGGGGATCCGGCCGGGGACGACGTTCCTGGGCATGGACGCCGACGCCGCCAAGATCGCGACCATCATCATGGTCGGCGCCCTCATGATCATCTACGTGACCGTGGGTGGCATGAAGGGCACCACGTACGTGCAGATCGTCAAGGCGTTCCTGCTGATGACCGGCGCGCTGGTGATGACCCTGCTGGTGCTGGCCCACTACAAGTTCAACCTGTCCGCGCTGCTCGGCGACGCGGCGGCATCCTCCGGCAAGGGGGACGCGTTCCTCGAACCCGGCCTGCGGTACGGCGTGGAGGTGGCCGGCAACGCCACCCAGACCTTCTACAACAAGGTCGACCTGCTCTCGCTCGGCATCGCCCTGGTGCTCGGCACCGCCGGGCTGCCGCACATCCTGATCCGCTTCTACACCGTGCCGACCGCGAAGGCGGCCCGCAAGAGCGTGCTCTGGGCGATCGGCATCATCGGCACCTTCTACCTGTTCACCCTGGCCCTCGGCTTCGGCGCGGCAGCCCTGGTGGGCGGGGAGGCGATCACCGCGCAGGACAAGGCCGGCAACACCGCCGCGCCGCAGCTCGCCCAGGCCCTCGGTGCCGACTTCTTCGGCGGCGAACTGGGCGGGGCCACCCTGCTCGCGATCATCGCGGCGGTCGCCTTCGCGACCATCCTCGCCGTGGTCGCCGGCCTCACCCTGGCGTCGTCGTCCAGCCTGGCGCACGACTTCTACGCCAACGTGATCAAGCGCGGCGAGGCGTCGGAGCGGCAGGAGGTCCGGGTCGCCCGGATCTCGGCGTTCGTGATCGGCGCGATCTCGATCGCACTGTCGATCTTCGCGCAGAACCTCAACGTCGCCTTCCTGGTGGCGCTGGCGTTCGCGGTCGCCGCGTCCGGCAACCTGCCGGCCATCCTGTTCAGCCTGTTCTGGAAGCGGTTCAACACCTCCGGCGCGGTCTGGGCGATCTACGGCGGCCTGCTCAGCGCCGTACTGCTGGTGTTCTTCTCCCCGGTCGTCTCCGGGGCGGCCACCTCGATGTTCCCGGACCACGACTGGCAGTGGTTCCCGTTGTCCAACCCGGGCATCATCTCGATCCCGCTCGGCTTCCTGGCCGGCTGGATCGGCACGATCGTGTCCAAGGAGACCGACGACGAGAAGTACGCGGAGCTTGAGGTGCGGGCGCTCACCGGACACGGCGCGCACTGACCCGATCCGGGCAGCATGTTCGGTGCCGGGCGACCTCGGGTTGCCCGGCACCGAACAGCGGTTACCGACCCTGAGCAACCGATCAACGACGCACCGACACAACCGCTGCCGTACGGTCACCCCCCGCCACCCATGACCCACCCGAGATCGGCATCCTGGGTAGGCTGGCGGCATGGTGGTAGCCCAGCGATTCGGACAAGGTCACCGCATACTCGTCACCGGAGGCGCTGGTTTCGTCCCGTCTCACCTGGTAGACGCGCTGATCGCCCGCGGTTGCACGGTTGTCGCGATGGACAACTTCGTCACCGGGTCGAAGGACAACGTCGCCCACCTGATCGAGCACCCCCGGTTCACCCTGGTCGAGGCCGACGTCTCCGAGGGGCTGCCGCAGCACCAGCCGGCGATCGCCGCGCGGTTCGACGCGATCCTGCACCTGGCGTCCCCGGCGAGCCCGACCGACTTCGCCACGCTGCCGATCGAGATCCTGCGGGTCGGTTCCATCGCCACCCTGCACCTGCTCGACCGGGCCGTCGCCGACGGTGCCCGGTTCGTCATGGCCTCCACCTCCGAGGCGTACGGCGACCCGAGGGAGCACCCGCAGCGGGAAACCTACTGGGGCAACGTGAACCCGGTCGGCATCCGGAGCGTCTACGACGAGGCCAAGCGGTTCGCCGAGGCGGCCACCATGGCCTACCACCGCTTCCACGGTCTCGACGCCGGAATCGTCCGGATCTTCAACACGTACGGGCCCAGGATGCGGCCGGACGACGGGCGGGCCATCCCGACCTTCATCACCCAGGCCCTGCGCGGCGAGCCGATCACGGTCCACGGCACCGGCACCCAGACCCGCTCGATCTGCTACGTCGACGACCTGGTCCGCGGCATCCTGATGCTGCTCGACTCGACCGAGACCGGCCCGATCAACTGCGGCACCGAGCACGAGGTGTCCATGACCGAGCTGGCCGAACTGATAGTGACCCTGACCGGGAGCCGTTCCTCGGTGACGTACGTCAACCGGACCGCGGACGACCCGGAGATGCGCCGGCCGGACCTGACCCTGGCCCGCGAGCGGCTGGGCTACGCGCCGACCATCCCGCCGCAGGAGGGGCTCCGTCGTACGATCGAGCACTTCAGTCACCGGTTGGGCTGACACCGGGCGGTTGCTGACCAGCGCCCCTTGGCTTCGCTCCGTACCCTGATGGACATGTCAGCCAGCGCGTCTGCCGGTCCCCTGCCCGTCTCCGTCCACCTGCGTTCGAGTGGTGGCACCGCCGGACGCGGATCCGTTTCCGGATCCGACTCCGGACGCACCGGCCGCACCTACGGCCGGGCCCCGCGCGGGCGGGACCGGGAGTACGCCGCCGTTCCCGGCGGGCCGACCGGACCGAGTGGACCGACCGGACCGAGTGGACCCGGCGGACCCAACGGGCCGGGTGGGCCGACCGGACCCGGTGGACCGGTGCCGCCCGGTGGACCGGTACGACCCGGCCCGCGCCCCCGCTGGGGCCGGATCGCCATGGTGGCCGGTGCCGCCGTACTCGTGCTCGCCCTACTCGCCGCCGGCGGCACCTGGATCTACGTACGCGGCCTGGACAACGACCTGGCCCGGACCGACCCGTTCTCGGAACTCACCGGCGAACGGCCGAAGTCGGTCAACGGCGCGCTCAACATCCTGCTGGTGGGCAGTGACTCGCGCGACCCCGACGCGCCGGTGGACCAGAAGAGCGAATGGCGGGCCGACACGATCATCGTGATGCACATTCCGGCCGACCACAAAGCGGCCTACCTCGTCTCCATTCCCCGCGATCTATACGTACCCATTCCGGACGGAGCCGGGGCGGAGTGCGGCAGCGGAGCGCGAGGGAAGATCAACGGTGCGTTCGCATTCGGCGGCCTGCCGCTGGCCGTACGGACCGTGGAGTGCGTCACCGACGTGCGCATCCACCACGTGATGGCGATCGACTTCGGTGGCTTCAAGGAGGTCACCGACGCGCTCGGCGGGGTGGACCTGACCGTCGAGCAGACCACCACCTCGATCCACAAGCCCTTCCGCAAGTTCAACAAGGGCGTCAACCACATGGACGGCACCGAGGCGCTGGACTGGATCCGGCAGCGCTACCAGTTCCCGGACGGCGACTTCGCCCGGATGCGCCACCAGCAGGAGTTCCTCAAGGCCCTGCTGGACAAGGCGGCCAGCTCCGGCACGCTGACCAACCCGGCGAAGCTGAACTCGTTCCTCAAGTCGGTCACCTCGGCGGTCACCGCCGACCAGGGTTTCTCGGTGGTCGACATGGCGGTCGAGTTCCGCAACCTGCGCGGCGAGAATCTGCACTTCTACACCAGTCCGAACCTGGGCAGCGACACCATCAACGGGGAGTCGGTGGTGGTGTCCAACCGGGAGAAGGCGCTGGCGATGTACCAGGCGATGGCGGCCGACAAGATGGCCGAGTGGGCGCAGGCGAACGGTACGCCGGCAACCCCGGACAGTAACTGAATGGCAGCGGAAACACTCGAATCGAGCCATCGACGGAGATACACGGGGAACAAGACACAGGTTTGAAACGTACGAGACTCGCGCGATTCCGCCCTTGTCCGTACAGTGGGCTCGCCCCCATCGATCCGCGAAGTGGAGCGAGCATGCCGGTTCAAACCAGCCGACGTTCCCCGTCGCCGGACCAGACCGAGCCGCCGGGCCGCACCGGAACCACGGTCGGGAAGTCCACAAGGGGCGGCAAGCGCGCCCGGCGCAAGGATCCGCTCTGGGCCCGGCTCGCATTGATCATGGGCGCGGTCCTGCTGGTGAGCAGCGGCGTCGCGATCGTCGGCAGCAAGGTCGTGATCAACCAGGCCACCAGCGGCATCGAGCAGGAGAACCTGCTCGGTGACGCCGGCAAGAGCGACGCCGAGGGCGGCAAGGACCTTGAGGGTCCGATCAACATGCTGCTGCTCGGCGTGGACGTGCGCGGTGCGTGGGGTCCGGAGAACGTCCGCGCGGACACCATCATCGTGCTGCACATCCCGGCCAGCCACGACCAGGCGTACCTGGTCTCGATCCCCCGCGACACCGAGGTGCAGGTGCCGGCGTCGAAGAAGAGCGGCTGGGGCGGCGGCACGGCGAAGATCAACAGCGCGTTCGAGATCGGCGCCAAGAACGGGGCCGGTTGGGCCGGCGGCGCCCAGATGATGGCGGCGACGATCAAGAACCTGACCGGCATCAGCTTCGACGGTGCCGCGATCATCAACTTCGAGGGCTTCAAGAAGGTCATCGACGCGCTCGGCTCGGTGCATCTCTGTGTCGACCAGGAGGTCACCTCGTACCACATGAAGTGGGTCGACGGTAAGCCGATGTGGAACTCGGACGCCGAGCGGTCCGGCAAGCCGATGAAGCCGATCGTGCACAAGAAGGGCTGCCGGGACATGAAGGGCTGGGAGGCGCTGGACTTCTCCCGCCAGCGTTACGGCCTGAAGAACGGCGACTACGACCGGCAGCAGCACCAGCAGCAACTGATCAAGGCGATGGCCAAGAAGGCGATGGACAGCGGGGTGATCACCAACCCGATCAAGCTGAACGGGCTGGTGAAGTCCGCCGGCGAGGCGTTCGTGCTGGACACCGGCGGTACGCCGGTCGCCGACTTCGTCTTCACCATGCGCGGCGTGGCCGCCAACGACCTGGTCATGCTCCGCACCAACGACGGCCACTTCAACTCCGTCACGGAGGGCGCGGAGGAGCGCGAGGTGCTCAAGCCGATCAGCCTGGAGATGTTCAAGGCGGTCAGGGACGACAAGCTCGCCGACTTCATCGCCGCCAACCCGAACGTGATCTCGACCAAGAAGTGACCGGCGTGACGCTACAAACGCCGCTGGGCGGGTAGCCCGGATCCAGGCCGGACGTGGGAGATGCCCACGCGGCAGGGGTCCGGGAGGCTGTCACGTTCAAATCGAAGCGGGTGACTCGGGATCAGCCGGAGCACCCGGAACGCGAGTCGGATTCGTCACCCTCGGGCGGATCGGGGCGCCGCCGTACGAAGCGGGCACGCCGTACCGCACGTTGGCCCAGATTCCTGCTCGGCCTCGGCATCGTCCTGGTGCTGGTCGCCGTCGGCGCCAGCCTCAGCCTGCACGGTGTGACCCAACGGTACGACCGCAGCCTGGCCAAGGAACTCCTGCTCGATCCGGCCGCCCGCCGGGACGGGGGCACCGGCAACGGTCCGCTCAACTACCTGCTGGTCGGCTCGGACCGGCGGGCCGCCAGCGAGCAGGGCGACCAGCGGGCGGACACGATCCTGATCGCGCACGTCCCGGCCGGGCTGAACCGGGCCTACCTGATCTCCGTACCCCGGGACCTGCTGGTGGAGATACCGCCGTCGCCCGCGAACGCCTACGCCGGCGGATCCGACAAAATCAACTCCGCGTTCCACTACGGCGGCGGCGGACAGCCCGGCGCACGGCTGCTCTCGGCGACCCTGACCCAGGTCACCGGACTTCGGTTCGACGGCGCGGCCCTGATCGACTTCTCCGGCTTCCGCAAGGTCATCGACCTGCTCGGCGGCGTACGGATGTGCGTCGACACCCCGGTCCGGTCGATCCACACCAACACCCAGTTCAACCCCGGCTGTCAGGATATGAACGGGGCGACGGCGCTGGACTACGCCCGCCAGCGCTACGACCTGCCCGCGGGCGACTTCGACCGGCAGCGGCACCAGCAGCAGTTGCTCCGCGCGATCATGGACAAGGCCAGCGCCAGCGACCTGCGTACCAACCCGCTGAAACTCGACCAGGTGATCCGCGCGGTGGGCGCCTCGCTGACCGTGGACACCAACGGCAAACAGACCCAGGACATCCTGTTCGGCCTGCGCGGTCTGCGCCCCGAGGCGATGAAGGGCATCCAGGTGCCGTCCCGCTCCGAGATGATCGGCGACACGTCGTACGTGATGCTGGACGACGGCGCGCCCGGACTCTTCCAGTCGCTGCGCGGTCCCGACCTGGACGGATGGGTACAAGCCAACCCTAAATGGGTGAACAGACTGTAGTGGGGTTCGCCCGCCCGGCCGCGCCGCCCCGACCGTCCGGGCTCTAGGCTGGTGGTCGTGAACGGATCTGGAATCCCCAGCGTGACGGTGTCCGAGGTCGACGACGACGCATACCTGCTCGACGTACGCGAACCCGACGAGTGGGCGGCCGGCCACGCGCCCGGCGCGCACCACCTGCCGATGATGGAGGTGCCGGCCCGCCTCGCCGAGCTCCCCACCGATCGGGACGTGGTAGTGGTCTGCCGGTCCGGCGGCCGCTCCGGTCAGGTCGTCTCCTACCTGCTCGGCAACGGCTGGGACAACGTCCGCAACCTCGACGGCGGCATGCAGCAGTGGGCCGCCTCCGGCCGGCCGGTGAGCAGCGAGAACGGGCAGCCGGCCCGAGTGATCTGAGGATGACCGGACCTCTCGTGTTCGCGCACCGCGGTTCCTCCGCGGTGCTGCCCGAACACACCCTCGCCGCGTACCTGCGGGCGCTCGACGAGGGCGCCGACGGGTTGGAGTGCGACGTCCGGCTGACCCGTGACGGGCACCTGGTCTGCGTACACGACCGGCGGCTGGACCGGACCAGCAACGGCACCGGGCTGGTGAGCACGCGTACCCTCGCCGAGCTGGACCGGCTCGACTTCGGCTCGTGGCACACCGCGCCGACCGGGGAGGACCTGCCGACCGACGTACCGGCCGACCCGTCCCGAACCCGGCTACTCACCCTCGACCGGCTGCTGGCCGCGGTCCGCGCCGCCGGTCGCCCGGTCGAGCTGCTGATCGAGACCAAACACCCGACCAGGTACGGCGCCGACGTCGAGCGCCGGCTGGTCGACCTGCTCCGCCGGCACGGGCTGCTCGACACCGGCCCGAACGCGACCGTACGGGTCACCGTCATGTCGTTCTCGCCGCTGGCCGTACGCCGGGTCCGCGAACTGGCCCCGCGACTGCCCACCGTGCTCCTGCTAGAGGTGCTGCCGCCCTGGCTGCGGATGGGACGGCTGCCGTTCGGAGCCAGGATCGCCGGCCCCGGCATCGGCCTGATCCGGGCCCGTCCCCGGTTGGTGTCGGCGCTGCGCGCGGCCGGCAACCGGGTTTATGTCTGGACGGTCAACGAGCCCGCCGATCTGGATCTGGTCCTCGACTGCGAGGTGGACGGCATCATCACCGACCGCCCGGCGCTGGTCCTGCGCCGGCTGGGTCGCTGACCGGACGACCGGCACTGCGGAAAGCCGACCGGAGCCGGGGGACCGGCACTGCCGAGAGCCGATCGAAGCCGGACGACCGGGACTGCCGAAAGCCGACCGGAGAAGGCAGACTCGGGGCATGCCGGACCGCCCCGATTACCCCGCGCTCGTTGCCGGCCACACCGTCGTCATCGAAATGATCAATTCCGGTGACGCCGCGCTGCCGGTCCTCGGTCACCTGCTCCGGGTCGCCCAGCGGACGGTCGGCGCGGCCGGCATGGCCTTTGTGGAGTACGCCCCCACCAGCGGTCGGATCATCGCCGCGACCGGCGCCGCCGAGTGGGCGCTCGGTCGGCCGGTGCCGCTCGGCGACCCGGCGACCGAACGGCTGCGTCTCGGCGCCAGGGTGCAGGACATGCGGGTCGACGCGCTCTCCTGGGAACTCGCCAACCAGCCCGACGGGTCGGACCTGCGCCGGATGGTGGTCGCGCGGGCGGAGATCGGCGGCGTCATGATCGGCAGCCTGCACGCCCTCTACCCGGACGGGGACGACCACTGCGGCGCGGAGTACCGCAGTGTGCTGACGTACGTCGCCTCCTGCGTCGCGCACATGTACGGCGACCAGGCGGGCCTGCCCGTACACGGGGACGGGCCGGTGGTGGCCGCGCTCGCCGACGGGCTGGCGATCGCCGACCGGGACGGCTTCGTCCGACTCTGGAACCCGGCGGCCGAGCGGATCGTGGGGCGGGTGGCCGCCCAGGTGCTCAACCGGCCGTTGCCGTTCCCGCTGCCGCCGCCGGGACAGGTGCTCGACCACCGGCTGCCCGACGGGCGCTGGCTCAAAATCACCTCGGGCGAGCTGCCCGGCGCCGTCGCGTCCCGGGTGGTCACCTTCCGGGACGTCACCGACCAGTTCCGGCAGGACCACGACACCGACCTGTTCGTCGCGGTCACCAGCCACGAACTCCGTACGCCGGTCACCGTGATCAAGGGGTACGCCGACACGCTCACCGACCACTGGGACTCACTTTCCGAACCGGACCGGCGCCAGGCGGCCCGGGTGATCGGGCAACGGGCCGGCGAACTCGCCCGCCTGGTCGACCGACTGCTCTCGGCGGCCAACGACGCGGGTCCGGTCGGCGGTGGCGCGCCCGTACCGTTCGACCTGGTCGAGGCGCTGCGTGCCGCGGTCGCCGACCTGCCCGCGCACCTGCGCCGCCGGTTCGTCCTCGCACTGCCGGCGGACCTGCCCAAGGCGCTCGGCGACCGGGCCAGCCTGGCCACCGTGCTGACCGAGCTGGCCACCAACTCGGACAAGTACTCGCCCGCCGACTCCCCGGTCGAGCTGCGCGCGGAGGCCGACCGGCACACGGTGGCGTTCCGGGTCAGCGACCGCGGCGTCGGCATCCGTTCCGAGCACGTGGAGCGTGCGTTCGACCGGTTCTGGCAGGGCGAGTCCGGTGACCGGCGGCGCTATCCCGGCGCCGGCCTCGGCCTCTACCTGGTCCGCCGGATCGTCGAGCGACAAAATGGATGGGTTTCCCTGCGACCCCGGGCCGGGGGCGGTACGGTCGCAGAGGTGCGGCTGCCGAGAGGGTGATCCGCGCCGATGGATTCCGGCGGTGTCCCGAGGAGGCACGTCCGTGGTTACGGGGATCGCTGAACGCTCCTGGTGCGTGGTCGTACCGCACGAGGCGAGCGGTGCACGGACGGCCCGGCAGCGGTTGGCCACCGAGCTGTCCGGCGTTATCCCGGCGGAACTGCTGGCCGACGTCGTGGCCGTCCTGGCCGAACTGGTCGGCAACGCGGTCCGGCATGCCGAGCCGCTACCCGGCGGCGTGGTCCGGGTGGCCTGGCGACTGCGCCACGGTCCGGGCACCGACGTGGTCGGAATCCGGGTCACCGACGGCGGGGCGAGCACCTCACCCCGGATCCGGACGGTCGGGCTCGACGCGATCGACGGCCGCGGCCTGCACATAGTGACCGCGCTCACCACCGGCTGGGGGGTCGAACGGGACGGGCTCGGGCAGAGCGTCTGGGCCGAACTCGCCGCCCCCGCCGCGGACCGCCTGGTCGCCCTGCACTGAGCCGATCCGGCCGGTACCGGGCCCGAGCCGACCGGAGTCCGGGCCCGATCCTCTAGGCTGTCTCGCCGTGAGCAAGCGTCGAAAGCAAACCCGGTCCGCGTCCGTTGCCGGTTCGAGCGGCGCCCCGGCCGGCGGCCAGCGGGCGAAGGAGAAGCGGGAGAAGATCCGCGACGTCTTCGTACCCCGGCCGTTCGAGGGGCTCGCCGACGAGGCGGAGTGGATCGCCCTGCGCGAACTCGTACCGGCCGCGTCGGCCCCGCTGCGGCTGCACCCCGACCTGGTCGAGCGGTACGGCGACCGCCCGGTGACGCTCTCCACCGTGCTGCCGATGGCCTGGCCGGCGATGACCAAGCCGGATGGTCGGGTCTTCATCGGCCTGCAACGCCACGACCAGTCCGGTGATGTCTCCCGCGACCTCGCCGTGGCGCTGCTCGCCGCCCTGGACGCCGAACCCGGCAAGCAGGTGTCGGTGCCGCCGCTGCCCGGCATCGGGCCCCGGTTGCAGGACCTGCTGGTGACCGACCGGCTCGACATCACCATGCACGACGGCTTCGACTTCTGGCTGGACCCCGACGCCACCGACGACCCGACGGTGCAGGCGTCGCTGGAGCGGGCGAACGCCTCGATCTACCCGACCGTACGGCTGGCCGCCGCGCCCGCCGCGTACTGGTGTCGGGTGCCGGAGAAGAGCCACGTGCGCTGGGTGCTGCCCGACGACGAGGATCCCGCGCTCGACGCCCTGTCCCGGCTCAGCGCGGCCGGTGAGCTGACCCTCGGCGAGGGCACCCGGTTCGCCGGCATGTTCCGGGCCCACGGCCGGCTCGTCCCGGTCTGGGACCTGCCCCGCAACCCGGAGGCGGACGAGTGGGAGGCCCCGCTGGCCGACTTCGCCAAGCGGTACGCGGGCGCGCTCGCCGACCCGGCACCGCTGGACGGCGCCGCCCGCCGCGCCCGCCAGGGGCTGGTCGGCCGGCAACTGACCCTGCGCTGACGATCCGCTCCTCGATCCGGGGCGGCGCGGTTACCGGAGCGGGTCGCGGACCAGCGGGCACGACATGCAGCGCGGGCCACCCCGGCCCGAGCCGAGTTCCGAACCGGCGATCCGGATCACCTCGATCCCGGCCCGCTCCAACTGCGCGTTCGTCTCCACGTTGCGCTCGTACGCGACGCAGAGCCGGGGTGCCAGGGCCAGGGTGTTGTTGCCGTCGTCCCACTGTTCCCGTTCGGCGGTGACCGGGTCGAGTCCGGTGTCGATGACCCGCAGCGTGTCCAGGTCCATCGCGTCGGCCGCCGCCCGCAGGAACGACGCCGGGCCGTCGACCTGCGGCTCGCCGTCGGGGCCGGCGACCACGGTGTACGCCGTGAGGGTGTCGGCGACGTTGGCGTACATCAGCACGGTGTCGACGTCGACCATGGTGCAGACGGTGTCCAGGTGCATGGTGGCGCGTTCCTGCGCGATCGGCACCACCAGGACGGTGTGCGCCAGCTCGGCGGCGAAGACCCGGCGGGCCAGCCGTTCGGCACCGGCCGGGGTGGTCCGCTCACCGACACCGACCGCGATCACGCCGGGGGCGAGCAGCAGCACGTCGCCGCCCTCGATCCGCTCCAGACCGGGCTGGTAGACGAACGGCGTACCGCCGAAGCGGGGGTGGTGCCGGTAGATCGCGTCGGTCAGCGAGGTCTCCCGCTGCCGGGCCGGCATGGTGAGACTGGTCACGGCGGCATGGTCTCTGATCCAGGTTGATGAATCTCTGGTGAAGAGAAGATTGGGCAACGGGTCGATGACGAAGTCGTGCCGGTCGAGCAACGTGTAGACCAACCCGCCGGGCCGGTCCCAACTCGTACGGAGCTCCTCGTGCGCGAGCCCGGCGATGAGTACGCCGGCGAGCGCGGCCGGGTCGAGGTAGGTCAGATGGTCCGCGACCCGCCGCCGCAGCGTCTCACCGAGCCGGGGGTCGGCGAGCACCTGTTCGGTCAGTTCGGCTCGGGCGTCGGACAGGGCCAGCGTCTCGGCCAGCAGGTTTCCCAGGTACAGCACCTCGACCCCACGGGACGCGAGCGCGGCGGCGAAGGCGTCGTGCTCCTCCTGGGCCCGTCCAACCCATGGGATGGCGTCGAAGAGCAGCGAGCCGTTGTTCCGGGGCGTGAGCCGGGCGAGTTCGCCGCCGGGGCGGTGCAGCAGCACCGTACGAAGACGGCCTACCTCACTGTCGACGTAGTGTGTCACCATCGAAGCGTAGGGCAGGACTTGTCACCATCCGGGAAAACGGGCTGGGCATGAATATGGCATTCATCCATACTCACTCAGCGGTTCGCCTTGCCGAACCACCGGTGTGGCCACGTACGGTAGTGAAGACATAACCCGAGGGACCTTTTGCCGGAGGTCACGATGACTGTGTTTCCTGCGCGCCGCGCGGTTTCGACCGCTCGGGCCCTACCCGCTCCGCCACCCAACGGGCCGTCCGCGGAGCTCGAAGCAGCCCGACCCACCCCATTGGACTGGGCCCGCCGTCGCCGCGCCGAACGCGACGCCCGCCGGGTCGAGGCGGCCGGCGCACGCGCACTCAACCAGCTCGACCACCTCGGTCCCTCGTGGCACGTGATCGACGTACCGCGGGCCGACATGTCCGGGTCGAACCCGGTCCTGGACCGCGGCGCCCGCGACGACCGGGCCAGCTTCCTCGCCATCGGACCCAGCGGGCTGTTCGCGGTCACCATCGCCGACCACGGCCGGGCCCGCGTCATGATCGCCGGTGACGTGGTCCAGATCAACGGCAAGCGCCCGAACTACGTCGCCGAGGCACGCCGGGACGCCAAGCGGGCGAGCAAGGCGCTCTCCACCGCGGTCGGCCTGAACATCCCCGTCACCCCGGTGCTCACCTTCGTCGGCTCCGGCGTGATCAGCGTCTACGGCCTGCCGAAGGAGTGTCTGGTCGCGACCCACCGCGAACTGGACCGCCTCCTGGTGGCCGGCGGGGCCAAGATCAGCGCCGCCACCGCCGAAAAACTGTCCCAGGTCGCGCAGGCGCCTTCCACCTGGTTGAACGGCCCGTACCGGTCGGCCGCGGACTACCGTTGGTACGAGGACGGCCGAACGGCCGCTGACAAGCGGGCCAGCCACCGGTAACGTCACGAGCCAGCGTCACCTATCGGGGCGAGAGTCCGCTTTCGCCCCCGTGGCATCGCTGGGCCCTGCCCGGGGCCGGGTGCTGTCATGGCTGGCCGTTGCGACGACCCCACCGGGGGTGAGCACCGAACCGTCGCGATCGGCTAGCGTGGGTCCGACCGGTGGAGTGCATAGGAGGCGCGGTGGCCCACGTCGAACTCTCACTCACCGAGGCGTTCGTGTCACCTGCCGACGACACCTCGACGGGTCACGAGTCCGACAGCTTCAACCACTGGTCCGCCAGTGTTTCAAGAGCCGCCGAGCCGTGCCTGCTCATCGACCTGCGTACGACCATCACCGCCATCTCCGACTCCTGCTGCGCACTGCTCGGCCTGAGCGCGCCCGCGAAGGTGGTGGGCCACCCGCTGCTCGACGGTGAACTGCGACTGCTCGACTTCACCGCCGCCCGTGGCGAGCTGCACGAGCAGGAGGTCGACAAGATCCCGCCGCTGCTCGCGCTCAGCTCCGGCCGGCTCACCCGCGGCCTGCTCCGCGTGCAGGCCGGCACCGGCCCGACAACCGACGCCACGGTGGACGCGATCTCGACGCCGTTGCTGGTCGCGGGTGCGGTCGCCGGATCCCTCACCTTCTTCGCCAAGATCTGACCGCCCGACCCACTGTGTCAATCACCGCACGGTAAGGAGTTGGGCGGCCGACCAGGCTCACCGTAAGGTTCCCTCATGTTGGATATCGCTCTGCTTCCGGAGGAATACGCGGTGTGCCGGCTGCCGGCCGGCTCGTCGCTCCCCGCCGGCCTGCTGAGCGGTTCGGCCGAGTCCGGCGTGCTGTCGGTGACCTGGACCGCCGACGAGGTGTCGATCATCTGCCGGGCCGACCGGGCGCCGGTCGAGGCCACCGTCGAAACCCCGTGGCGCTGCCTGCGGGTCGCCGGCCCGCTCGACATGGCGCTGACCGGGGTCCTGGCGTCGCTGGTCGTACCGCTCGCCGACGCGCGGGTCAACATCTTCGCGTTCTCGACCTACGACACCGACTACCTGATGGTTCCGGCGGTCCGGCTCGCCGAGGCTCTGGCCACCCTGACCCACGCCGGGCACCGGGTCTCCGGCTGAGCCTCTACCTACGCCCGGTTTCAGGCAATACCATGGGGCCCGGTCAACTGATCGGCTTTTCCGCCCCGGCGCAAGGAATCGGCCCGTGCTCCGCGCACCATCCTTACCCACCACAGTGGCCCGCCGGCTGCTCGCCGGCGGCCTGCTCGTCGGTTGCCTCGCCCCGGCCGGCTGCGGCACCCCGCCTGAACTCCGCAAGCCACCCGGCAGTGACCTACCGTCGCCCACCGCACATCCGAGCCCGACGAGCACGCCGGCCGGACCCGGAACCCGTACTCCGACGTCCGGCCTCCCGTTGAGCCCCACGCCGCTGTTCGGCGAGAACACCGCCGTCGCGTGCCAGGGGAAACCCACCGCCGACCAGGTGGTCGCCCTGCTCCGCCGCTCGTCCACCGGAATCCCGCGCGGGGTCGGTCTGACCGTCCCGGCACCCGGCCCACTCTGCGCCGGCGACTGGCAGTACACCGTGATCCAGGTCGGCGACCGGGGCCCCTGGCAGGTCGTATCCAAGGGACCGGCCACCGCGCTGACCCTGGTCACCGCCGGCACCGACGTGTGCAGCATCCCGGTGCGTACGGGCGCACCCGCCGGCATCCGGACCGCCGCCTGCGAAACCCCGCCACCCGTCGGCATCGGCGGGTACACCACTGCACCGCCCACCACGGGTGCGTAGGCTGGACCGCATGCCCGGCATACCGCCGACCCGGTTCGTCTATCTCGGCCCCGAGGGGACCTTCGCCGAGCAGGCGCTGCGTACCCTGCCCGCCGCCGAGCGGAGCAGCCGTACGCCGTCGCGCAGCGTGCCGGAGGCGCTCGACGCGGTCCGCCACGACGACGCGGACGCGGCGCTGGTGCCCCTGGAGAACTCGATCGGTGGCGCGGTCGGGGTCACCTTCGACGAGATGGTCGACGGCGAACCCCTGATGATCGCCCGCGAGGTGGTGCTGCCGGTCGAGTTCGTGCTGGCCGCCCGGCCGGACCGGACGCTGGCCGAGATCCGTACGGTGGCCGCCCATCCGCAGGCGTCCACCCAGTGCCGGGGTTGGCTGCGGGAGCAACTCCCGAACGCCACCGTGGTCGACGTGCTCTCCAACGGGGCCGCCGCCGCGGCCGCCGCGGCCGGCGAACATGACGCCGCCATCTGCGCACCGATCGGGGTGACCCGGCAGCGGCTGGCCGTACTGGCCGAGAAGATCGCCGACCACGGCGACGCGGTCACCCGGTTCGTGCTGGTCACCCGGCCGGCGACCCCGCCGCCGCCGACCGGCGACGACGTGACCTCGCTGGCCGTGTTCATCGCCCACGACCGGGTCGGCGCGCTGTTGGCGGTGCTGATGGAACTCGCCGTACGCGGGGTGAACCTCACCCGGATCGAGTCCCGCCCGACCGGCGAGGCCCTGGGCCGCTACGTCTTCTTTCTCGACTGCACCGGGCACGTCGCCGACGACCGGGTCGGCGAGGCGCTGCGCGGGCTACGCCGGATCTGCGCCGAGGTCCGGTTCCTCGGCTCCTATCCCCGGCACCGGTGGGGCGTGGCGCCGCACGAACGGCCGGTACCGGCGCCGCCGGGCCTGACCGACGCCGACTACGCCGACGCGACCGCGTGGCTGACCCGGCTGCGCACCGGCGACATCGGCTGACCGTACGGCGGGGCGACCGTTGCCACGGCCACCCCGCACGACCCCGGTCACCGGGTCAGCTCAGCAGTCCGCCCAGCAGACCGCCCTGCTGTTCCTGCTGGCCACTGCCCTGCACCGGCGGCTCCTCCGACGGCTGGACGACCACGAAGCCCTGGCCGGCGAAGCTCATCGTGAACGCTTCCCCGGTGCGGCGTCCGAGCAGGGTGCCGAGCCCGAGCTGCTCGGCCCGGTGGTAGCCGGTTTGCAGGCTCGCCGACCAGCAGACCGCCGCCTGCGGGTCGACGTAGGTCGGCTGGTCGACGTTGAGCACCACCGGGGTCCCCTTGGTGGTGATCGCGATCCGGCCGTAGCCGGTGAACACGCAGTTGAACAGGCCGGACGACGAGGCCATGCCGGCGCCGCCGACCATCTTGATGTCGTACTGGAGGCTGGAGTCGAAGGCCAGCACGCTGGAGCCGTTGATCGACAACGCGTCGCCCGGCTCCAGGTCGATCAGGTGTACGTCGCTGGCGTAGTCGGCGAGGAAGACGTCGCCCCGGCCGGTGACCTTCATCAGCGGCACACCCTCGCCGGTGAGCTTCTGCTTGAGGAACTTGCCGATGCCGCCGGAGCCGAGTGCCTGGAACTGCACCTGCCCCTGGTACGCCACCATCGAGCCGACGCGGGCCATTGCCTCGCCGTTCAGCTCGATCTTCAGCATCTTGGAGTTTTGCAGCCGCAGGCCGGGCTGGTCGGACTCCTTCTCCAGATTCTCTGCCGAGAACAGCGCGCTGCGCATGGGTGTTCCTCCTGGTAGGGGTTGTGGCCCGAGGGTAGGCACCGGACGCAACAACGGGTACCACCCGAACGGCGGACCGGGCCCGCTCAGCCCCAGCCGAGAGCGTGCAGGCGCTCGTCGTCGATGCCGAAGTGGTGCGCGATCTCGTGCACGACGGTGACCGCGATCTCCTCGACCACCTCGTCGTCATCGTGGCAGATGCGCAGGATCGGGTAGCGGTAGATGAAGATCCGGTCCGGCAGGACGCCCGCGTAGTCCCAGCCCCGGCTGGTCAGCGCGTGGCCCTCGTAGAGGCCGAGCAGCTCGGGACCGTCCGGGGGCGAGTGGTCCTCGACCAGGATCACGACGTTGCTCATCAGCCGGAGCAGCTCCGCGGGCACCTCGTCCAGTGCCTCGCCGACCAGCTCCTCGAAACGCTCGCGGCTCATCTCGACCGGCACGCTCACCATTGTGCCCGATCAGCGGAGGCGCGGCCGGGGCGTCGGACGTCCGGTACGGGTGAGCGCGGTGCTCCGGCGGCCGTACCGCCGGTCTGCCGGCGCGTACGGGTGGTGCCGTGAACACCGCGCTCGGCGGCTCGGATCAGCTGGTGCTGGTCAGGCGGAGAGGCTGGCGACCAGGGAGATCTCGGCGCCCGGAGAGAGCAGCCGGGAGATCGGGCAGTTCGCCTTGGCGCCCTCGGCCAGCTTCTGGAACTCGGCCTCGTCGATGCCCGGGACGTCCCCGACGGTTTCGAGGTCGATCCGGGTGACGGCGAAACCCGCGTCGGTCTTGTCGAGGTGGACCTTTGCCGTGGTCTCCACCGAGGTGGGGGTGAAGCCGGCGTCGGCCAGGCCCTTCGAGAAGGCCATCGAGAAGCAGCCGGCGTGAGCCGCGCCGATCAGCTCCTCCGGGTTGGTCCCCTCGCCCTCCTGGAACCGGGACTGGAATGAGTAGTTCCCTTCGAGTCCGCCGTTGCCGGTGCGGATCGTGCCGGAACCTTCGGTCAGGTTGCCCTGCCAGCGGGCGGAAGCGGTACGGATAGGCATGCCCACGACGCTAGTGCAAAGCGGCCGACGAAGCGACGAAGCGGGGCGGGACCATGGACACAGTGTGCCGGCGGCGTTTCCCGGGCGGGCTCAGGAAGCTGTGTCATGATGCCGCTGAGGACCGCGCTTACCCGGAAAGGGCTCGGCCATGTCCCAGGATTACCCGATTCCCCGGCAGGATTCCCGGTCGGACGGCGTCGCCACGGTGGAGTGGGGCGACCAGGACGAACCCCGCCGACCCGGTCGCCGTGGCGACCTGTTGGCCCGACTCGGTCGCGACCCCCGGCTGGTGCCGGTGGTCGCCGGGATCGGCGCGGTCGCGATCTTCGCCTCGCTGGTCGGCGAGTGGACGATCATGCTGGCGCCCAACTTCGGCCCGGACGGCGGCACCGTCGGCCGGACCCCGATCGGCGTCTCCGACTCGACGAACTTCGGCAGCGCGTACCTGTTCGGGATCTTCGGCATCGTTGGCTGCCTGGCCCTGGTGATCTTCGGCACGGCCGCCGTCCGGCGCAACGTACGGGTGCTCGGCCTGGCCCTCACCGGTACGGTGCTCGCCGTACTCGTCGCGGCCTCGCTGACCCTGGACGACGTCTCCCGGCTCGGGCTGGGCGAGGACACCGGCCTGCGCATCGAGTACGGCCGCGGCCTGGTGATGGCGTACGTCGGCACGGCGGTGCTCGGGCTCGCCCTGTATCTCGCCGGGCGGCTGGTCGGACCCGATCCGGTGCCAACCGGATCATCGGCGACCGGGGTGGACGGGGTCGGGTCGGCGGAGTCGGCGCCGGAAGCGGCCTTCTCCTGGCGTCGCCCGATGGGCAGCGGTGGGCCGGACGACGAGTTGGACGAAGCGCCGCGCGACCTGACGGTCGGCCCGACCACCCCGTTCGCCTCGCCCGAACAACCGGACGCCCGCTGACCACCGCTTCGCCCCGACCGGCCCCGCGCCGAGATATCGCGGTGAAGGAGTCCGGCACTTCCCGGTAGGCTCACTTCCCGTGATTGACCTGCGTCTGCTTCGCGACGAACCGGAAACCGTCCGTGCCAGCCAGCGTGCCCGTGGCGAGTCCGAGTCGGTCGTCGACGACCTGCTCCGCGCCGACGAGCAGCGGCGGGCCGCGGTCGGCCGCTTCGAGGCACTGCGGGCCGAGCAGAAGCAGCTCGGCAAGCAGATGCCCAGGGCCACCGGGGACGAGCGGACCGCGCTGCTGGCGCGTACGAAAGAGCTTTCCCCCGAGGTGAAGGCGGCCGAGGCGGCCGTCACGGACGCCGAGGCGGCCCTACACCGGGCGCAGTTCGCGGTTCCGAACGTGGTCCAGCAGGGCGCACCGCCCGGCGGCGAGGACGACTACGTCGTGCTGCGCGAGGTCGGCGAGCGGCCGGCGATCGACAACCCCCGCGACCACCTCGAAATCGGGGAGGCGTTGCGGGCGATCGACATGGAACGCGGCGCCAAGGTCTCGGGCAGCCGGTTCTACTTCCTGACCGGGGTGGGAGCGCTGCTCCAGCTCGGCATGCTCCAGCTCGCCATCGCCCAGGCGGTCGAGTACGGCTTCATCCCGGCCATCACCCCGGCGCTGGTCAAGCCGGAGTCGATGGAGGGCACCGGCTTCCTCGGCGCGCACGCCAGCGAGGTCTACCGGCTCGACGCCGACGACATCTTCCTGGTCGGCACGAGCGAGGTGCCGCTGGCCGCGTACCACTCGGAGGAGATCCTGAAGCTGGACGACGAGCCGCTGCGCTACGCCGGCTGGTCGTCCTGCTTCCGCCGGGAGGCCGGCTCGTACGGCAAGGACACCCGCGGCATCATGCGGGTGCACCAGTTCGACAAGGTCGAGATGTTCTCCTACTGCCGGCCCGAGCAGGCCGCCGACGAGCACCTGCGGCTGCTGGCCTGGGAAGAGGAGATGCTGGCCAAGGTCGAGATCCCGTACCGGGTGATCGACGTGGCCGCCGGCGACCTCGGGTCGAGCGCCGCCCGCAAGTTCGACTGCGAGGCGTGGGTGCCCTCGCAGGGGCGCTACCGGGAGGTCACCTCGACCTCGAACTGCACCAGCTTCCAGGCCCGGCGGTTGCACGTCCGCTACCGGGACGCGGACGGCAAGCCGCAGTTCGCCGCCACGCTCAACGGCACGCTCGCGACCACCCGGTGGCTGGTGCCGATCCTGGAGAACCACCAGCAACCGGACGGTTCGGTACGGGTCCCCAAGGCCCTCCAGCCGTACCTCGGCGGCCGGGACGTGCTCGAACCAAGCTGATCCGGGCAGCGGAGACGGGTGCCGGGCGGCCGGCTCGGCCATCCGGCACCTGCACGCTGGTACGGGAGTATTAGCGCGGAAGTCATGGGCACGTAGCACGGCGTGAGATACGGTTGCTCCCCCGTCGCCACGGACAGACCCCTGGAACTGGGCGAATCCCGCCAGTTCGACCGGGTCGGCGGAGGTGGCGGGGCCGAGGAGGAATCTCATGCCGCGACCCGGACTACCCAAGCTGGTGGCCACCGACCTGGACGGCACCCTGGTACGCAGTGACGACACCGTCTCGGCGTTCACCCACGAGGTGCTCGACCGGGTACGCGCCGCCGGTATCCCGGTGGTCGGCGCGACCGGCCGGGGCCCACGCCTGGCCGAGCTGAGCCGAAACGACATCAGAGCGGCCGACTTCCTGGTGATGGCCGGCGGCGGCTGGGTGGTGGACCAGACCGACCCGCTCGGGCCGGTGGTGCTGCGCGACGAACGGCTGCCCGGCGGCGTCCTGGCCGCCCTGCTCGGCACCCTGGAGGCCGAGGTCGGCCCGCTCACCGTGATGGTCGAGGCGCTGGACACCGTGGACGCGCCGCTGTGGGGCGACTACGACCCGACCTGGCCGTACCCGGAGCGGTTCGAGTCCCGGTCCCGGCTGGACTGCTGCGCCAGCGACGTGATCAAGGCGTTCGCGCGTACGCCGGGGCACGACGTGGACGCGCTGCTCGACGCCGCCCGCCGGATCGTGCCGCCGGAGCAGGCCACGATCACCCAGGCCGGGCAGGGCTTCATCGAGATCAGCCCGCCCGGGGTGGACAAGGCCACCGGGTTGGCCGTGGTGGCCGAACGACTCGGAGTCGACCCGGCCGAGGTGCTGGTCTTCGGCGACATGCCCAACGACCTGCCGATGTTCGAGTGGGCCGGCTGGGGCCGGGTGGCGGTCTCCAACGCCCACCCGACGGTCCGGTCGATCGCCGACGAGGTCACCCTGCGCAACGACGACGACGGGGTCGCGGTCTACCTGGACCGGCTACTGTCGCACTGATGGATCAACCGCCCCGCCTGATCGCCACCGACCTGGACGGCACCCTGCTGCGCGGGGACCGGACGGTCAGCGTACGGACCGCCGACTCGCTCGCCCGCAGCACGGCGGCGGGGGCGCGGGTCGTACTCGTCACCGGTCGGCCGATCCGCTGGCTGAACGGGGTGTACGAGCAGCTGAGGGGCACCGTACCGGCGGTCTGCGCCAACGGGGCGGTGGTGTACGACCCGGTCGAGGACGTCGTGTTACGGGCGGATCCGCTCGCCCCGGACCTGCTCGCCGAGGTGGCCCGCCGGCTCCGGGCGGAGGTGCCCGGCGTACGGCTCGCGGTCGAGGTCACCGACGGGCGACAGATGCGGCACGAGGTCGACTGGCCGTTGCGCTGGGACGGCGACATGAAGGACATCCGGAGCATCGAGTCGCCGGAGGAGCTGTTCTCCGTACCGGCGGTCAAGCTGCTCGCCCGCGCCGGCACCCAGGATCCGGACGTGTTCGTCAAGGTGGTGGCCGGGGCCGTGGCCGGGCTGGCCGAGGCGACGCACTCGTCCAACTCGGGGCTGGTCGAGATCTCCGCGGCCGGGGTGACCAAGGCGGCCGGGCTGGCCTGGCTCTGCGCGCGGTACGGGGTGAGCGCGGACCAGGTCGTGGCGTTCGGTGACATGCCGAACGATCTGCCGATGTTGGCCTGGGCGGGGCGGGCGGTGGCGGTGGCGAACGCTCATCCTTCGGTGTTGTCGGTTGCGGATGTGGTGGTGGGGTCGAATGAGGAGGACGGGGTGGCTTCGTACCTCGACCGGTTGTTCCTGTAGCGGGGTCGGGGATTTGGGGCGGCGTGCGGTGCGCGAGTCGGTCGCGGTGGCGTGGCAGCAGATGGTGCGGCTGCGGTGCGGCGTGGGCTGGGTCAGAGGTACTGGCCGGTGTTGGGGTTTTCGGTGGGTTGGCCGGGGGTGCCGGGGATGAGGCCGGGGCCCTGGGGGCCGCTGGGCAGGGCCGGGCGGCCGCCGCGCATCTGCTCCAGTTGCAGTCGGGCGGCCATCTGCTGGGCCACCAGGGCGGCCTGGATGCCGTGGAAGAGTCCTTCCAGCCAGCCGACGAGCTGGGCCTGGGCGACCCGGAGTTCGCCCTCGCTCGGGGTCACGCCCTCCTCGAACGGGAGGGAGAGGCGCTCCAGCTCGTCGCGCAGCTCGGGGGCGAGACCGTCCTCCAGCTCGACGATGGAGCGCTGGTGGATCTCACGCAGGCGGTGCCGGCTCGCCTCGTCCAGCGGAGCGGCCTTGACCTCCTCCAACAGCTGCTTGATCATGCTGCCGATCCGCATCACCTTCGCCGGCTGCTCGATCAGGCTGCCCGGATCCTCGCCCTGCGCGTTCCCACCGCCCGGTAGTGCGCCGACCGGCTGGCCGTCCGGGCCGACCACCACCACGGTGCCGGGACGGCCGGCCTCCGGGCGACTCGACTCGTCATTCTCGTTCGCGGAGCGCGCGGCATCGGTCATGACCCCATTTTCGCGCAGTGGGAGGGCCGGCCGCTCGCCGGGACCGGTTTCAGCCAGTCCGGAGGGCGGCCGCTCGCCGGGACCGGTTTCACACGGTCCGGAGGGCGGTCGCTCGCCGGGACCGGGATACCGTCTGGCCGTGCTTCCCGATCCCCGCGCGGTGCTCAGCCGCGCCGCGCCCGTACCCGATGCCACGGTTCGCTATGGCGACGGGCCGGACCAGGTCGCCGACGTACGCCTGCCGGCTGCCCTCGGTGGCCCGGCGCGGCCGTTGGTGGTGGTGATCCACGGCGGGTTCTGGCGGTCCGAGTACGACCGGGGGCACACCTCGCCGTTGGCCGCTGATCTGGCCGCTCGGGGGTATCCGGTGGCTCAGTTGGAGTACCGGCGGACCGGGCAGGTGGGTGGGGGTTGGCCGGGGACGCTGGCGGACGCGGTGGCGGGGGTGACCGCGTTGCCGGGGCTGGTGGCCGGGGTGCTGGCGGCGGCCGACCGCCCGGCGGGGGCGGCCGGGAGCGGGCCCGCGGTGGGGGCGCCGCTGCTGGTGGGGCACTCGGCCGGGGGGCAGCTCGCGCTGTACTGCGCGCGGTCGGTGCCGGAGCGGGTGGGCGGGGTGCTGGCGTTGGCGCCGGTGAGCGATCTGGCGGAGGCGTACCGGCTCGATCTCGACGGGGGTGCGGTGGCGGAGTTGCTGGGCGGGGGTCCGGCGGAGTTCCCGGAGCGGTACGCCGCCGCCGACCCGCGCCAACACGTGCCACTTCAGTCACGTACGGTAGTGATCCATGGCGGTCTCGACCAGCAGGTACCGGCCGGGATGAGCCGGCGGTACGCGGCGGTCGCCGGGCCGAACTGCCGGTTGATCGAGCTACCTGATTGCGAGCATTTCGGTCTCATCGATCCCGAATCGGCCGCCTGGCCGACCGTGACCGCCGCGCTGCGTTCACTTCACCGGTGACGTCTCATTCCCTGAACGGATGATCCACCGCCATTGACGCAGCGTCGCCAACCCGGTAGAACGCGGAGGGGCTGTCGGCCGCCCATTCACGTTCGGGAGGAACGATCTGTGTCGCAAATGGACCGCAGGCAGGCACTGAAGCTCTTCGCCGCACTCGGCGGAACCGGGCTGGCCGCCGCGTGCAGTACCGACACCACGGCGGAGGAGGCCGACGGTCCGGTGAGCGACCAACCGGTCCGGATCGGCCTGATCGCTCCGCAGACCGGCGGCTACAAGCCCATTGGTGACGAGATCGTAAAGGGTTTCCAGCTCTACCTGGAACTGAACGAGGGACGGCTCGGCGGGCACCCGGTGCAGCTGGTCCAGGCCGACGAGGGCGAGACGGCGCAGACCGGCAAGGCGGCCCTGGACGGGCTGCTCAAGCAGAACGTGCTCGCCCTGACCGGGGTGGTGAACTCGTCGGTCATGCTCGGCATCCGGGACGCGGTCGAGCAGGCCAAGGTGCCGCTGGTCGGCTCGAACGCCTCACCCGCGACGTTGCAGAGCGTCGTGTACATCTGGCGCACGTCGTACGTGAACGACGAGCCGGGACGCGCACTGGCGCCGTACGTCGCGGAGCATGTGCCGCGCGGGAAAAAGATCGTCATCATCGCGCCGGACGGACAGAGTGGCCGGGACGCGGTGGCCGGCTTCCAGCAGGGATTCGGCGCCGCCGATCCGCGGATCTCCGGTTCCGTGCTGTGGACGGAGTTCTCCACCAATCCCGGCAAGGGCGCCTTCTCCGCCAAGATCGAACAATTGCGCGACCGCAATCCGGACGCGGTCTTCTGCTTCTATGCCGGTGCCGCCGCGGTCGAGTTCCTCCGCCAGTTGCGCGGCTCCGGCTACCGCAAGACCATCTACGCGCCGGGCTTTCTCACCGAGGGTTCCGTGCTCAGCGAGCTGAAGCCGGACGAGGCGGAGGGGATCATCACCGCCCTGAACTACTCGGCGGACCTCAACAACTCGGCCAACCGTCGGTTCGCGTCGGCGTTCCGCAAGGCCCACGGCGCTTCGCCGACCACGTACGCGATGGCCTCGTACGACGCGGCGCAGGTGTTGAACAAGGCGATCCGGATCGCCGGGGTGAAGCCGACGCCGCAGCAGGTCAACCTCGCGCTCGGCAACGTGGGTCAGATCGACAGCCCGCGCGGGCCGTGGCAGTTCAACCAGCCCCGTACGCCGCAGCAGAAGTGGTACCTGCGCAAGGTCCAGCGCGACGGGCAGTTGCTCTCCAACGTGCTGATCAACGAGTTGGCGACGCTGGGCTAGCCGAGCTGACGGGTGGTCGGCCGGGGGCACCGGAATCCGATGTCCCCGGCCGAGGCGCGGTCAGCGGCACGGGTCGGCTCAGGGGCGCAGTTCCGCGACGCAGCACTTGACGCTGCCGCCGCCCTTCTTCAGCTCGCCCAGCTCGATCGGCACCGGGACGTAGCCGGCCGCCTCGATCTTGCTGGCCAGGCCGGTCGCCTCGCTGTTGAGCAGTACGTGCCGGCCGTCGCCGACCAGGTTCAGCCCGAAGGCCAGGGCGTCGGTCTCGTCGGCGAGCACGGCGTCGGGGAAGAGCTGGGCGAGCACCTGCTGGGCGGCGGTCGAGAACGCGCCGGGGAAGTAGGCGATGTTCCGGTCGTCGAGCGCGGCCAGCGCGGTGTCCAGGTGGTAGAACCGGGGGTCGACCAGGCGCAACGAGATCGCCGGGCGGCCCAGCACCTCCTGTGCCTGCGCGTGCGCGGCCACCTCGGTCCGGAAGCCGTAGCCGGCGAGGATGACGCCGCCGTACGCCTCGGGCAGGTAGGCGAAGTCGCCCTCGCCCTCGTTCGTCACGGTCGGCGCCACGTACCGCCAGCCGTGGGCCTGGTAGAACGCCTGGTGGGCGGCAGCCTCGGCGGTGCGCTGCTCGTACCGGAACTGGGCGCCGTAGGCGGTGCCGTCGACCACGAACGCCCCGTTGGCCGCGAAGACCATGTCCGGCAGGCCGGGCTCGGGGTCGAGTACGTGGACCGTGTGGCCGAGGCCGACCAGGGTCTCCCGAAGCCGCTCCCACTGTTTGACCGCCAACTCGACGTCGACCGGCGCGGTGGGATCCATCCACGGGTTGATCACGTACTGCACCGCGAAGTACTCCGGTGCACACAAGAGAAATGTCCGCTTTCGCGGGATCCGCCGCTGGTTCACGGATACCAAGAGTAGGTACGCTGGAGCAGCGTAAACAGCCGGATCTGTTGCTTCTCAGAGGCGGAACGTTGCAGATAGACGAGATAGATCAGCGAATCATTGCGTCCCTGGTGGCGGACGCGCGTCAGTCGTACGCGGAGATCGGTAGTCGAGTGTCACTCTCCGCACCGGCGGTCAAGCGCCGGGTGGACCGGCTGCGGGCCGGCGGGGTCATCCGGGCATTCACCACCGTCGTGGACCCGGCGGCCGTCGGCTGGACCACCGAGGCGTTCGTCGAGCTGTTCTGCACCGGCCGGACCACCCCGGCACAGCTCACCGTCGCCACCCGCCGGCATCCGGAGGTGGTCGGCGCGTACACCGTCTCCGGGGAGGCGGACGCGCTGGTGCACCTGCGCGCCGCCGACATCACCCACCTGGAGCAGGCGCTCGAACGATTGCGGGCGGAACCGTTCGTCACCTCGACCCGGAGCATGATCGTGCTGTCCCGGCTGGTCGACTCGCCGACCGTCGTCCCGGCGCCGGCCGCCGGCTGAGCGGACGCTGCGGGGTCAGCTCGGGCGACCGGCGGTGCGGGATCGACGGAATACGGCGTCGGGTCGACGCGAGGCGGTGCGGGATCAACGCGAGAGCGCGGGCCGGGGCCCGCGTTCCGGCACGGTCAGCGCGGGCCGGGGGTGGCGTCGCTGCCGCCCCAGCTCAGACCCCCGAGGCCGGCCGCCCGGTGGAAGCCGGGATGTTCGCGTACGTCGGCGCAGACCTCCTCGTCCGGGCCGACCGCTCCACAGAAGAGCGGTTCGATGTGGTTCCAGGTGTCGGCGCGGGAGAGCAGTGGCGCGTGCACGCCCACCTCGGGCCGGAGCATGCTGAGCCCTTCGGCGTAGCTGACCGCGTGCGCGCGGGCCTCGTCCAGGGTCGCCGCCGGGAAGGTGAGATGCAGCGTGTACCGGGTGTGCGCGGCCTGCTCCGGCCAGGTGGGCCCGGACTGCCGGGGAAACTGTGGCGGGCGCCTGAGCGCGTGCGCCACCGCCGCCCGCACCGGCTCGGAGACGTCCGCCCCGTCAAGTACGGCAAACAGGTCCGCCTCGCGCTCCGGTTGGGCATAGTGGGGCTTGTGCCAGTGTGGCGAGCGGTTGTCGATCACCAATACCTCCCGGTACGCACGCAGTAGCGTCCTTTGTCGATATTTCTCGTGAAACACAGTGACGAAGCAGTCACGAAGAGCATGCATGGGATTTCTCTCGGATGCAACGCCGCAAATCGGGATGGACCGCCGACCCCTCGCGGATCCAGTGGCGGCCAATCGCCGACCGGGGCGGAACGCGAGCGCCGTTCGGTGCGTCGTACCGGCCATGACCCGCAGGCGTTTCGCTCGTCCCGTCACCGTCATCGCCGGCTGCGCACTGGTCGGCACGCTCGCACTGGTCGCCGCGAGCAGCAGCCCGGCCCCCACCGGCCGCCCCGGTCTCCGGGACCCCGGCGTACCGGCCGCGGGCTGGCAACTCGTCGCCTTCGACTCCTGCGCGGACGCGCTGACCCGGCTCAGGTCGGCCGCCAGGGCGTACGTCGGGCCGTGGGGTTTCGGGGGCGACCACCGGGCCCTCGCCGACGCGTCGGTGGGCGGCGGACAGCGGGCGCGGGCAGCCGAGGGCGCGGTCCCGCCGGCCGGAGCCGGAGCGCCCGGCGCGGCCGTCGAGAAGGGATCCACCTACTCCGGCACCAACACGCACGAGGCCGGCGTGGACGAACCCGACCTGGTCAAGACCGACGGCCGACGGATCGTCACGGTCACCGGCGGGGTGCTGCACGTGGTCGACCCGGCCACCCGGCAACGGACCGGACGGCTGGAACTGTTCGGGGCCGACGACCCCGGCCGGTGGAGCGAGAGCAGCCTGCTGCTGCACGGCGACCGGGCGCTGGTGCTGGTCCGCGACGGTTGGGGCGGCGCAATGCCGGCGGCCGAGATCAGGCGCCCGGCCATCGTGCCCGGCCCCGACGGAATGCCACCCGCGGCGGACGCGGTCAGCGGGCCACGGCTGATCCTGGTCGACCTGACCGGAACACCCCGGATCCTCACCGAGTACCGCACCGACGGCAGTCTGATCGACGCCCGACAGGTCGGCGCCACGGTCCGGATAGTGGTGCGGTCGGCGCCCCGGCTGACCTTCCCGTACAAGGAATCCGGCACCGACGCGCAACGCGTCGACGCCAACCAGAAGGTCATCGACGAGGCGCCGGAGGAGTCCTGGCTGCCCCGCTACGAGGTCACCACCGGCGGCGCCACCCGCGCCGGGCAGGTCGGCTGCGACCGGCTGGTCCGGCCGGCAACCTACTCCGGTACGTCGATGGTGACCCTGCTCAGCTTCGACCTCGGCGCCACCAGCCTCGGTACGGGCGACCCGCTGACCGTGGTCGCCGACGGCGACACCGTCTACAGCACCGGCGCCCGGCTCTACCTGACCAACGACCAGCGGTGGCGGGTCACCGGCGGACCGGCCGTCGACGGCTTCGCCCCGAAGCCCGGAAACGAGAACACCGAGATCTACCAGTTCGACACCAGCGGTACGGGCACTCCCCGTTACCTCGCCGCCACCACCGTCCCCGGCTGGCTGATCAATCAGTACGCGCTGTCGGAGTGGGACGGCCACCTCCGGGTCGCCACCACCACCGGCCCGGCCAGGGGCACCGACCCACAGTCCAGTTCGGCCGTGTACGTGCTGCGGGCGGACGGCAAGACGCTGACCGAGACCGGACGGGTGACCGGGCTGGGCAAGGGCGAACGGATCTACGCCGTACGGTTCGTCGCCGGCACCGGGTACGTGGTCACCTTCCGCCAGACCGATCCGCTGTACACGGTGGACCTGAGCCGTCCGGCCGCCCCACGGGTGGTCGGCGAGCTGAAGATCAGCGGATACTCGGCGTACCTGCATCCGGTCGACGGTAACCGGCTGCTCGGCATCGGCCAGGAGGCCAGTGAGCAGGGGCGGGTGCAGGGCACGCAGGTGTCCCTCTTCGACGTCTCCGACCCGGCCCGGCCGAACCGGCTGGCTCAGCACCACGTTCGGCAGGGCCAGTCGGAGGCCGAGTACGACCCGCACGCGTTCCTCTACTGGCCGGCGGACCGCCTGGTCGTGGTGCCGCTGACCGCGTACGACGACACCGCGACCCCGACCGGGAAGATGCCGACCCAGGGTGCCCTGGCCCTGCGGGTCACCGAGCGCGGCTTCACCCAACTCGGGGTGGTCGAACACACGCGCGAGGCCGGGCCGGAGCAGACCGGGATGATCCGCCGGTCGCTGGTGGTGAACGGAGTGCTCTGGACCGTCTCCGACACCGGCCTCAAGGCCAGCCAACTATCCACGATGGAGACAACGGGCTGGGTGGAGCTGTCCTGACCGGCGCCGGTCAGAGATACATCCCGGTACGGTGCTCGCCCGTACCCCGGTTCGTCGGCTTGTCACCCTCGCCGAAGAACCGCTTGCCGCCGAACTCGCCGTGCAGCCGGTCGTCGAGTTCGTCGGCGAGCCCGGTCATCACCTGTACGGCGAGCATCAGGTGGGTCGCCTGGAAGTTACGGCCGAAGACCGGGATCGACGCCCAGACCGTCTCGTTGGCACAGTAGAGCCGGCCGATCGGCATCCGGTTGGTCAGTTCCGAGAGCTTCACGTAGAGCTGCTCGGTCGGCTCGATCTCGGTCAGGATCGGGGAGAAGACGTCGACCAGCGGCGGGTTGTCCCGTACCCGGACGAAGACCATGGCCGAACCGGCCCGGATGTTGATGTCGCCGTCGGAGTCGACCTGGACCTGTTCCGCATTGGACTTCATCATCGCGGAAACCACCGTCCGGACCCGCTCGTCGAGCGGGATGACGTCTTCGCCGACCCCCTGGGCGGCCCGTGCGGCGGCCAACGCCTCGTCCAGCGCCGCTTCCTCGGCTTCACCGGTGGATCCGGTGTCCTCGTCGGCGTCCGGAACGAGCGCGGAACGGGCCGTACCGAGCGGTTGGATGGCGATCGGCTCGTCGTCGGCGTCCTGGGCCAGGTAGACCAGGAACGCCGGGTGCGGGGCACCGTAGACGTCGCGCAGCGTACGGACCACCGTGGTGGCCAACCGGCTCGCCTCCGCCGTGGCGCTGCGCAGGCCGAAGTGCGGGCCGGAGCCCTCGATCACGCCGGGCGGCGACCAGCCGAGCGCGACCATTTCCGCGACCGCGCTTCGGTTCAGCCGGAAGCCCTCCGGCAGGGCCGCGTTGCCGACCGCACGGGCACCGATCCTGCCCTCGGCACCGCCCTCGATGCTGACCGAGTAGATGGCGTCACCGGTGCCGGAGGCGGTGGGATCGAGGGTGACCTCCACCCGGGCGCCGGGCGGCAGCTCACGCAGGGCCACCGCCAGCGCGCGGGCGAACTCCTGCCACGCCTCGGTCACCTTCGCCTGAAGATCGGCGGTGCTGGGCTCGTCGAGCAGAATCGAGTCGTGGTGACCGAGCCAGGCGTCACCGGCCAGGGCAGGCTCGGCCGCAGCAGGCTCGGTCGCTTCGGACCCGGTCGCCGAGGGGTGCTCCGCGTTCATGATCGCCTCCGTCCGTCAGGCTCACACCCTACCCAGCGCGACGGTCGGGGGGCATAGCGCCGACCCGGATCGGACACTCGCCCCAAGCCGCGCCGGAACCGATGTCCACAGGCGTCGGTCAGCGCTCGCAGACCGTGGCGTGCACGTCCTCAAACCGCGGCGCCCAGGCCCACGGATCGTGGCGCGCACGTCCTCACACCGTGGGCTCAGGTCCTCAGGTCGCGTCGTCGGAGGCGGCGGGACCGTCGGGGAGGGGCCAGGAACGGGCCAGCACGGCCAGCCGGTCGGCCGCCCGTGCCGGGTCCGCGCCGCGCCCGACCGCGATCCCCAACAGGTACGCGGTGACCGGCGCACCGGGACGCAGCACCTGGTGGGCGACGTCCCGGGCCAGGTCGAGCACCACCGGAACGTCTGCCTCCGTCGGCTCCAGCCCCAGCTCGGCGCAGGCCGCCGCCACCCAGTCGTCGAGCGTCCCCATCAGCTTCGCACCGCTGTCCGGTCCGCTGACCTGAGCCGATCGAGCACCGTCATCGCGTCCACTCCTCGGCCCGGCGTACGTCGTCGTCAGTGTCGCAGTCGAACCACGGCGGTGGACCCGATCCGGCCCAGGAAATCTCGATCACGCTCAGTTCGGCCACCAGCGCCCGGATCGCGGCGCCGGCCAGGCTCCCGCCCCGCTGTTCGGCGAGCCGGTCGAGGGCGCCGACCAGGGCCGCCGTACGCCACACCCCGCACAGCAGCTGCCGCCGGCCGTCGTCGTCGCGGTAGAGCACCCCGTCGGCGGTGGACCCGGCGAGCCGGTCGACCAGCAGGGCGACCGCGTCGGCGGTCAGCAGCGGCAGGTCGGCGGCGAGCAGCGCGACGTACTCCGGTGGGGTTGCCCGGTCGTGCTCGCGCGGGTGGTCGGCGAGCGCGGCGAGGCCGGCGGCGGTCGCGGCGACCGGGCCGCCGCCGGGCGGCTCCTCGCGGGTGAGCAGCACTCCCGGTGGCAGGTCGACGAGCGGCCCGACCACGACCCGTGGCGACGCCGTGGCGACCGCGGCGAGCACCCGGTCACGCATCGACCGACCGTTGACCGGCACCGCTGGCTTGTCCACCCCGCCCATTCGACGGGCCGCACCCCCGGTGAGCACCACCGCCGCCATTCCAACCATCCGCCCACGTTAACCCGGCAGGTCGGCCCGGACCGGGTGGCACCTCAACCGCTCAGTTGGCGTCGCGGCGGGACGGGCGCCAGTCCCGGCGACGGATCCTGGACCGGCGCGGCCGGGCGGCCCGTTCGGAGAGGCCACCGGTGCCGGGGCGGCGCGGACCTCCGCCCCGGCGGCCACCACGCCGGTTGCGACGGGCCGGCGATGCCCAGCTCTCGTCCAGCGCGGACGGCGGCAGGCCGCCGTTGAGCACGTCGGCCATCAGCTGTGCCATCGAGTAGCCGGGGTCGTCGGCGAGCGCCCGCTCCACCGCCGTCGAGGCCAGCGCGCCGTTGCCGACCCGCCAGGCGGCGAAGGCGAGCAGGCCGCCCGGTGCCGCCGCCAGGCCGGGTTCGGCCCGGCGCAGTACGTCGGTCCAGAGCGTCACCTGCCACTCCTGCCCGCCGATCCGCTCCCAGGCGTGGTCGCGTACGGGCAGGTGGGTCAGGAGCACGGTGAGCCAGGCCAGCTGGTCGTCGGGCAACGTGTTCCCGGCGCGGTACCGGTCCTCGGCCAGTCGTACCGCCGTCGCACCGGCCGCCCGGACCGCTCCGATGCCGGTCGGATCGGTGTCCGGAACGGTGGCGAGCAGGTCGAGCAGGCGCTGTCGGGCGCGTACGGTGGCCCGGCTCATCGCCTCGCGGGCCGGGCCCTCGACCGGGGCCACCCTGCCCGTCAGTGCCGCCCGGTCGGGCAGTGCCACATGGCCGGCGAAGGTGGCCGCGGCGGCGACCTCACTGGTGGTCGGGTCGAACGGGGTGCCCTCCGGCGGGCAGCACCGGGGTTCGTCGCACCGGTACGACCAGTAGCGGCCGTCGGTGACCCGGAGCGCGTCGAAGACCATCAGGCCGGCTCGTCCGATGGCGGCCTCCAGTTCGTCCACGGCCGGCGTGACCCGCTGCGGCGGCCCGTACCCGATGATGGTGACCGCGTGGGCGCCCTGCCGGCGGATGACGGCGGTCAGGTACTCGGCGGCCTGGCGCAGCTCGGGGCCGCCCGGCTCGGGCAGGTCGCCTCGGGCAACGAAGACGATCCGGGTGCCCCGCATGGCGAGCAGCACGAGGCTGTCGGTGGGGTGGAAGCCGAGCAGGTAGGGCACCGCCGAGATCATGTCGGCGGTCGAACGTACGGTGAGCTGCGATGGATCGGTCGGGGTCATACCGGCAGCCTGGCCCGGAGGGCCCGTTGATCGGAAGGACCCCGGTCCCGGCTGTGGACAACACGCGGGTTATCCACAGGTACGCAGCGTAGTTCCCCTGCTCAGCCGGATCCGCGACCGGCGGCGGTGAACCGCCGGGCGGGCGGTACGTTGCGCGGATGGACCTGGCGTACCTCCGGGCACACCCGCGACACCTGCCCACCTTCCTGACCCACCAGCGGATCAGGGAGACGCCGGTCGCCGGTGGCGACATCTGCGACGCCCGTCGGCTCACCCTGGACGACGGTAACTCGGTGTTCGCCAAGAGCTGGCCCGAGGGCGGTGCGACACCCGTACCCGATGGGTTCTTCGCCGCCGAGGCGGCGGGGCTGCGCTGGTTGCGGGCGGCCGGCGCGGTGCCGGTGCCGGAGGTGATCGCGGAGCTGCCGGAGCTGCTCGCGCTGGAATGGGTCGAGCCCGGTCCGCCGACCCCGGCGGCGGCCACCCGGTTCGGCCGGGAGCTGGCCGCGCTGCACCGGGCCGGGGCACCCGCGTTCGGTGCCGACCGGGCCGGTTTCATCGGCGCGCTGCCGCAGTCGAACACCCCGTCGACCGGGCCGTGGCCGGCGTGGTTCGCCGAGCACCGGCTCGGACCGTACCTGCGGCTGTCGGTCGACAACGGCGCCCTGGGGTCGGCGGAGGTCGCGCTGGTCGAGCGGGTGATGAAAAACATCGACGGGTACGGCGGAGCCGAACCACCCGCCCGCATCCACGGTGACCTGTGGCCGGGCAACCTGCTCTGGGGAGCGGACGGGCGGGGCTGGCTGGTCGACCCGGCCGCCCACGGTGGGCACCGGGAAACCGACCTGGCCCAGCTCGCGCTCTTCGGCGGTGCCGCCGAACTGCCCCGGATCCTCGACGGTTACCAGGAGATCTGGCCGTTGGCCGATGGTTGGCGCGAGCGGGTGCCGGTGCACCAACTGCACCTGTTGCTGGTGCACACGGCGCTTTTCGGCGCCGCCTACCGTACGGCGGTAAGCGCGGCGGCTGGCTCCGCACTACATGGTTGACGGTATACCTTCGAACGATGGGCATCCCGGTTATCCAATCGACCGTCACCGGGCCGGCGACCGTGTCCGTACGGCCGCCGCTCGGCACCCTCGTTGACCGGTACCAGCGGGTCGCCACCGACCTTCGTGTCTCCCTGACCGACAAATGCAACCTGCGCTGCACCTACTGCATGCCGGAGGAAGGGCTGCCCTGGCTGCCGAAGGGCCGGCTGCTGACCGACGCCGAGATCAACCGACTGGTCCGGGTCGCGGTGCGACTGCTGGGCGTGACCGAGGTCCGGTTCACCGGCGGCGAGCCGCTGATCCGCCCCGGACTGCCGGCCATCGTCGCGGCCGCCGCCGGCCTGATCCCACGACCGAAGCTGTCGCTGACCACCAACGGTATCGGGCTGGAACGGCTCGCCGGCCCGCTGCGGGCGGCCGGGCTGGACCGGGTGAACGTCTCGCTGGACACCATCGACGCCGACCGGTTCACCACGCTGACCCGGCGCGACCGGCTGGCCGACGTACTGGCCGGGCTGGCCGCTGCGGCGACCGCCGGACTGACCCCGGTGAAAATCAACTCGGTGCTGATGCGCGGCGTCAACGACCGGGACGCACCGGAGCTGCTCCGCTTCGCCCTCGACCACGGCTACGAACTGCGGTTCATCGAACAGATGCCGTTGGACGCCCAGCACGGCTGGGACCGCTCCTCGATGGTCACCGCCGACGAGATCCTGGCCGCCCTGCGGGCCGAGTTCACCCTGCTCCCCGACCCGGTGGCGCGCGGTGGCGCACCGGCGGAGACCTGGCTGGTCGCCGGGTTCACCGGGCTCGACGGGCGGCCGGCACGGGTCGGCGTGATCGGCAGCGTCACCCGCCCGTTCTGCGGTGACTGCGACCGGACCCGGCTCACCGCCGACGGCCAGGTACGGGCCTGCCTGTTCGCCAGCGAGGAGTCCGACCTGCGCGAGGCGCTGCGGGGCGGGGCGGACGACGAGGAGATCGCTCGGCGCTGGCGTACGGCGATGTGGGGCAAGCGGGCCGGCCACGACATCGACGACCCGACGTTCCTGCAACCGTCCCGCCCGATGTCGGCGATCGGAGGCTGACCATGACCACACCCGAGACCTCCCCCACCATCACGGTCCGCTACTTCGCGGCGGCGCGGGCGGCGGCCGGGGTCAGCGAGGAGTCCGCTCCCGGCGGGCTCACCCTCGACGCGCTGGCCGACACGCTGGGCATCCGGCACGGCGAGCGGCTGGCCGGCGTACTCAAGGTGGCCAGTTTCCTGGTGAACGGCGTGGTGCAGCGCGACCGCCGGCAACCGCTGCCGGCCGGCGGCACGGTGGACGTACTGCCGCCGTTCGCGGGCGGCTGACCGACCGGGAGGGCGAGACCGACCGGCTGACCCGCCGGCCCGCGTCGGCACCGGCCGTCGCTCGTTCGTCTGCACGTGGGGGCGGGCAGAGCTTGGGGTACGGGGGTCGGGCCGGTGGGTGATGGCGACTGACCGCGCCGCCGACCTGGTACGCGAGCCCGACGAGCCGGAACGCGCCACGTTCATCGAACTCCTCTTCGACGTGGTGTTCGCGTTCGCGCTGACCCGGGTGTCCCAGCAACTCCTGGAAAGCATCGATTCGGGTCGCCGGATCGAGTGGCTTCCCTTCGGCGAAACCCTGGTGCTGTCGGTCGCGGTGTGGAACGTCTGGACCTTCACCTGCTGGACCACCAGCAGGTTCAACCGGCTGGCCGGGTCGCTGCACGTCACGATCTCGGCGCTGATCCTGGGCAGCCTGCTGATGGCGGTGGGCCTGCCGAAGGCGTTCGAGGACCGGGGTCTGCTGTTCGCCGGGGCGTACGCGGCATCGCAGATCGGTCGACCGCTGATCATCGTGCTCGCGTTGGGCAACCATCCACGGCGGGAGAACTCGCTCCGGATGCTGTGCTGGGCGGTGGCGTCCGGGGTGTTCTGGATCGTCGGCGCGTTCCTGCCCGGTGCGCTGCGGATGCTCTTCTGGGCGGTCGGGATCGGGATCGACTACCTGGGCATCCGGTTCGGGTGGCCGGTGCCGGGGCTCGGCCGGGAACGCAACGAGCGGTGGCGGCTGGCCGGTGAGCACCTCGCCGAGCGGTACCAGCAGTTCTACATCCTGGCGCTCGGCGAGTCGGTCCTCTTCACCGGGCTGACCTACAGCGACGGCGACCTCACGTTCGGCCGTACGCTCGCGTTTCTGATCTCGCTCGGCAGCACGCTGCTGCTCTGGCACATCTACTTCTTCGAAGCCGGTCGCTCACTGCCGGACGCGATGGCCCGCGCCGGGCGTCCGAGCGAGCTCGGCCAGTCGTCGAACTACACCCAGTACGCCCTGGTGGCCGGTGTGCTCGCCACCGCGGTCGCCAACGAACTGGCCATCGACGACCCGTTCGGCAGCCCGCACCTGGCCTTCGTCGCCGTCACCCTGGGCGGGCCGGCCATCTTCCTGGCCGCGCGGCTGCGCTTCGAGTACGAGGTGTTCGGGCGACTCAACCTGAGCCTGGTCATCGGACCGCTGGCGCTCTGCGCGCTGATCCCGGTGATGCTGTTTCCGCCGGCACTGGTCGCGACCATCACCGCAGCCGGGGTGCTGGCCGCGGTGTCCGCCGTCCAACTCGTACGCCGCCGGCAGGGCCGGACCGTCGAGCCGGCGCCGCCGTTCTGACCTCGGCGGGAGCCCCCGGCCCGACCGCTGCTCGCCGGACCACCACTCTGGTTTGGCCGGACCATTGCGCCGGTTTCGCCGGACCACCGCCCCGGTACGGCTCCCGGGCCGCATCGCGGATCTCACGCTTGTGCGTGGCGCCACGCGCGGGCGGACCGGCCCATGACAGGATGCGGCGTGCTTCCGTTCAGCGCTGCACCTTCCGGCGGCCCCGCCACGACCGCCGGTTCCTTCGTCGCGGACCTGCACATCCACTCGAAATACTCGCGCGCCTGTAGCCGGGACCTGACCCTGCCGAACCTCGGCTGGTGGGCCAAGCGCAAGGGCATCAGCGTGCTGGGCACCGGCGACTTCACCCACCCCGCCTGGTACGACCACCTGCGCGAGACGCTGCGCCCGGCCGAGCCGGGGCTCTACCGGCTCAGCCCGGAGGCGGAACGGGACATCGCCCGGCGGTTGCCGCCCCGGCTGTCCAGCGTGGCCGAGGCCAACCCGGTGCGCTACCAGCTCAGCGTCGAGATCTCCACGATCTACAAGCGGGACGACCGGACCCGCAAGGTGCACCACCTGGTCTACCTGCCCGACCTGGACGCGGTGGCGCGGTTCAACACCGTACTGGGTCGGATCGGCAACATCGGTTCCGACGGGCGGCCGATCCTCGGGCTCGACTCCCGCAACCTGCTGGAGATCGTGCTGGAGGCGAGCCCGGACGGTTACCTGGTGCCGGCGCACATCTGGACCCCGTGGTTCTCCGCGCTCGGCTCGAAGTCCGGCTTCGACGCGATCGCCGACTGCTACGCCGACCTGGCCGAACACATCTTCGCGGTGGAGACCGGCCTCTCCTCCGACCCGGAGATGAACTGGCGGGTCTCCAGCCTCGACCGGTACCGCCTGGTCTCGAACTCGGACGCGCACTCGCCGCCGGCGCTGGCCCGCGAGGCCACCGTCTTCGCCACCGACGTGGACTACTACGCGATCCGCTCCGCGCTGCGTACGGGCGACGGGCTGGCGGGGACCATCGAGTTCTTCCCCGAGGAGGGGAAGTACCACGCGGACGGCCACCGGCTCTGCGGGGTCAACTGGGCGCCGGAGCGAACCCGGCAGGCCGGCGGGCTCTGCCCGGAGTGCGGCAAGCCGCTCACCGTCGGGGTGCTGAGCCGGGTCGAGGACCTGGCCGACCGGCCGGAGGGGCACGTACCGGCCGGCGCGCCACGGGTGAGTCACCTGGTCCAGCTCGCCGAGATCCTGGGCGAGATCAACGGGGTCGGCCCGAAGTCGAAGACCGTCGAGGGGCAGCTCAACAACCTGGTCGCCGCGCTCGGCGCCGAACTGGACATCCTCACCGCCGTACCCCTGGACGACCTGCGGCAGGCCGGTGGGGAACGGATCGCCGAGGCGATCGGCCGGCTCCGCCGGGGCGAGGTGCGCCGAACCCCCGGCTTCGACGGCGAGTACGGCGTGATCAGCCTCTTCGCCCCGGACGAACTGCGCGGACCGGGTGCGGCCGGCGAACCGGCGGCGCTGTTCGACGTACCCGTTTCGGTGCCCCGGCCGCGACCGGCGGCGGAGTCGGCGCCGAAGCCCCGGGCCAAACCCGCCGCGAAGGCCGCCGCCGAACCGAAGCGCCGACCGGCCCGACCCGTGCCGGCCCCGGCCCCGCCGATCGCTCCGCCGCCCTCGCCGCACGAACCGTTCGAGCCGATGCTCGCCGGGATGGAGGAGGTCGGCACCGGGCTGCTCGACCGGCTCGACGCGATGCAGCGGGTGGCCGCGTCGGCACCGGGCGGACCGCTGCTCATCGTCGCCGGTCCGGGCACCGGCAAGACCCGTACGCTGACCCACCGGATCGCGTACCTGTGCGCGGAGCTGAACGTCTTCCCGGAGCACTGCCTGGCGATCACGTTCACCCGGCGGGCGGCGGAGGAGTTGCAGGCCCGGCTCGACGGGCTGCTCGGCCCGGTGGCCGAGGACATCACCGTGGCCACCTTCCACTCGCTCGGCCTGGCGATCCTGCGGGAGCACCCGGTCGCCGCCGGCCTGCCGACGAACTTCCGGATCGCCGACGACACCGAGCGGACCGCCGCGCGGGCCGAGGCCGGCGAGGACGATTCGGCGTACGTGAAGCTGCTGCGCGGCCAGGACCTGGTCGACCTGGACGAGCTGGTGACCCTGCCGGTACGGCTGCTGCGCGACGATCCGGCGCTGGTCCGGCACTACCGTGACCGCTGGCGCTGGATCTTCGTGGACGAGTACCAGGACGTCGACGAGGTCCAGTACGAGCTGCTCCGGCTGCTCGCCCCGCCGGACGGCAACCTCTGCGCGATCGGCGACCCGGACCAGGCGATCTACTCGTTCCGGGGCGCGGACGTGGCGTACTTCCTGCGGTTCTCGGAGGATTTTGTCGACGCCCGGCTGGTCCGGCTGACCCGCAACTACCGCTCGTCGGCGCCGATCCTGGCTGCTGCGGTGCAGGCCATCGCGCCGACGTCGCTGGTGCGGGGGCGCCGGTTGGATCCGGCCCGGCTGGATCCGGAGGCACCGCTGGTCGGCCGCTATCCGGCCGCGTCGGTCGCGGACGAGGCGAACTTCGTCGTACGCACCGTCGACGACCTGGTCGGTGGCCTGTCCCACCGGTCGTTGGACTCGGGCCGGATCGACGGTCGCAACTCGTCCGTCTCGTTCTCCGACATCGCGGTCCTCTACCGCACCGACGCACAGGCCGCACCGATCGTGGACGCGCTGGTCCGGGCCGGGGTGCCGGTGCAGAAGCGGTCGCACAACCGGCTGCGGGACCGGCCCGGGGTGGCGGTGATCGCCCGCGAGCTGCGGCACGCCGACGGGCTCGGCGGTTCACTGGCGGCTCGGGTGCGTCTCGCCGGTCAGGTGCTCGCCGAACGGTTCGCCATGCCGACCCTCGACACGCCCGGCGGGGTCGGCCCGGAGGAGATCCGCAACGCGGTCGACCTGCTCACCCCGCTGGCCCAGCGCTGCGGCGACGACCTGCCGCTGTTCCTGGCCCAGCTCGCCACCGGCGCCGAGGTGGACGCGCTCGATCCGCGCGCCGAGGCGGTCACCCTGTTGACCCTGCACGCCGCCAAGGGCCTGGAGTTCCCGGTGGTGTTCCTGGTCGGCTGCGAGGACGGGCTGCTGCCGCTGCGTTTCCCCGGTCGCCCACCGACCGACGACGACGTGGCCGAGGAACGCCGGCTGTTCTTCGTCGGGCTCACCCGTGCCCAGGACCGGCTCTACGTCAGCCACACCGCCCGGCGGGTACGCCACGGTCAGGAGCGGGACATCGTGCCGACGCCGTTCCTGGGCGCGATCGACCCCGGCCTGTTCGAGCGCTTCGGCGACACCGAGCCGCGCCGCCCGAAGGACCGCCAGCTCCGCCTGCTCTGAGAACTTCCGCTCTGGGTTCCTCTGTCACGCTCGGAGCAGGATCGCCAGCAGAGCGCCGGTGAGCAGGGCGGGGCCGAAGGGCAGGGCGGTGTTCCGGTCGGCGCGGCGGCTCAGCAGCAGAACCAGCGCCACGGTGCCGTTGATCAGGTGCGGCAGCGCGAGCCCGAGCAGCAACACCGGCCAGCCCAACCAGCCCAGCGGCAGGCCGAGTACGGCGGCCAGCTTCACGTCGCCGAAGCCGAGCCGGGACCCCGGCAGGAGGGCGAGCAGCAGGTAACCCACGCCGCTGGCGAGCGCACCGAGCAGGGCGCGTACCAGCGGCTGCGGGGTGCCGAGCAGGTACGCGGCGGCGGCGAGCCCGAGCAGGGCGGCCACCGCACCGAGTGCCACCAGGGGGTCGGGCAGCCGCAGGCAGGCCAGGTCGATCAGCGCCAGTGGCAGCCCGACCGCGGCGACCGCGAGCAGCGCGGGCAGCACCGGATCGACCCCGGTGTCGGTGCCCATCCGCACGGTGAGCAGGCCGAACACGACAGCGCCGAGGGCGGCGGGCAGTCCGATACGGGAACCCAGACGCGCGCCGCAGCCCGGGCAGCGCGCGTCGGGGCGTACCCAGCCGGGGAGGCCGCGCGGGAAGGTGCGGGTGCACCGGGCGCAGGCCGACCTCGGCGGCGATCCGGACTCGACGGCGAGTCGGTGGACCAGCCACGGTGTGCTCGCCCCGAGCACCGCCCCGAGTGCGGTGGCGGCGAGCGCGGCGAACATGCGCCCGGATGTTATCGCCCGATCGCCGGGTCGGGCGACCCCCGAGTCGACCGGGGTGACATTCTCCGCTGTCGGGGCGGATTCGGATGGTACGGATCCGGCAAAGCCGACCGACTCGGCGAGTTGGCGCGGTTGGGGGAGGTGAGCCGATCGGGGGGTCACGCTACGGTGGCCTGAGCATCGCCGTCGCCCGCGGGTGACCAGCCTCTTTCTCTCGCGCCAGGAGGACAGTCCATGTCTAACTACGGACCGCCCGGCGGGCCGTACCCCGGCCAGCAGCCGTACCCCGGCCAGCAGCCGGAGCCATGGCCCGGTCAGCAGCAGGGGCCGCGAGGCCAGCAGGGACCGGGGCAGCCACACCCGGGCCAGCAGGGGCCCTACCCGGGCCAGGAGCCGTATCCGGGGCAGGAGCCGTATCCGGGCCGGGAGCCGTGGCCGGGGCAGCAGGCGGACGACCCGTACCGGCGGCCACAGGACGACCCGTACCGGCAGCAGCCGGCCGAGCCGTACTGGCAGCAGGGCGGGCAGCCAGCGGGTCCGGCGTACCCGCAGGAGCCGTACCGGCAGCCCCGCGACCCGTACGCCCAGCCGCCGCAGGAGCCGTACCGGCAGCCGC
The DNA here is from genome assembly GCF_036250065.1 of Micromonospora sp. NBC_01699. NCBI lineage: Bacteria > Bacillati > Actinomycetota > Actinomycetes > Micromonosporales > Micromonosporaceae > Micromonospora > Micromonospora sp. NBC_01699. Next base: position 8,131,687 of record NZ_CP109199.1, on the reverse strand, counting down.
GTGACCCGTACGCCCAGCCGGCCGACCCGTGGAGCGGCGGTCAGGAGCAGTGGGGTGGTGGGCCGGCTTCGGTCCCGCCCGCCGGCCCCGGCTCGCCGACCGGCTACCCCGGCTACGGCGACCAGGGTTACCGCGACCAGGGTTACCGTGAGCAGGGCTATCCGCCGGGTTACCCGGCGCCGGGACCGGATCCGGAGTGGACCACGGCCGCGCCGGTGCCGCCGCCGAAGGGCAACCGGGGGATGACCGCCGTCCTGGTCACGCTGGTGGTGCTGGTGGTCCTGGTCGGCGGGGCGGGGTTCTGGTGGGTGACCCGGGACAGCGGCGGGTCGGACACGCTGCCGAACGCCGGTGCGACCACTCCCGCCACGGACCCGAGCGGGCAGGCACCGGCCGAGCCCGGACCGGATCCGGAGCAGGGCAGCCCGGCACCGGAGTCGTCGACCGACGCGCGACTGGTCAAGGAGGGCCAGTGCGTGAAGAACGAGGGCGACGCGAGCGGCAAGCCGAAGCTGGCGATCACTCAGTGCGCGCCGAAGACGTACGAGGTGCTGCGGCGGTTCGACGGGGCGACCGGTGGCGAGGAGGACGCCAAGACGAAGTGCGCCCAGGTCGAGGGCTACACCGAGTGGTACTTCTTCAACAGCGAACTCGACGTGCTCGACTTCGTGCTCTGCCTGAAGTCCCGCTGACTCCGGCCGGAATCGCTGCCGATTGTGGAAACTAGGACTGTCTAGCGGAATTGCTAGACAGTCCTAGTTTATTCACGAGACGACACGCCGTAGCGGGATCTACCTGTTTCTAGCTCACCGGCTAGACGTGCCGATACGGTGCAATGCGTGGATCCGGTCCGCAACCCGTACGCCCCCGGCGCCGGCCAGCGCCCGCCCGAACTCGCCGGCCGGGGGCGGGAACTCGACGTCTTCGACATCGTGCTCGAACGGGTCGCCCGAGGCCGCCCGGAACGCAGCCTGATGCTCACCGGCCTGCGCGGGGTCGGCAAGACCGTACTGCTCAACACGCTGCGCTCACAGGCGATCGGGCGACTGTGGGGCACCGGCAAGATCGAGGCCCGACCGGACCAGTCACTGCGCCGACCGGTGGCCGCCGCCCTGCACATGGCCGTACGCGAACTCGCCCCGCACCACCGCGCGCCGGACCGGATCGACGGCTTCCTCGGCGTACTCAAAGCCTTTGCCCTGCGTGGCGGACCGGCCGGCGGCAGCGGTCGCGGAGCCGCCGCCACGAAGCTGCGCGACCGCTGGCAGCCCGGCATCGACGTGCCCGCCGCCAGCGGCCGGGCCGACTCCGGCGACATCGAGATCGACCTGGTCGAACTGCTCACCGACGCGGCCAGCGTCGCCACCGACGTCGGCACCGGCATCGCGGTCTTCATCGACGAGATGCAGGACGTGAACCCCGAGGACGTCTCCGCGCTCTGCGCCGCCTGCCACGAGCTGTCCCAGCTCGGCGCGCCGCTGATAGTGGTCGGCGCCGGGCTGCCGCACCTGCCCGCCGTGCTGTCGGCGGCCAAGTCCTACTCCGAGCGACTGTTCCGCTACCAGCGCATCGACCGGCTCGACCGGATCGCCGCCGACCAGGCGCTGTGCGCCCCGGCCGAGCGCGAGGACGTCGAGTACGAGCAGAAGGCGCTCGACCTGCTCTACGAGAAGTCCGGCGGCTACCCCTACTTCGTCCAAGCGTACGGGAAGGCGACCTGGGACCACGCGCCCCGCTCCCCGGTCACCGCCGCCGACGTACGGGTCGCCGCCCCGGAGGCGGAGGCGGAACTGGCGGTCGGCTTCTTCGGCTCCCGGTTCGAACGGGCCACCCCGGCCGAACGCGAGTACATGCGGGCGATGGCCACGTTGTCCCTGGTAGCGGGCGAGGAGAGCGGCGTGGAGCGCGACGACATGGACGCGGCGGTGCCGACCGCCGAGATCGCCCGCGCGCTCGGCCGCAAACCGGCGAGCCTGTCCCCGGCCCGGGACGCGCTGATCAAGAAGGGCCTGATCTACTCGGGTGAACGGGGCACGGTCGCGTTCACCGTGCCGCACTTCGGGCGCTACCTGCGTACCCAGCCGGCGTGAGTCGGCGCTGTCGGCGTGCCCGGCCGGCGTGAGTCGGCGCGGCGCGGTCAGACCCGGGACCAGGGCAGCGGGTAGTTGACCTCACCGGTCGGCACCGCGCCGTCACCGCTGACCGACGGCGGCAGCACCAGCGCCTGCCACGGCGCGCCCAGCCCGGACCAGGGGCTGGTCAGGTCGTACCGGGCCGCCGGCACGAACCCGAACCGGCGGTAGTACGCCGGATCGCCGAGCACCACCACCAGCCGCTCACCGAGCTCGGTGGCGGCGGCGAGCGCCGCCTGCACCACGTCGGTGCCGTAGCCCACCCCGCGCCGCTTCGGCAGCACCGCCACCGGCCCCAGCGCCAGCGCCGGCACCGCACCGGGCTGCACCAGCACGCGGGTGAGCAGCGCGTAGCCGACCACCTCGCCATCGACCTCGGCCACCATGGACAGCTCCGGCAGCCACGCGTCGCTGTCCCGCAGCGCCTCGACCAGCCGCACCTCGGCCGGCACCGGCCGCTCCGGGGCAGCGAAGGCGGCGGCCACCACCCGGCGGATCGCCGGTGCGTCGGCCGTGTCCTCCGGTCGCAGCCGTACAGTCGTCACGCCTGGCGACGCTACCGGTACCCACACCCCGCCCGCATCACGATTCGCCGACCAGATACCTGATCAAGGCGGGTGCCGGCGGTGACGATCAAGGGTGCCGGCCGCGCCGGGCGGTCAGGGGTTCGGCGTACGGTGAGTCCGGCGGTTGCGGGGGTGAACGGGGCGCCGAACGGGTAAGACTGGTCTCATGAGACCCGTACGTACCGTCGCCCGGACCCTACTGAGCGGCATCTTCGTGGTCAGCGGCGCACAGTCGGCCGCCAGTCCCAAGTCGTACGCGGCTCGGGCCGAGCGGGTGACGGACCGGGTCGCCCCACTCCTGGCCCGTGCCAATCCCCGACTGCCGACCGACCCGACGACGCTGGTCCGGATCAACGGCACCGTCCAGCTCGTCGGCGGCCTCATGCTCGCCACCGGTTACTTTCCGCGTACGGCCGCCGCGGTGCTCGCCGGCACCCTGGTGCCGACCACGCTGGCCGGGCACGCGTACTGGGCCGAGGACGACCCGGCCCGGCGCCGGATGCAGCGCATCAACCTGCTGAAGAACCTCGGCCTGTTCGGTGGTCTGCTGCTCGCCGCCGTCGACACCGAGGGCCGCCCCGGTTTGCGTTGGCGGGCGGAACACGCGATCGTCGACAGCGGCCGGTCGGTACGCCGTACTGTGCGTGACGCCCGGCGGGGCACCCGGATCGCGGCGAGGTCCGCCCGCACCGCACGACGGCTGCCGGGGTGAGTCAAACGACGGCTGGTTGAGCTGCGTCGATATCGGGGCGTGTCCCCTCCGGTACGGCGGAAACGGCGAAACACGTGAAACAGTCTCCCTGCGTTAACGCGGTGGAAATGTCGCGAACTAGTGTGGGATCGGACACGGTCGGGTAACGCAGGAGGCATTCACGTGGTGCGCCGTTCTAGGCTCCCAACAGGACCTGGGCGGGAACTTCGGGAAGTTCGACATTGGTACGGGGGGTGGCCACACCATGCCGGCGACCGTCGGGAGACGGCTGGACCGACTTGCCCCAGTCCGCCGTGTCACACGTGGGATCGATCGTCGAACGGTCGCCCAGCTCGGAATCATCGTCGCGAGCTGGTACGCCGCCTGGCTCGCCATCGACGCATTTGGACGCCCGTACAACTTCTTCGACATGAAGATCTACCACGGTGCGATCGTGTGGTGGGCCAACGGAAACGACCTCTACGGCTTCATCGCGCCGATGACCACGCTCGGCTTCACCTACCCACCGTTCGCGGCCCTGCTCATGCTGCCGATGGCCTGGTTCCCGGTCGGCGCCGCCGGCTGGCTCAACGTACTGGCCAGCCTCGGTGCGCTCACGGTTGTGCTGACCGCCCTGTTGCGACCGACCGTCGAACGGCTCGGCTGGTCGCTGTGGTTCGTCGTCGGTGTCGCCGTACCGCTCGCGGTGGCGATCGAGCCGGTCCGGGAGACGCTCGGCTTCGGCCAGGTGAACCTGCTCCTCTTCGCGCTCATCATGGCCGACCTGGTGGCCCTGCGCTGGCGGGCCCGGCGCAGCGTCCGTACCGGCTGGACGGACCGGCCGCTGCGCCGGTTCTTCTTCAGCGGTGCCTGGGCCGGCGTCGGCATCGGCCTGGCCACCTCGGTCAAGCTCACCCCGGCCCTGTTCATCCTGTACTTCCTGCTGACCCGGCAGTGGCGGGCCGCGATGACCGCGATCGGCACAATCATCGGTGTCGCGCTGGCAGGCTTCGCGATCGCCGGCCGCGAGTCGATGACCTACTTCACCGGCGTGATCTGGGAGACCGAGCGGGTCGGCGCGGCCGACATGACGCCGAACCAGTCACTGGCCGGGGTGCTCGCCCGGCTCTACGACTCGATCGAGACGCCGAGCCTGCTCTGGCTCTCGTTCGCCCTGGTCATCCTCGCGATCGGACTGTCCCGGGCGGGCAACGCGCACGCCGACGGTGACGAGCTGACCGCGTTCACCCTGGTCGGGCTGACGACCAACGTGATCAGCCCGATCTCCTGGTCGCATCACCTCGTCTGGGTGGTGCCGGCGATCATCGTGCTCGCGGACACCGCCCTGCGCCGCCGTCGAGCCAGTCGCGGCCTGCTGCACCGGATCGGCCCACCGCCGTCGGCGGCCAACCCGATAGGTGTAGCCGGACTGCGCTCGCCGATCTGGTTCCCGACCCTGACCGGGCTGCGGCACGCGGTCGCCGCGGTCGGCCTCTACCTACTGTTCCTGATCTCGCCGATCTGGCCGTACGAGCACAAGCTGCCCGAGGTGTCGCACTACCAGGACGGGTTCTTCGGCGCCCTGATGGAGAACTCGCTCGCGCTGGCGCTGATCGTGCTGGTGGCGACGCTGCCCTGGCGACCCGGCGCGGAACCGGCGTTCTACGCCGAACGGCGCCGGCCGGAACCCATCTCGCTGCACCACGGTCAGCGCTGACCAGGTGTTGCCCCGGTCAGGGGCAGTTGACCCACTCCTCGGTGCCATCGGCGAACACCTGCCGCTTCCAGACCGGCAACTGCGCCTTGACCTCGTCGACCAGCCGGGCGCAGGCCGCGAACGCCGCCGCCCGGTGCGCGGTGCTCACCGCCGCCACCAGGGCCACGTCGCCGATCTCCAACGGTCCGACCCGGTGGGACACGGCAACCGCGTGTACGGCCGGGTCGGCGGCGATCTCGGCGGCCACCTTCCGGAGCACGTCAACGGCGCTCGGGTGGCCCTCGTACTCCAGCCGGGTGACCGCGCGGCCTTGATCGTGGTCGCGGACCACGCCCTGGAAGCAGACGACCGCACCGGACCGCGGGTCGGCGACCGCGGCCTCGTGCGCGGCCGGGTCGAGCGGTTCGGTGGTGACCGCCACCTCGGTGACGCCTCCGGCAGTCGGTGCGCTCACGAAACCCACCTTCCGTCCCCGGCCGGCGGGCCGGTGGTCATGGTCTCACTCCGGGCAGCAACGGCAACGGTACAACCGGAACCCGCGCCCCCGCCTCGCCGGTGCTGCCCGGTTCGATGACCGCGAAGCCGTCGGCCCGGGCCAGCCCGCGCAGCATCGCCGATCCGACGTGCCGGACCGGGGCGGCGGTGCCGAGCACCGGGTCGACCCGGACCAGGGCCAGGTGGGTGTAGTCGCCCCGACCGGCGACCGGTTCGGCCAGCGTGACGTACGGCAGCAGCGGTGCCGGTCGGCCCTGTAGGGCCGCCAGCAGCGGCGCGACCAGCGAGACCAGGGCGACGATGGCGGACTGCGGGTTGCCGGGCAGCCCGGCGACGTACCGGTTGCGCCCGTCCGGGCCGGTGATCCGGGCCAGCAGCATCGGGAAGCCGGGGCGGACCGCCACGGTGTTGACCACGTAGTCGGCGTCGAGTTGGGCCAGCGCCGGGTGCAGGTGGTCGACCGGCCCGTGCATGGTCCCGCCGGTGGTGCAGACCAGGTCGGCGCGGGCCAGCGCCCGGCGCAGCGCGGTCACGTGCGCCGGCAGGGTGTCCTCGACCGGCCCGATCACGTCGTCCGGGGTGACCGTGGCGCCGTACCGCCGCAGCCAGGCCGGTACGGCCGGGCCGAGTGCGTCGCGTACCCGGCCGGCCTGGGGCGGGCCGGCGGTGAGCAGTTCGTCGCCGAAGACCAGCAGGGCGGCCCGGGGCGCGGGAAACACCCGGAGCCGGTCGTAGCCGCAGGAGGCGGCCAGCCCGATCACGCCCGGCCCGACCGGGGTGCCGGCCGGCAGCAGTTCCTCTCCGGCGTACGCCTCCTCGCCCGGAACCCGCCACTCCGGCGTGCTTCGCGGCGTGCCCGCCACCCGCCCGTCGGCGGTACGGGTCGACTCCTCAATCCGCAGCACCTCGTCCGCGCCGGCCGGCAGCATGGCCCCGGTGGCGATCTCCACGCCGGTGCCGTCGTCGGTCAGCGGCGGTGGCGTACCGCCGGCCAGTACCCGCCCGACCACCCGCCACGGTCCGTCGCCCCGGACCGCCCACCCATCCACGCTGGAGGTCGGGAACGCGGGCAGGTCGGTCAGGGTGCGCAGGGGTTCGGCCAGGGTGAGCCCGTCGGCGTCGGCCAGCGGGACGTCGACCGGTGCCGGGGTGTCCGCCCGGCCGGTCGCGTAGACGAGGGCCCGCGCCTGCGCCCAGTCGACCGGCGGCGCTCCGGCGCCCCGGTCCGTGGCGACGGCGGGTTCGACGCTCATCGGGCCGGCCTCGACCGGCTGAAACTTCCATCCACCGATCGAGCCTATCGTCGTGCACCGCCGGTTGGTCCCGGTCGGGGCTGCGGGCCGGTCCGGGCTCAGGCCGGCTGTGGGTGATCGCCGCCGCGTAGCTGGTCCACGGTGTGGGCGAGGATCGGACCGAGTACGGCGAGCCCGTCCTTGGCGCCGCCGGTGGATCCGGGCAGGTTGACCACGAGCATCCGGCCGGCCACCCCGGCGAGTCCCCGGGAAAGGACGGCGGTCGGTACGGCCGCCCGGCTGTGCGCGCGGATCGCCTCGGCGATGCCGGGGATCTCGTAGTCGAGCACCGGCCGGGTCACCTCGGGCGTCCGGTCGGTCGGGGTGACCCCGGTGCCGCCGCTGGTGAGCACGACGTCGATCCCGTCGGCGAGCGCCTGGCGCAGCGCCGCGCCGACCGGCTCACCGTCGGGCACGACCACCGGATCGTCGACCTGACAGCCGAGTTCTCGCAGGCCGGCGACGAGGCGGGGGCCGCTGGTGTCGGCGTACACCCCGGCGGCGGCCCGGTTGGACGCGACGACGACCCTGGCCCGGATCACGGGCGGTCCGCCGGCCGGTCCCAGTCTCCGGTCTTGCCGCCCTCTTTGCGCAGCACCCGTACGTGTTCGAGGGAGGCGGCGGGGTCGACGGCCTTGACCATGTCGATCAGGGCGAGGCCGGCGGTGGCGACCGCGGTCAGCGCCTCCATCTCCACCCCGGTCCGGTCGGCGGTCCGTACGGTCGCGGTGATCTCCACGGTCGAGCCGTCCGGGTTCAGCTCGACGGTGACCCCGTGCAGCGCGATCGGGTGGCAGAGCGGGATCAGGTCCGGGGTCCGTTTGGCGCCCATGATGCCGGCCAGCCGGCCGACCGCCAGGGCGTCGCCCTTGGGCAGGCCGTCCTCGCGTAGCAGCCGGACCACCTCGTCGGTGGTCTGGAGCCGACCGGCGGCGACGGCCCGGCGGCCGGTCACCGGTTTGCCGGACACGTCGACCATGCGGGCCGCGCCGGCCCGGTCGACGTGGGTAAGACGGTCCGAGGTGGTCACGTCCGCGAGCCTATCGACCGTCGCCGTCGGTTCGCGAGAACCCGACCCGGAGGTGCATTTCGGGAATTGACTAGTCCGGCGAATCGAGAGAACATCCGCCGATGACACCCGAGCGGGGATGTCTGGGGGCGGTACGGCGGCTGGCCGGGGGCGGCTCGATGCCGATCGGACCGACCCGATCGACCTGGCCACAGCGACGTGGCAGGCGAATAGGGCCTTGGGCCCGAGCGGCGCCGGCTGTCAACGGGGGGCGTGGACTCACGATTCTCCGACCCCAATCCACAAATGGGAAATATGACGCCGTTCAGACGGACGCATAAGCATTCAGTCTCCATATCGGGACGCAAAGTAGCAAACTAGGTGAGGATTAGCGAATACTGCGCATATCGACACCTAACGGTATATATTTGTCACGCCAGCCCATACGCTTCTCCCGTCGAACACGGACGAGCGAAGCGCGGGACCCCCTCCCGCCTTCACGGATACACGGAAGGACGGGCCCCATGCGCACCCTCGACTGGACCTGAGCAAGAGGTATCCGACAACCACTACGAGTCGTAGGCTGGCGAGACATACCGTCACGAGAGAAATACCGAGTGGCGACAAAGGACTGGTATGACTCGGACTGATCAGGACGACACTGGGACCGATCGGCGGCTGGTGCTGCTTGTCGGTCTCGTCGTCGTTTGTGCGGGCATAGCCGCAGTGATCAGCATTGGCGATATCTCGACCCACGGACTCCCGTCATTCGCGGAACTGTCCACCGCCGCCAAACTGACCTTCCTGGTCGTCGTCGGCGCGACGGTCAGCGTCCAGATCCGCATCCGCTCCACCGCGCACGGCATCTCCTGGACCGAGGTCGCCTTCCTCACCGGACTCGCGACCGCGCCGACCCCCTGGGTCATCCTCTGCACCGGGCTCGGTGTCGCCATCGCCCGGGTGATCGTCCGACTCGCGCCGCTGAAACTCACCTTCGGCGTCGCCAAGGACATGCTGCTCGCGTCCGCGGCCGGGCTGGTCCTCATGCAATTCGGGGCATCCGGTCCCACCGACCGGCCACTCACCGAACTGATCCTGCCGCTCGCCGCCGCGTACCTCGCGGTCGTGGTGCTCGACGAACTACTCGTCCTGCCGGTCGTCGCACTCGCCAGCCGGGTCAGCGTACGCAGCCTCTTCTCCGGTCACCTGGACCTGCGGCTGGCCAGCGGCATCGCCCACTTCCTGGTGATCCTGGCCATCCTGCTGATCCTCCAGGTCGACATAAACCTGCTGCTCATCGTCCCGCCCCTGGTGCTGAGCCTGCACCTGGCGTACTCGTCCCGACTGCGCAGCCGGGCCGAACGACACGCCTGGCAGCAGCTCGCCCGAGCCACCGACGCGCTCAACGACGTCGACCTCGGACAGGTGCTCCGGACCGCCGTGCACAGCGCCGCCGAACTCTTCGCCGCCGACGAGGTCGAGGTCGTACGCCACGACGGCGGGCGAACCATCCGGGGCGACAGCGCCACGATCACCTCCGACGGCACCGGCGGCGAGCCGCTACCCGGCAGCGGCACCACCATCACCACCCCGCTCCAGGGCCACGACGGCATCGAGATCGGGCTGCTCCGGCTCTGGTTCCCCGGCCCGGTCCAGTTCTCCGAACGCGAGCGGTACACGCTGCGTACGTTCGCCTCCGCGCTCTGCACCGCCATCCGCAACGCCTCGGCGTACGCCGAACTGACCCGGGTCGCCGACGAACACGCGCACGCGGCTTCGCACGACGTACTCACCGGCCTGGCCAACCGGCGCCACCTGCTGGAGCGCGGCACCGAGCAACTGAACCTGCGGCACGCCGACGGGGTCGCCGCCGTACTGCTGATCGACCTGAACCACTTCAAGGAGGTCAACGACACCCTCGGCCACCCGTCCGGCGACCGGGTGCTGATCGAGGTCGCCGAGCGGCTCAGCGCCGCCGCCGGCCCCGAGGACCTGGTCGCCCGGCTCGGCGGCGACGAGTTCGCCGTACTGATCGCCGGCCTCCCCGCCCCGGCGGTCGCCACCCACCGGGCCGAGAAGCTGCTGGCCGTACTCCACGAACCGATCGAGCTCGACGGCATGCGGATCAGCGTCGAGGCCAGCGGCGGGATCGCCGTCGCGCCCAACACCGGCGGCATGTCCGAACTACTGCGCCGCGCCGACGTCGCGATGTACCAGGCAAAACGGAGCGGCCAGCGGCTCGCGAACTACGTACCGAGCCGGGACACCGCCGACCTCGGACGGCTCACCCTCAGCGGGGAGCTGTCCCGCGCGGTCGCCGAGCGGGAGTTCACCGTCGAGTTCCAGCCGATCGTCGACCTCGGCACCGGCGTGGTGGTGGCCGCGGAGGCACTGGCCCGCTGGCAGCACCCGACCCACGGCACGATCGACCCGCTGCGGTTCCTGGACGCTGTCGAACGCTCCGGCCTGCTGCCGGCGTTCGCCGCCGCCGTACTCGACCAGTCCATCGTCGCCGCCCGCGACTGGCACGCGGCCGGGTTCGACCTGCCGGTGGCGGTGAACGTGTCCCCACGCAGCCTGCTCGACGCCAGCTTCCCCGAGGTCGTACTGGCCCGGCTGCACGCCCACGACCTGCCACCCGAACGCCTGGTCCTGGAACTCACCGAGAACCTCACCCTCAGCCAGCTTGAGATCGTCGACCGGGTGCTCGGGCAACTACGCGACGCCGGCGTCCGGCTCGCCCTCGACGACTTCGGCACCGGCTACTCCTCGCTGTCGGTGCTGTCCCGGATCCCGGTGCACGAACTGAAGATCGACCGGACCTTCGTGATGGCGATGGAGACCTCGGCCGAGGCGGTGGCGGTGATCCGATCAACCGTCGACCTGGGCCGCAGCCTCGACCTCCAGGTCATCGCCGAGGGTGTGGAGAGCGAACCGCAGCGGCTGGCGCTCTGGGAACTGGGCTGCACCGCCGGACAGGGCCACCTGTTCGCCCGCCCGATGCCGGCCACCCGGATGCTCGCCGCGCTGCGCCGGGGCGCCGACGGCCGGCCGGGCGCCCTCGCCCCGCCGCTGCACGACGAGGGCGCGGTGATCCGGCTGTCCCCCGGACGGCGCACCGGCATCCGACAGACCGACCGTCTGCCACACTTGCCGGCGTGATCTCCCCGGACCCGCGCGGCCGCGCCCACCGGCTGTGGAGCCGGATGGACGGTGCCGCCGGTGGGCTCGCCGGAGACCTGTGGTTCTACGGCGCCTCGACCGTCTTCGCCGCCGTCACCGCGGCCACCTCCACCCTGCTGCCGCACCGCGCCTGGGGAACCGTGGCCACCGCCGGCTACCTGCTGGCCGTGCTCGCCGCCACCGGCCAGTTCCTCGCCCGCCGCCGGGGCGTGACCCGGCTGACCGGCACCGCCGCCCGCGCCACGCTCACCGCAGTGACCTGGGCGACCACCGCACTGTTACCGATGGTGTGGCAGTCCGTCGAACGGGCCGGTGGACACGCCGACCGGGCACAGGAGGAGGTGGCCGTGATCGAGCACGCCGGCATCCGCCTGCTCGACCACGGAACGCCATACCTCGGACCGGACGCGATCAGGGCGTTGCCGGCCGGCGAGCAACTGTCCGGCTACACCCCGTACCAGCCGGGCATGGCCCTGTTCGGGCTGCCGAGGGCGATCGCCGCAGACGCCTGGTGGACCGACGCCCGGATCTGGTTCGCCCTGGTCACCGCCGTCGCGCTGGGCGTCGCGGTGACGACGCTGCGGCGTACCGGAAAAGCCCTGGCCCGGACCGCCGCGCGACCGGACCGGTCCGACCGGGCCGACGCCCGCGACCATGCCCTGGTACGGGCGGTGCAGTTCGCCACCGTGCTGCCGGTCTGCGCGCTGACCCTGGCCACCGGCGGAGACGACCTGCCGGTCCTGGCCCTCTGCCTGCTCGCCCTGGCCCTCGGCGCGAAGCACCGGTTCGGTGCCGCCGGGGTGGCGATCGGGCTCGCCGGAGCGCTGAAGCTCTTCGCCTGGCCGGTCGCCCTGGTGCTGATCGGCTACGCCGCGACCCGGGGTTGGCGGACCGCCGCCCGACTGGCCGCCGGCGCGATCGGCCTGCCCGTCGCCGCGCTGATCCCGGTCCAGCTCGTCGACTCGTCGGCGCTGGTGGAGAACGTGCTGCGATTCCCGCTCGGCCACGGTGTGGTGACCAGCCCGGCCCAGTCGCCGTTCCCCGGTTACCTGATCGCGGCGGCGTTGCCCGCCGGCCGGGTGATCGCCGCCGCGCTGCTCGTCGGGGCCGGGCTGCTGATCGCCGTACGACTCGTCCGCCGCCCCCCGCAAACCGCCGGATCGGCCACCCTGATCTGCGGGTACGGACTGCTCGCCGCGATCGTGCTGATGCCCTCGACCCGCTTCGGCTACCTGCTCTACCCGATCGTGTTCCTGACCTGGGCGCCCGCCCTGTGGCTCGGCCGACCCGCAGCCGACCCCGCCACCGACCGGACCCCACCGGCGGCCGCCACCGCCCGATGAGGAACCCGACCGGAGCGGTCGACGGTGACCGAATGCCGCTGGACGTGCTCGCCACGGTGGCGGTCGGCGGCGCCCTCGGCGCGGCGGCCCGGTACGGCGTCGCCGTGCTCTGGCCGACCCCGTCCGGCCATTTCCCGTGGACCACCCTGGCCGTCAACCTGACCGGCTGTCTCCTGCTCGGCCTGCTGATGGGATTCGTCAACGGCCGGATCGCCCCGCACCGGCTGATCCGCCCGTTCCTCGGCACCGGTCTGCTCGGCGGCTACACCACCTTCTCCACGTACGCGGTCGAGACCCGTGGACTGCTCGCCACCGACCGCCCCCTGCTCGCCTGCGGGTACGTGCTCGGCACCCTGGCCGGCGCGCTGACGGCCGCCTGGCTCGGCGGCCGGCTGGTCGAGCGGATCGTTCCCGGCGCCTTCGACTCCGACCGGCCGACGTGACGAACCTGCTGCTCGTGCTGGCCGGCGGGGCAATCGGGGCGGCCTGCCGGTTCCTGGTCGACCGGATCGCCACCCGCCGGCTCGACCGGACCCTGCCCTGGGGCACCCTGACCGTGAACGTGGCCGGCTCGCTGGTGCTCGGGCTGCTCGCCGGGCTCGGCAGCGCCCTGCCCGGCTGGGTCGGCGTACTCGTCGGAACCGGCTTCTGTGGCGCGCTGACCACGTACTCCACCTTCAGCTACGAGACCGTGCGGCTGGCCGGCGAGACGACGTACGGGCGGCTGCGGGCGCTGCTCTACGTCGCCGCGACGCTGATCGCCGGACTCGGCGCGGCCGCACTCGGCTGGTGGCTCGGCCAGACGCTCTGAGTCTGGCGGAGAAGCCGGCGGGCTACGCCGACGAGGCGTACACCTGAGGCATGACCTTCTACCGGGACCGGGTCGACGCGGGCCGGGCACTCGCGGATCAGTTGGCCGACCTCGCCGGGCGGCCGGACACCAGCGTGCTCGGCCTGGTCCGGGGCGGTGTCCCGGTCGCCGCCGTGGTGGCCGAACGGCTCGGCGCGCCACTGGACGTGCTCGTCGTACGCAAGCTCGGCCTGCCCCAGGCCCCCGAGGTGGCGTTCGGCGCGCTCGGTCCGGGCGGTGTCCGGGTGCTCAATCCGGAGTTGGCGGACCGGCTCGACCCCGAGCGGATAGCGGAGGTCGTCCGCCGGGAGGCGGCCGAGCTGGAACGCCGGGAGCAGCTCTATCGGGCCGGTCGACCACCGCTGTCGCTCGATGGCCGTACCGCCGTGATCGTGGACGACGGGCTCGCCACCGGCGCCACCGCACGGGCCTCGGTGGCGGTGGCCCGTCGGCTGGGCGCGCAGCGGGTGGTGGTGGCCGTGCCGGTGGGCTCGCCGGAGGCGTACGCGGCCCTCGCCACCGAGGCCGACCAGGTCGTCTGCCCGCACCGACCGGAGCAGTTCGGCGCGGTCAGCCGCTTCTACGAAGACTTCCGTGAGGTGTCCGACGACGAAGTCACGGCCGCGCTCGGTGGGTGATGGTGACTTGACCCGGTACCTTCGAGTGATGCATCTGACATGTCCGAAGTGCCAGGGCGACATGCGCCAGTACGAGCGCAGCGGCGTCACCGTAGACCAGTGCAGCGAATGCCGTGGAATTTTCCTTGACCGCGGCGAGCTGGAGAAGCTTTTCGAGGCCGAGTCGAATTGGAACCAGCAGGGTGGCGCACCGCGCCAGCCTTCCGCCGCGCCGGCCGGCGGTTACGCACCGCCGCCGCCTCCGCCCGGCGCCGGTTACCCGCCGCCCCCGCCCGCCCCGGGACAGCACCAGCCCGGTTATCCCGCCCCGGGCCACGCCCCGCCGCCGCCGGTCACCCACGGCTACCCGCCGGCTCCGGCGTACGGACAGCACCAGGGACAGCACCAGGGCTACCACGGGCACTACCGGAACAAGAAGCGTAAGAGCTTCCTGAACGAGCTCTTCGACTAACCACCACCAACTCGCCCAGCAAAAAAACAAGGTGTCGGCCGGGCCCGGGACGCCCCCCTCCCGGCCGCCACCCCCTCCCCCCGTCCCTACTTCCTCCGCGATCTAGGGCAAATGGTGGTGGATAGAGATCCACTAGCACGTATTTGCCCTAGATCGACGGCGTGTGGGGGGTGCCGGGGGGTGCGAGGGGTGCGAGGGGTGGCGTTCGGGGGGTTGGGTTAGACGATGGCCATGTCTACGAACCGTGACAGGTGGAGTTGTGCGGCGACGGTCACGGTGTCTGTTGGGCCGTTTCTGTGTTTTGCGACGATGAAGTCGGCCTCGCCCGCGCGCGGGGACTCCTTGTCGTAGTAGTCGTCGCGGTGCAGCAGGATGACAACGTCAGCATCTTGCTCAATTGACCCAGACTCACGCAAATCAGACAGTTGGGGTCGCTTGTCCGTACGCTGCTCCGGTCCACGGTTCAGCTGACTGACCGCGATGACCGGGCACTCGACCTCCTTGGCCAGCAGCTTCAGTCCTCGGGACAGCTCGGCGACCTCCTGCTGGCGGCTCTCCGTCTTCTTTGGCGAGCTCATCAGCTGGAGATAGTCGACCACGATCATCTTCAGATCGTGCCGCTGCTTGAGTCGGCGAGCCTTTGCCCGGATCTCCATCAGGTTCATGTTGGGCGTGTCGTCCACGAAGAGCGGGGCCTCGCTGATCTCGCCCATGCACCGGGCGAGCTTGGTCCAGTCGTCGTCGGAGAGCTGCCCACTGCGCAGGACATGCAGCGGGACCCGGGCCTCGGCCGAGAGCAACCGCATGACGATCTCGACCTTGCTCATTTCGAGCGAGAAGATGGCCGCCGCCTGATTAGCCCGAATCGCAGCATTTCGGGCAAAGTCCATAGATGCGGTGCTGTTGTGAGTCGGAACCATCGTCTCGCCAGCGAGGTACAGGTGGTCCTCGTTGTCGACGGTGACGCAGCGGACCGGCACGCTGGGAACCGCACGCACGGCAACGATGAACCGGGAGCCGCTGCGGACCTCTGAATCGGTTCTGCGCCGAGTTCGGTGCGCTTCCTGCTTCCGTCGCAGTCGAAACACGACGTCGTTGGTAGAGAAGTTCAACGTGTACGCCGTCGACGACTCGGGCCCGCGTTCCCGTACCTTCTTTTCGGTCACGCTGCACCGGTACCCGAGGGTGACGACCAGTTCTCGAACGTTGTAAGCCAGGCGCCGAGAAGTCGACGTGTACTGGAGGTTCCCGCTGGGGGCGACCGTGCCGTCCGTGTCGAGCAGCCCCGCCAGGAGTGCTCGACGCTGGGCCTCGGATGCCCGGAGGTAACTCTGGGGAATGTGCTTGTTGTTGAGCACCCCGATCGACTTCAGCATCCCCCCGAAAGACCCGAACGTACGGTGACAGTCCTCGCACCGCCGGCTGATCGCGTAGAGCATCGGGCCGGTTTGGCGGACGAGAAGGCCGGCTTCCTCGATGTAGGTCGCTATCTCGGGGTCGGCACTGGTGAAACGATCGCCAGCACTATGACCGTCCCCCAGCCACACCCCCAACACGTACGGAGGCACGAGTAGTTCTTGTTCCGGAAGTGCGAGCGGGGCGCAGTTTTCAACCGCGTGGTTGAGACGCCGATCAGCAGTGTCGGTTCGCAGGGTGGCAGCGATTTGCTCGGTCGTAACCACGCTCTGCTGTGCCGCCCGGTCCAGCGTCTCGCTCCAACCCTCGCCGCGATCCAGCAAGCCCGAATACAACACCTGGGCGGAGTAGGTTTGAGCAGGACGGCCTCGTCGCCCCGTCCCGGCAGTTGATCGGACCGACTGGACCGGCAGGCCGCGCACCACGCGTTGAAGGGTGCTCTTGAACTCCGGGCCGACCATAGCAAGCGCTTCCTGGATAGAGACTTCCGTATCCGGCGCTGTCGCGTGCTCCTGGTGGGCGCGCCGCAACCCGGTGAGGGCATTGCCAGACCAGCCGATCTGCCGGCGGGTACTGCCGCCTCGGCGGCTTGCCCTGGTTGTTGTTTTCCACAGGTGCTCAGCGTCCGCGACGATGACCGACCCGTCGGAGAACTCGACCTCGTAGCACGGCCGGTCGTGCATCACCTCGAAAACCGCCGTGACAACGGTTGGACGGCCGTCGGCACCCAACAGCTGATCGCCCTGGCGCACGGCTTCCATCGTCGTCCACCCATCGGGGGTCGGCAGCGGCGTGTCGAGCGCCAGCGCCTTCCCTAGACCGGGCCGACCGGCAACAATGATCAACTGGCCCGGATGCAGCCCGTTCAGCAGGCGGTCCAGGTCGCTGAAGCCGGTCGGTACGCCGGTCATCATCCCGCCGGAGGCACCGACCGCCTCGATCTCGTCGAGCGTGGGTTGCAGCATGTCGGCGAGGACCGCGAAGTCCTCGCTGACCCGCTTCTCGGTGACGTCGTAGATGGCCTGCTGGGCCAGGTCGACCACGTCGTCGACGTCGCGCCCGCCGCCCGCGGCCGAGCCGTAGCCAAGCTGGACGATGCGGGTGCCGGCCTCGACCAGGCGGCGCAGCACCGCGCGCTCGCCGACGATCCGGGCGTAGTAGCCGGCGTTCGCGGCGGTCGGCACGCTGGCGATGAGCGTGTGCAGGTACGGCGCGCCACCGATCCGGGCCAGGTCCCCGGAGTCGGCGAGCGCTGCGGCCACGGTGATCGAGTCGGCCGGCTCTCCCCGCCCGTACAGGTCGAGGATGATGTCGAAGATCGTGCCGTGTACCGGCCGGTAGAAGTCACCGGTCTTGAGGATCTCGACCACGTCGGCGATGGCGTCCTTGGACAGCAGCATCCCGCCGAGCACGCACTGTTCGGCCGCGATGTCCTGGGGCGGGGTCTTGTCGAACTGACCGTCGCGCTGGGCCGGTGGTCCCGAGGGTGGTCCGGCCGCCCTGGCCTCCGCGCGTATGTCATCGCTGACCGACACCGACTCCCCCTCCGCTGGATCGGCTGTGTCTGAGCGATACCGCCGAGGTACGACAAATTTTCGGGTTCGCGCCTACCTGTTTTCGGTTCGGGCCTACCTACCGGCACGGCCGGGGAACATCGCGTCAGGGGTGGGGTTCCGCCAGGTAACCATACGAAAGTCGAGGTCAGGACCTCAAACGCGGCGGTGGACGAGCCTCGGGACAACCTGTGGACAGCGGGCGCCAGGGTGTGTGCAGCCCTGTGCACAGGCTGTGCATAACGGCTGGGGAAGGTAGCCTGTACCAGTCGTGACATGGGCGTACTCCGTCCCCACGGTGTGGAGGAAAGAAAAACCCAGAAGATCCGTCCGAGCTGGCAGGATTATGCCGACATCGACAGATCCGTCTGGACGGTCGATTGCCATTCGATCTCAGAAAGGTCACGCTCCGACCGTGGACTATCGGGACTGGGGGCGCGGTGACCTCACCCGCCCCGCGCGGCGACCAGCCGACGCCTGGGTCGATGATGGCGATCCACGCCCCGGTGACCCCTACTCGCACACCGGCGAGGGTTACGAGCCCACCAGCCGCCGTCGCGGCGCGCACCGCAGTGACCCGGAGCGGTACACCCCGAGTTGGGCGTTGGAATCCGCGGCCGGGGCTCGGGACGACGTCGCGCGGTATCCGGCCGATCCAGAGCCCGATCGCCCCTGGGCCGACGTCGGCGGCACCGCCGGGCGCGGCGGCAGTGGGTCGCGTACGGCCGACTCCGGCACGGACACCTCGGCGACGGACTACTGGACCGCCCCGACCGGTTGGCAGGGCACCGAGCCGTCGGGCGGTGGACGGCGCAGGGCCGAGCCGGACGACCGGCCGGCGGGCCGCTCGGGCCGGCACGCGGACGACACCGACGAACGGGCCGGTGGCGGCCGCTCCGACCGCCGAATCAGCGACGGGTACGCCCCTCGGCGACGCAGCCGTTCCGAGGATGGAGAGTCGACCGCCGGCACCTGGACCGACGGCGGGGCGGGCACGGACGACACCCGTACCGGCGGTTCCCCGGCGGGGGGCACCCGGCAGCGCTCCGATCGCCGGAGTCGGGACTGGGCGGGCGACACACCCGTCGACGGTCGGGGCGAAGCGACCGGCACGAGCCGGTGGAGCACCGGCTCCGACGCCGCCACCACCAGCAGCGGTGGCCGGCGGCGGCGTACGGCCGGTTCTGACCGCTCTGCGGACGCCGCCCGCTGGCAACGGTTCGACGACACCGGCGTCTGGGACCGATCCGACCTCCTCGACCAGGACCCCGACAAGGGCGTCGAGCGGGCCGATCGGGCCGGTCCGACGGCTCGTGGTGGGCTGTCGGCGGAGCCCCGACGCGCGGACCGGACCGGACGGTCCGAACGCGCGGGCCGCACCGAACGGCCCGAGCGTGCGAACCGGACCGAGCCCACCGGCCGGACAGGTCGCGCGGACCGAACCGAACCCACCGGCCGGACAGGTCGTGGGGACCGGGCCGAACGAACGCGGGCCGAGCGAGCGAGCCGGGCCGAACGCCCGACCGGGGAGAGCCGAGCAGGGCGGGCGGACCGGGCCGGACGGCCGGATCTGCGCGCGGTGCCAGGGCCGGAGGATCGGGTACGCGCGCCGCGCTCCGACCCGCCGGAGGCGCCGCCGGACGAGCCCTCGACGGGCCGGCGCAGCCGGGACAGGTTCACCGAGACCGGCCAGTGGAACCGGGTGACCGACACCGGTGAGCGGCACCGGGCCGCCGGGCCGGGTCACCGGCACCGAGCCGCCGACACCGGCCAGTGGGACCGGTTCGACGACACCGGCGTCTGGGACCGGTTCGACCTCGACAGCCGGGGCCCCGACGAGGCGGGCACCGGGGTCTTGAGTTCGTTCACGGACACCGGCCGGTGGGATGGCTCCACGGACACCGGCCGGTGGGATGGCTCCACCGACACCGGTCAGTGGGACCGGTTCACCGACACCGGCGTCTGGGACCGGAGCGAGCTGGCCGCGCTGGACGACCCGGACCGGCGGGAGGGCGCGGCACCGCCGTGGCGGGACCGGGACGCCTTCTGGTCCGGCACCCGCCTGGCCGGCGACGATCCGCGCTGGATGGAGACGCCCACCTCGGCGCCCCGGTCTCCGGCGGTGGCCTATCCCCGTCCGCCCAGGACCGGACCGCCGCGTACTCCGGCGGCACCGACGACGGGGGCCAGGACCGCGCCCGCCGTCGCGGCGCAACGGCGTACCGGTCGCAGTGTTCGGAACGCCCCGACCGCGCCGCCCGGACCGGGCAACCTGCCGGGCCGGAGCAGTCGACCGCCACGGCGGATCGAAGAGGACCTGCTCGCCGCGGAACCCGGCAGCCATCTCGCGGCGGTGCTCTATACCGCCGCCTGGTACGCCGTACCGGTGCTGGTTTTCTTCGTCTGGCTGGTGACCCTGGACAACAGCGTCCCGGATGGTTGTGTGACCGACCCGACCGGCGGCGGATGTGACTCGCAGCGGGCCCAGGCGCTGGCCTCGATCCTCGGTGCCGCACCACGCTTCGGTGCCGCGCTGACGGGCAGCCTGGTGGTGGCACTGTTGCTGCGCTGGGTGAGTCGAGCCTGGCGGCCGGCCAGCCTCGGACTCGCCTCGGCGGTTGTCGGCGGCGGTCTGTCCACCGTGCTCTACAGCGTGATCACCGGTCAGCAGCTCGGCTGACCGGGGCGGGGACGGTCGGCGTCGACGGTGTCCCCCGGTCGCGAGTGTTCGTTCGATGCAACGAGTGAAGGCCGCACCCGAGGGTGCGGCCTTCACTCGTCAGTTCCGTACTACCGGCCCTGCACCACGTTCAGGTCGAACTTGGCGGTGACGTCCGGGTGCAGCTTGACCCGCACCGGGTACGCACCGACCGACTTGATGTGGCCGGGCAGTTCCAGCCGGCGCCGGTCGAGGACCGGGCCGCCAGCGGCCTTGACCGCGTCGACGACCTCGGCCGGGGTGACCGAGCCGAAGAGCCGGCCACCCTCGCCGGCCCGCGCCCTGAGGCTGACCTTGAGCCCTTCGAGCTGGCCGGCGACCTCGGTGGCGTGGCCGAGGTCGCGGATCTCGCGAGCCGAGCGGGCCCGCTTGATGACCGAAACCTGCTTCTCCGCACCCTTGGTCCAGACGATGGCGAAGCCCTGCGGAAGCAGGTAGTTACGGCCGTAGCCGTCCTTCACCTCGACAACGTCGCCGGGGGAACCGAGACCGGACACTTCCTGCGTCAGGATGACCTTCATGTCGGCGTCTCCTCTCAGCGGGCCGTGGCCGTGTACGGCAGGAGCGCCATCTCACGGGCGTTCTTGACCGCACGGGCGATCTGGCGCTGCTGCTGGGAGGTGACCCCGGTCACCCGCCGAGCGCGGATCTTGCCGCGGTCGGAGATGAACTTCCGCAGCAGCGCGGTGTCCTTGTAGTCGATGTAGGTGATCCCGTCCTTGTCGAGCGGGTTCACCTTCTTCTTCGGCTTGCGCAGTGCCGCAGCCTTTGCCATTGCTCTTGCTCCTGGTTTGCGATCGCGAGCGCTCGGCGGCGCCATCAGAACGGGGGCTCTTCGTCGAAGTTTCCGCCGCCCGAACCGGAAGCCGAGGAGGACGGGGCTGCCGTGGCCCACGGGTCGTCGAAGTTGCCTCCGCCGCCCTGGCCACCACCGCCACCGCCACCGCCGGAGGCGCCGAAGCCGCCACCTCCACCAGCGGAACGCGACATCTTCTGCACCTTCGCCGTGGCGTACCGCAGCGACGGGCCGATCTCGTCGACCTCCAGCTCGATGACGGTGCGCTTCTCACCCTCGCGGGTCTCGTACGACCGCTGGCGCAGCCGGCCCGAGACGATCACGCGGGCACCCCGCTGTAGTGACTCGGCAACGTGCTCCGCTGCCTGCCGCCATACGGTGCAGGCAAGGAAGAGCGGGTCGCCGTCCTTCCACTCGTTCGTGGCCCGGTCCATGAACCGGGGCGTCGATGCGACCCGGAACTTGGCTACCGCCGCGCCAGACGGGGTGAAACGCAACTCGGGGTCATCAGTCAGGTTGCCGATGACCGTGATGGTGGTATCTCCTGCCATGACCAACTCCTCGCGCACTCATCAGACTCCGTCGTAGGCTGCCAGAGCAGTACGACAGAGCCCTGAGGCTGATCCGGGCGTGCCGGGAAAGAACGCGCGTCAGCGCGTTTCCGGCCGGATGACCTTGGTGCGCAGCACGGACTCGTTGAGTCGCAGCTGACGGTCCAGCTCAGCCACCGCCGCAGGGGATGCCTGCAAATCGATGACGGCGTAGATGCCCTCGGCCTTCTTATTGATCTCGAACGAGAGGCGCCTGCGGCCCCACACGTCGAGCTTCTCCACCGAGCCACCCGCAGTGCGGATCACGTTGAGGTACGTGTCGAGCGACGGGGCGACGGTGCGCTCCTCGAGGCTTGGATCGAGGATGACCATGATCTCGTAATGACGCAAGACGTGCTCACCTCCTATGGGCTAACGGCCACGGTCCTTCCGTGGCAGGAGGTCGTGCGTCGTTGCCTCGGCACCGGCGGGGGAACCCGTGGTGACACAGACAACCTGACCAGGATACCCGGTGGCGTACCGGGAGGTTCACCGGGCGTACGGGGTGTTGACAGAGCCCCCTCCCGTCGAAGATCGACAGAAAGGGGCCCTTCCTTGCAGAGCCGCGGGGCGCCCTGTCCGCATTCTTTGGGTGGGACCTGGGGAGGAACGACCACACCGATGAGGTTGGACAGGAGGCGCCCCGCGGAGCCTACTTAGTTGTCATCTTACGCCACAACAGTCCGTGTTGCCCGTTGAGCGATGATAGCCCGAATTGCCCCGGCGCTTACGCCTACCACGCAGATCGTGGCAATGAGCGCGAGCAGGCGGGTCAACCCGGCGTCCCCGGCAAGGGTGCTCCCCTCCGCCGCGCCGGGCCGCGCGGCGGAGGGGTGCCATGAATCAAGGTCAGTCGTACGCCCGACGGCCGGCACCACCGCGATCTGCCCACCGAGGGTCGCCGCCGCCAGCGGCGGCGCACCGGCGAACAACGCGGCAACGGCCACGGTGGCGCGGCGGTGTCGGAGCAGCGACGGCACTTTCCTCGTCCCTCGGTCGGCAGCGGTTGCACCTGATCCGAGTGCCGGGCCAGGAGTCTCACCACTGCTAACGACCGGCCCGGCAGGCGGTAACGCGGCCCGCTCCGCGACGCCGCACCGCCCCACCCGACAGCCGCCGCGATGCCGGCCCTGGTCTGTGGCACGTAGGCTCGCCCTCATGCGTATCGGAGCCCACGTCGACTCTGCGGACCCGCTGGACGAGGCCACCCTCCGCAAGGCGGACACGGTGCAGTTCTTCCTCGCCGATCCCCAGGGCTGGAAAGCACCCGAGCCACGGGCGGACGCCGACCGGTTGCGCGCCGCCGAGGTCGACGTCTACATCCACGCGCCGTACGTGATCAACGTGGCGACGTTGAACAACCGGATCCGGATCCCCAGTCGCAAGCTGCTCGTCGAGCACGCCAACGCCGCCGCGACAGTCGGCGCCCGAGGGCTGATCGTCCACGGCGGTCACGTGAACAAGGGCGACGACATCACGAAGGGCTTCGACAACTGGCGGAAGACCTTCGCGTACGCGGCCGAGTCCGGCGGGTTCGCCACCCAGGTGCTGATCGAGAACACCGCCGGCGGCGACAACGCGTGCGCCCGCCGGTTCGACGCGCTCGCCCGGCTCTGGGACGCGGTCGGTGAGTACGGCGTCGGCTTCTGCCTCGACACCTGCCACGCCCACGCCGGCGGCGAGGACCTGCTCGACATCGTGGACCGGGTCAAGGCGATCACCGGTCGGATCGACCTGATCCACGCCAACAACTCGAAGGACGGATTCGACTCGGGCCGCGATCGTCACGACAATCTGGGTCAGGGGAACATCGATCCCGACCTGGTGGTCGCCGTCATCCGCGCGGCCGGCGCCCCGGTCGTCGTGGAAACCCCCGGCGGGGTCGACGGCCAGAGCGCCGACATCGCATTCCTGCGCGACCGCGTGGGCCGGTAGGGAAAAGCAGGCTGATGACAACGGACCAGTCGAACGCCACCGACGTGCCCGCCGAGGCGACCGGTCAGGCCGACCCGGCCGATCGGGATGCCACCGGCACGGACGCGGCGACCACCAACGGGTCCGGTCCCACGACCAACGGGTCCGGCCACACCAAAGCCACCGACAGGTCCGAGGGCGCCGGCCAGCCCGACCAGCCGCGTACGACGGTCGGACCCGACGCCACCGACCAGCCGGATGCCGACGGCGCCACCGAGGGCCGCGACAAGACCGGCACGGGCACGGGCTCGACCGCGACGCTGGTCGAACCGGCGGTCATCGACCTGGGCGTCGTCGAGCGGAACACCTCGGCATCCGGCACCGGGTCGCGCCCGCCGTGGTGGCGGCGGACCTGGCCGTTGCGGCGGCCGGCGGCGAGCAGCGGCGAGCAGCTCAGGGAACCGACCGGTACGGACGCGACCGATCAGCCCGACGCCGAGCCGGCCGACCGGTGGGCGGCGTTCGCGCCCGCCCCGGAGCCGGTGCCCGGTCGGCTGAGCCGGGTCACCCGGGTCCTGTTCCACGAGTGGACCCTCGCCGGTCTGGCCAGCCTGGTCCTCGCCGTCGTCATGACCTGGCCGACGCTGCGCTACCCGGCGCACACCATCCCGCAGGACATCTGGGACCCGACCCTTCAGGCGTGGCAGATGTCCTGGTCCGGGCACATCCTGCTGACCAACCCGGCGCTGCTCTGGCAGTCGAACGCGTTCTACCCGGAGTCGTGGAGCTTCGCCTTCTCCGACACCCTGCTCGGGTACGCCCCGGCCGGGATGATCGGCAACGGCCCGGTTGCCGCACTGGTCCGCTACAACATCATCTTCGTGCTGGCGCACGCTCTCGCCACCGTCGGCGCGTACGCCCTGGTGCGGCAGCTCGGGGCGGGGCGGATCGGCGCGGCGGTCGCCGGGGTGGCGTTCGCGTACCCGCCGTGGTTGCTCTCCCAGGCCGGTCACCTGCACGTCATCTCCAACGGCGGGATCCCGCTGGCGCTGGCCATGCTGGCCCGTGGCCACGGCTGGTCGCTGCGGCACGGCTTCCGACCGGAGCGCAAGCACGCCGGCTGGGCGCTCGGCGGTTGGCTGGTCGCGGCGTGGCAGCTCAGTCTCGGCTTCGGCATCGGCCTGCCGTTCGCGTACCTGCTGGCCGGGATCGTGCTCGTCGCCTCGGTGACCTGGTTCGTGCGGCGTACCTGGTTCTGGCCGGAGCGCCGGCCGCTCGGCGTACGGCTGCTGCTGGCCGACTTCTGGGGCGCGGTGATCTTCGCGGGGATCGGTGTACTGCTGGCCATCCCGTACTTCCGGGTCGCCGAGCTGCACCCGAACGCCCGGCGTACGGTCGGCGACCTCGCGCTCTACTCGCCCCCGCCCAGCGGGTTCGTGGTCGCGCCGCAGGAGTCGCTGGTCTGGGGCAGGCTGCACGACGCGGCGCGGGCCGGACTGCCGTGGGCACCGGAGAACACCCTGCTGCCCGGATTCGTGCTCTACGCGCTGGCCCTCGCCGGCCTGCTGTTCTCCATCTGGACCATCCGGCAGCGCCTGCTGCTGCTCGCCGGGGTGCTGGTCAGCGCGATCCTCACGATGGGCACCGAGTTCTTCGGCGGTCGGTTCTCCTACCTCCCGCTGTTCGAGCACCTACCCGGTTGGGACGGGCTGCGTACGCCGGGCCGGCTGATGATCTGGACGACGCTGCTGCTCGGGATCATCGCCGCCGGTTCGGTGAGCGCGTTCGCCGAGCGGGCCCGGGACATCTCGGCGGCGGAACGGATACCGCCGCGACCCGGCCCGCTGCTGCGGCTGGCCACCCTGCTGCCGCTGGTGCTGGTGCTGGCCGAGGGGCTGAACTCGACCCCGACGCCGATCGTGCCGGCCCAGCCCGCGGCGCTGCGTACGGTCGACGGCCCGATCCTGGTGCTCCCCTCGGACCAGGGCACCGACCAGCACGTGATGCTCTGGTCGACCAGCCGGTTCCAGGACGTGGTGAACGGCGGCAGCGGTTTCACCCCGGAGTCGTTGGCCCAGGCGCGCAAGCGTGCGGAGGCGTTCCCCGACCAGGAGAGCGTCGACTACCTGCGCGGGCTCGGGGTGAAGACGGTCGTCCTGCTCAAGAACCGGGTGGCCGGTACGCCCTGGGCGGGTGCCGCAGACATGCCGGCGGAGCAGTTCAACATCCGGCGCGAGGACAGTGGCGACACCATCGTCTTCCACCTCGACGGAAACTGAGCCGGTACGCCCGAGCCCCACGGCGGCCCCGAACGCGACGGCCCGGTTCACCCCGACGATCGGGTGAACCGGGCCGGTTCGACTTCTGCCCTCGGTGCCGCCGGTCAGCTCACCGGTACCGGCTGGTCGCTCGCTGGCGGTGGTGGTTCGGGGGACGGGTCGGACCCGGCCGGCCCGCGTCCCGTACGCCATCGGGTGAACCAGGGCGCGTCCGGTGCGCCGTCCAGCACGCCGCCATCGGGGTCATCGTCGTACGTGGCGCGGACCGGGTCGAGTTCGGGGCGGAGGATCTCCCGGATGATCAGTCCACAGAGGATGGCCACGGTGACCAGCCGGAGGGTGGCGGCGAGTACGAACACGCCCTCGGGGAAGACCTGCTTGCCGGAGGCACCGAGCAGTTCGCCGTAGAACGCGACGAAGTAGCCGACCTCGGCGAGTTGCCAGGCCAGGAACGCGCCCCAGCGGGGGCGGGCGAGCACCAGCAGCGGCAGCAGCCAGAGCGTGTACTGCTGGGACCAGACCTTGCTGAAGATCAGGAACGCGGCTACCACGAGGAAGGCGAGTTGGGCCAGCCTCGGCCGGCGCGGAGCGAGCACCGCCAGCAGGGCCACGCCGATGCAGGCCAGCACGAACAGGGCGTACGTCAGGTAGTTGAGGGTGGGGTCGACGTTGTTGCTCAGCCACTGGAACGGCCCCTGGTCACCGGGGTTGCCGGTGTTCCACTTCCCGTCCAGGTAGCGGCCGATGTACCAGAGCGTGCCCCAGTCGATCGGTCGTTCGGTGTTCAGCTCGAAGAACCGGTCCCAGCTCTCCCGGTACGGGATCGCCACCGGCAGGTTGACCGCGACGACCGTGACAACGGCGGTGCCGGCGGCAATGAGTGCCTGCTTCAGCCGGTTCGCGCGGAGCGCGAGGATCAGCAGCGGGCCGAAGATGAACAGCGGGAAGAGTTTTGCCGCACCGGCCAGGCCGAGCAGGATGCCGGCCGCGACCGGCCGTCGTCTGGCCCAGGCGTACATGCCGAAGGCGGCGAGGCCGATGGCGAGCAGGTCCCAGTTGACGGTGGCGGTGACCAGCAGCGCCGGTGACAGGGCGAAGAGCGCCGCGTCCCAGGGCCGGCGGCGCCGCATCGAGAGCAGCATGGCCACGGTCGCGACCGCCAGGGCGCTGAGCACCAGGGCGTTCAGGTTGTAGAACCACTGGCCCTGGTTGATGCCGGGCCGGGACTCGCCGAGCGCGTGTACGGGCAGCCCCAGCGCGCCCATGAAGTACCCGGTCACCACCGGGTACTCGACCGGGTGGTCGGCGTAGGGGACCTTGCCCTCGTTGAGGCCCTCGGCGTAGTAGAGCGCGAGCACGTCGGTGTAGCAGAGCCGGGTGTACTGGTAGTTGTTCTGCCACGCACCGTCCTGGCAGGGCGACTTCTGCACCCAGTGCAGGGCGAGCGTGAGGCAGGTCAGGGCCAGCACGATCCGGGCCGCGCTCCAGAAGACGAGTCCGCCGCGACCACCGCCGCGTCGCCGGTCGACGCCCACGGCGTGTTCGCCGATGGGCCCACCGATCGCTTCGGCCAGTCCGCGGACGAAGCCGTCGGAGCGGGAGGGATGGTCCACCTTTTCAGGCTCGTCGATGCCTGCCGTCGACTGCGCGCTCATGAACAGGCATCCTGCCGTACGCGACCGCCATTCGTCCCGCCCGGTCCGCCCGTGTCGGCGGCCGGGTACGGAAATGGGCCGGCGGCCGGGTGGTCACCCGGCCGCCGGCCCATCGAATCGATCAGTTCCGCGTCCGCGGGGTGGGGGACGCCGTCCCGCCGCCACCGCCGCCGCCGTTGGGGCGACCCGGCTCGTTGGGTTGACCCGGTTGGCCCGGCTGGTTCGGTTGACCCGGCTGGTTCGGCTGGCCGGGCTGGTTGGGTTGACCCGGCTGGTTCGGCTGACCCGGCTGGTTCGGCTGGTTCGGCTGACCCGGCACGCTGCCGGGCGGGCAGAGGATCTGGATCGGGTTGTCGCAGACCGGCGGCGGCGGGGGCGGAGCCACCCCGTTGCCGGCGTCCGGGTCACCGAAGTCCTTCGGCGGATCGGGGAACTTCTGCGTCTTCATGCCCTTGGAGGCGGCGTTCATGAAGTCTTTCCAGATGTCGGCCGGCAGGCCGTTACCACCGATCGCCGTCTTGTTCTTGTCCTTGATCGCCTTCAGGTCGCCCACGTTGCCGACCCAGACCGCGGTGGCGATCTGCGGCGTGGCACCGACCATCCAGGCGTGCGCGTTGTCCTTGCTGGTCGGGCTCAGTTCCCAGGTGCCGGTCTTGCCGGTCGCGGGGCGGCTGCCGGACAGCGTGTCCTTGTTCGCCTCGGGGATCTTCTCCAGCACCGCGTTGACGCTGTCGGCAACCTCGGTACGGATCCGCTGTTCCACCTTGAGCTGCTCGCCGCCGACCTTCGTCCAGGCGCCGGTTTCCTTGTCCTTCTGCTCGACCTTGATGATGAAGTGCGGCTTGCTGTACTTGCCCCGGGCGGCGAGGGTGGCCACCCCGGTGGCGTGGTCGAGCACGGTGATCGCGTACTGGCCGTAACCGACGTAGGTGTCGAACGGGGAGTCCTTGCCGGTGCCCTTGATCATGTCGAAGGGCTTGCCGGCGTCGGTCCACATGGTGGTGATGCCGGCGTCCTTTGCCATGTCCACCACCTTGTCGACGCCGATCTTCTCCGTGACGTGGTAGAAGGGCACGTTGTACGACTGGACCGTGGAGTATTCCAGCGAGCAGTTCTTGCCACAGGTCGGGTTACGACCCGCGTTCTGCACGCTGGGGCCGTTGCCGCCGACCTTGAACGGCATCGCGTCCCAGTGTGAATCGACCGAGATCCCGGCCTCCAGCGCCGCCGCCAAGGTGTAGATCTTGAAGGTCGAGCCCGGCGGGTGGCCACCGGTGAGGGTGCCTTCCAGGTTCTTGCCGGCGTAGTCGTGACCGGTGCCGTTGTCACCACCGAAGTAGGCCAGCACCCGCCCGGTTCCCGGCTGGATCGCCACCGCCGCCGCCATCAGGTTGTCCGGCTGGTCGCTGAGCTCGGAGCCCTTGGCCTTGCGCCAGGCCGCGGCCTCCATCGCCTTCTGCATCTTGCCGTCGATGGTGGTGGTGATCTTGTAGCCGCCGTCCCGGATCTCCTTGACGCAGGTCTCCGCGCTCGAACAGATCTTGAGCTGGACCATCTCGTCGCGGACGTAGTTGACGACGTTGCCGACCGGGCTGTTGATGCCGCACTCGTTGACGCAGGTGGTGTTGGGCGGGTTGACCTTCGGATACTCGACCGGCCGCTGGTCCGCCGGCAGCCACTTTTTGTCCACCATGCCGTTGAGGACGTACGTCCACCGGTCCTTGGCAGCCTCGGGGTTGTCCGACGGGTCGAAACCCTTGTGCCCGGTCACCTCGTCCGGCTGCGGCTGCTTGATCACCGCTGCCAGCACCGCGCCCTGGGCGGGGTTCAGCTTGTCCACCGAGAGACCGAAGTACGCCTGCGCCGCCGCGTCGATGCCGTACGCGCCGCGGCCGAAGTAGATCGTGTTCAGGTAGAACTGCATGATCTCGGACTTGCTGTACTTCTCGTTCAGCTTCGAGGCGAGCACCGCTTCCTTGATCTTCCGGCCGTAGCCGCCGCTCAACTCCATCGCGTTGCGGGCGTACTGCTGGGTGATCGTGGACGCGCCCTGCTTGCTGCCGCCGGTGAAGTTGTTCCACGCGGCACGGGCGATACCCATGTAGTCGAGACCGCCGTGGGTGTAGAAGTTGCCGTCCTCGGCCGCCGCGACCGCCTTCTCGACGTGGTCGGGGATCTGTTCGATCGTGACGAAGTTCCGGTTGTACTCGCCCAGCTTCACCAGTTGGGTGGTGCCGTCGCTGGCGTAGATGGTGCTGGAGAGCGGCAGCGGCAGGTCCTGCGGCAACGTCACCGTCGTGGTGTAGTACGTGGTCGCCACGACACCACCGCCGGCCAACATGATCAGCACCGCGAATCCGGCGATGAGCCAGTTGATCCGCTTACGCATCTTGGCCTTGCGCAGTGCCTCGGGGTCGTCGCCGCCCCGCCGACCGCGCCGTCCCGGTCCACCTGGTCCACCGGGACCGTTCGGGCCGCCGGGTCCACCGGGGCCACCCGGCCCGGCCGGCGAGACCGGGCGGACGCTGGCCCGACCGGCTACCCCCGCGCTGCCGGCCGCACCACCGACCGCCGCCGAGCCCACACTGGCCCGACCGACCCGGGCCCGACCGGCGGGACCGGCCCCGACCGAGGCGGAGCCGACCGAAGCCGAGCCGACCGAGGCCGAGCCAACTGAAGCGGAGCCGACCGAGGCCGAGCCGACGGAGGCGGAGCCGACCGAGGCCGACCCTCTCGACGCCGTACCCCTGGCACCCGGACCGACGGAGGCCGATCCCGAGGCCATCGGGCCGTTCGGAGGCGCGCTGCGCGGGCCGGAGCCGCCCACCGAGGCGGAGCCGACCGAGGCACGTCCACCGGCGGGCGGACCGACCGACGCGGAGCCGCGGGGTGCGGCCGGTCCCGCCGGGCCGTGGCCGCCGTTCGGGCCGCCGTGGGCCGACCAGCCCGATCCCGCGCCCTCCGGCGCGGACGAATGGTAGGTCGGGGGGGCGTCCGGAGCCGGACGCCGGTACGGGTCGTCCGCCGTGGGTCCGGGTTCGCCGTTCGGCCCTGAACCACGGGCCTGACCGCGTGCGGAGCTGGGGTCGCCGTACGAGTTCATCTGTCACACCCTGCCGGTCGCAGTGGGGCGCGCCAGCGCCACCACCGGGTTGCCGTGAGCTAGGACACGCTGCAAGCCTGACCGGGATTGCCCATTGCTTGCAGCTATTTCGGGAATAACCGGACTTATCCGGTTAGAAATCCGCCACGCGCCCTGACTGGTCAAGGAAACCGTGTTAGGGGCCGGGGGCGGTGGGTTCACCGTTGCGCCTCACGCCTTCGCCGAGCTGTTGGGGTCCGCGAGCCCGTGCCGGCCATCGCCTCGCCGACGGGCGATTCACCCGGCTCGGCCGCCAGGCCGTCCCGCCCGAGCAGATACTGCTCGACGAGGTGGTTCCAGTTGCAGCTCTGGCAGACCTCAACCACGTACACCTGGAATTCACGCACAGTCATGGCGAGCACGGGAAGCTCCGCCAACCTGCGGGCCTGACCGGCGGACTGCTTGAGCTCATCGCCGTAAATGTAGTGGACGTGCGTGAGATTCTCGCGCCGGCAGATCGGGCACCGCACCTCGGTCGGTTCGCCGTGGAAGTGAGCGGCGTTCTTCAGGTACGGAGACGCGTCGCACACCTCGTACGTGCCGACCCGCCCGGCGTAGACCTCGCGCAGCACCGCCCGCTTCTGGAGCGAGTAGTCCACCACCCGGCGCTGCGTACGCATGCGGTGAAGGGTACGCGGTTCGGCCCGACGAGGCGACCACCGTCACAGTCTGTAGCGACACGCATGCCGATCAGGGGTTTGCCCTCGCCACCCCCGGAGGTCTACGGTGCGATGTATCGGGCCGATACATCGGGTGGATTACCGGGGACCAAGCGGGGAATGGAGGACTGGCAACAGATGCTCGAACTCGCCATCCTCGGCCTCCTACAGGAGTCCCCCATGCACGGCTACGAGCTGCGCAAGGAGCTCGCCGCCAAGCTCGGAGCCATCCGTGCGGCGATCAGCTACGGCTCCCTCTACCCGACGCTACGCCGGCTGCAAAGCGCCGGTTGGATCGTCGAGGCAGCCGAGACCTCGGTCACGACCGAGGTGGTGCCGGCGCTGACCAGCCGCCGGGGCCGGGTGGTCTACAAGATCACTGCGGAAGGCAAGGAGCGGTTCGCCGAGCTCATCGCGCAGACCGGCCCGGAGACGTACGAGGACACCGGATTCGGGGTTCACTTCGCGTTCTTCGCCCGCACCGACCAGGCAACCCGGCTACGGATCCTGGAAGGTCGCCGACGCAAGATCGAGGAACGTCGCGAGGGTCTTCGCGACGTGCTGGGCCGAGCGGCCGAGCGTCTCGACGCGTACACACTCGAACTTCAGCGCCACGGGCTGGACGCCTGCGAACGCGAAGTCCGCTGGCTGGAGGAGCTCATCGCAAACGAGCGCTCCGGCCGGTCCCCGGCGGCACCGTCAAGTGCCGGCGGGACCCCATCAACCGAAATAAGCCCGTCTCCGCCTGGACGACAGCAGTCCAGCAATGAGCCGGAGCGGCCGTGATAAAGAAGGAGGCAAACGCGATGGGCTCCGTCCGCGTCGCCATCGTCGGTGTCGGAAACTGCGCCTCGTCCCTGGTACAGGGCGTGGAGTACTACCGCAATGCCGACCCAAACGACCGCGTGCCGGGTCTCATGCACGTTACCTTCGGCGACTACCACGTCTCCGACGTGGAATTCGTCGCGGCGTTCGACGTGGACGCCAAAAAGGTGGGCATGGACCTGGCCGAGGCAATCGTGGCCAGCGAGAACAACACCATCAAGCTGGCTGACGTGGCGCCGACCGGCGTCACCGTCCAGCGCGGTCCGACCCTGGACGGGCTGGGCCAGTACTACCGGGAGATCGTGCAGGAGTCCGACCGCGAGCCGGCCGACGTCGTGCAGGCACTGCGCGACGCCCGGGTCGACGTGGTCGTCTCCTACCTGCCGGTCGGCTCCGAGCAGGCGGACAAGTTCTACGCCCAGGCGGCGATCGACGCCGGCTGCGCGTTCGTGAACGCCCTGCCCGTCTTCATCGCCTCCGACCCGGCCTGGGCGCAGAAGTTCACCGACGCCGGGCTGCCGATCATCGGCGACGACATCAAGAGCCAGGTCGGTGCGACGATCGTGCACCGCGCGCTGGCCAAGCTGTTCGAGGACCGCGGGGTCGAGCTGCTGCGCACGTACCAGCTCAACTTCGGCGGCAACATGGACTTCATGAACATGTTGGAGCGCACCCGGCTGGTCTCCAAGAAGATCTCGAAGACCCAGTCGGTCACCTCGCAGATCCCGCACGAGATCAACAAGGGTGACGTGCACATCGGCCCGTCGGACCACGTGCCGTGGCTGGACGACCGCAAGTGGGCGTACATCCGGCTTGAGGGTCGCTCCTTCGGCGACGTGCCGCTCAACGCCGAGCTCAAGCTGGAAGTCTGGGACTCGCCGAACTCCGCCGGTGTCATCATCGACGCGGTCCGCGCGGCGAAGATCGCCCTGGACCGGGGCATCGGCGGGCCGATCCTCTCGGCCTCGTCCTACTTCATGAAGTCCCCGCCGGTGCAGTACTCCGACCACGACGCCCACCAGTCGGTCGAGGACTTCATCGCGGGCACCGTCGAGCGGTAGTTCACCCCCACGGTGACCACCACCGGCGCAGCGCCGATCAGCACACTTCGAGGGCCGGGTCCGATCGGGATCCGGCCCTCGCTGGTCCGCTCAGCCCCAGGCCCGCCGCAACGCGACGCCGGCCTCGATCTCCAGCAGCTGCCGCTTCCGGGGCAGACCGCCCCCGAAGCCGACCAGCTTGCCGCCCGCGCCGACGATCCGGTGACACGGCACGATCACCGGGATCGGGTTGCGGTTGCAGGCAACCCCGACCGCCCGAGCCGCACCCGGGTCGCCCAGCGCCGTCGCCACCTCGCCGTACGTGCGCATCTTCCCGTACGGGATGGTCGACATCTCCCGCCAGACGGCCCGCTCGAAGTCGGAGCCGCGACGGACCGAGAGCGGGACCGTGAAGTCGGTCAACTCCCCGGCGAAATACGACCGGAGCTGCTCGATCGCCGCCCGACGCCACCGCCCGGCCGCCGGATCGTCCACGGCGTCGCCCGCGCCCGGTTCGCCGGCCGAAACCGCCGCGCCGCCCGCCGCCGGTTCCGTATCACCCGCCGTCGGTTCCGCACCGGCCGGCAGCGCACCGGCGATCGGGCCGAAGTGCACACCGCAGATCCCCGCGTCGTCGGCGGCCACGGACAGTTCGCCGATCGGCGTGTCGAGCACGGTCCAGCGCATCGGCCCATTATCCAGGGGAAGGTTCAGACCCGGTCGAGCTGCTCCACGAGTCGGGCCGCGACCGCCCGCGCCCCGCTCTCGTCGCCGGGATCGGGCAGGTTGAGGGTGGAGACCACCAAACCCCGGCGTACGACCACGAAGTAGGAAACCGCCGCGGGCGCCTCGGCTGTCACGATCCGGCCCCGTACCAGTAGTGCCCCGTCGCCGGCGAAGTCCGAGTCGAGCAGGCTGAACGAGACCTGCCCGCCGTAGGCCGGATAGCTGCCACACGTCAGCAGCACCCGGCGTACGTCATCCAGCGCCCGCCCGGCCCACTCCGGCTCGTACGCCTCGACCACCTGGAGCGCGGCGGCCCTCGGTGTCGTACGCAGGTACTGGCGGGCGGCGGCGGCCTGCCGGTGTCGTTGCGCCGGGAAGTCCCCGTCCCGGTATCCCGGACAGTCCTCCTGGGCCCAGGGCCACCGGACCCCGTCCACCGACGTGGTGCCGGCGGCCCAGTCCGCGCCGAGCGCACTCGCGCTCAGCAGCGCCGGCTCCACCGCGACGGGTCGGCCGGCAGCCGGCGGTCGCGCCCCCGGTCGGTCGGCGCAGGCCGACAGGGTCGTGCCGGCCAGCGCGAGCAGCATCACGGCGAGCGCCGACACCGTCCGTGCCCGCGCGTTCGGCTTCGTCCGCTTGCCCCGGTGGTTGACCACGCCTGTAGAACGTGGCGCCCCGAAGCCGGCGTTGCATCCCCGCTCCGGTGACCGTCGCGGCCGGGTCGGGGACCACCGAGGTGGTCGCCGCCGTCCGGCCGCTGGGCAGGGAGTTGTGGTGCTTGGCGGAAGGCCGGACCTGTGCCGGCCGCTCGTGCGATGCTGGCGCCAACCGGGTCCTTCGCCCCACGGCTACGCCGGATCCACTGGTTGCGCGGGTCGCCGTCCGGGTAGCCGTGAGGCGTGTGTCACGTCCGATGATCCCAACAAGGGTGACGTGTCATCCTGGCTATGGCGATGTCTAAGGATGACACGTCACCCTAGTAAAGGAAGATCCACATGACCAAGGTAGCCATCATCCTCGGCAGCACCCGCCCGGGTCGTAACGGCGAGGCCGTCGCGCGCTGGGTCTACGACCTGGCGAGCAAGCGCACCGACGCCGAGTTCGAGCTGGTCGACATCGCGACCTACAACCTCCCGCACCTCGACGAGGCCATCCCGCCGGCGATGGGCCAGTACGCCAACGATCACACCAAGGAGTGGGCCGCGAAGATCGCGGAGTTCGACGCGTACATCTTCGTCACCCCGGAGTACAACCACTCCACCTCCGGCGCGCTGAAGAACGCCATCGACTACCTGTACGGCGAGTGGAACAACAAGGCCGCCGGCTTCGTCAGCTACGGCAGCCTCGGTGGCGCCCGCGCCGTCGAGCACCTCCGCCTGATCATGGCCGAGCTTCAGGTCGCGACCGTACGCGCCCAGGTCGCGCTCTCCCTGCACACCGACTTCGAGAACTACAGCGTGTTCAAGCCGGCCGCGATGCACGACGACGCGCTGAACACCGTGCTCGACCAGACGGTCGCCTGGGGCCGCGCGCTCGAAACGCTGCGCAAGTAATCGCCACCGCGCGGTACGACGAAACGGGGCGGTGTCCGGTCCGGACGCCGCCCCGTTGCCGTCACTTCCGGCCGCCCACCCGCCGTCAGCCCCCGACGCCCCGGTCCCGCGCCCAGCGTTGGAGTTCCGCCTCGGCCTCGTCCCGGTCCATCGGCCCGCGCTCCAGCCGCAGCTCCTTGAGGTGCCGCCACGCCTGCCCGACCAGCGGTCCGGGCGGTACGCCGAGCAACTCCATGATCGCGTTGCCGTCCAGGTCGGGCCGGACCCGGGCCAGGTCCTCCTCCGACCGGATCCGGGCGATCCGCTCCTCCAGCGCGTCGTAGTCCGAGGCGAGCTGGCGGGCCTTGCGCCGGTTGCGGGTGGTGCAGTCCGACCGGGTCAGCTTGTGCAGCCGCTCCAGCAGCTCACCCGCGTCGGCGACGTACCGGCGGACCGCCGAGTCGGTCCACTCGCCCCGGCCGTACCCGTAGAACCGCAGGTGCAGCCCGACCAGCGCGACCACCTGCGAGATCACGTCCTTGGGGTAGCGCATCGCCTTCATCCGCTGCTTCGTCAGCTTGGCCCCGACCACCTCGTGGTGGTGGAAGCTGACCCGCCCGTCCGAGCCGACCGCCTTCGTCGCCGGCTTGCCGACGTCGTGCATCAGCGCGGCCATCCGCAGGATGAAGTCGCAGCCCTGCTCCTCCAACCCGACCGCGTTGCTCACCACCGTCAGGGTGTGCTCGTACACGTCCTTGTGCTGGGCGTGCTCGTCGATCTCCAGCTTCAGCCCGGACAACTCAGGCAGGAACCGATCGGCCAGCCCGGTCTCGACCAGCAGCCGCAGGCCGGTGATCGGATCCGCACCGCAGAGCAGCTTGGTGAACTCGTCCCGGATCCGCTCGGCGGTGATCCGGTCCAGGTCGGTTGCCATCTCGACCATCGCGGTGCGCACCTGCGGCTGCACGGCGAAGCCCAGTTGGGCCGCGAACCGGGCCGCGCGCAGCATCCGCAACGGATCGTCACCGAACGACGCCCGCGGCGTGCCCGGCGTACGGATCACCCGCGCGGCCAGATCGGCCAGCCCGCCGTACGGGTCGGTGAAGACGTGTCCGGGCAGGCTGACCGCCATCGCGTTGATGGTGAAGTCGCGCCGTTGCAGATCGTCGATCAGGTTCGTGCCGTACCGCACCACCGGGTTGCGGGTGATCTGGTCGTACGACTCGGCCCGGAACGTGGTGATCTCCAGCCGCAGACCCTCGCGCTGGGCGCCGATGGTGCCGAACTCGCGCCCGGTCTCCCAGGTCGCCTCGGCCCAGCCCCGCAGAATCAGCAGCGTGTCGTCCGGGTGGGCGTCGGTGCAGAAGTCGAGGTCGTCGCCGAGCCGGCCGAGCAGCGCGTCCCGGACCGAGCCGCCGACCAGGTGCAGTTCGTGGCCGGCGCGGGCGAATCGGCGCCCCAGTTCGTCGGCGACGGGGGAAACCCGCAGCAGTTCGGCGACGGCGTTGCGTTGGGCGGCGGTCAACCCGGCCTCGGAGGGCTGGGGCGCGGCTGGTCCGGCGGCGGGTGCGGCGGCTGGTCCAGCGGCGTCGGGAGCGGAGGTTTCGGACATGGGAACGCCAGCCTATCGGTCCACCCGGGGCGGCACCCCGGCGGGCGGACCAGCCGGATCGGACTCGGCGCGGCGAGCGGTGACACCGGTTGACTAAGGTCTGAGCAGTATCGGTGGGCACGCCTGCCCGCCGTACCGGTTGGGGAGGCGCTCATGGGCGACGGGCTGTACCGCAGCGCGAACGCCATGCCGCACGGGGTTCCGCCGCCGGCCGACGGCGCGACCCTGATCTCGATCGAGTCGCAGGACCAGCCCATGGTCGAGACCACCGCGCCGGCCCCGGAGCCGCCGGGCGAGGGGACCGCCGCCGGGAACAGCGCGGTGATGGCGATCGGCAGCCTGGTCAGCCGGGGTACGGGCTTCCTGCGTACGGTCGCGCTCGGCTCGGCGCTGGGCTCGCTCGCGGTCGGCAACGCCTACACCACCGCACAGATCTTCCCGGGCATGGTCTACGAGTTCCTGCTCGGCGGCATCCTGACCAGCGTGCTGATCCCGGTGCTGGTCCGCCGCCGCAAGGGCGACCCGGACCAGGGCCAGGCGTACGCCCAGCGCCTGCTCACCCTGGCGGTGTTCGCCCTGGGCGTGGCGGCGATCATCGCGGTGGCCGCGGCCAGTTGGCTCACCGCGCTCTACGGCAGCGACAAGACCAGCGCGGACTTCCAGGGCCTGGTCACGAGGCTCTCCTACCTGATGCTGCCGATGATCTTCTTCACCGGCCTGTCCGCGTTGATCAGCGCGGTGCTCAACGTCCGGGGCCACTTCGCCGCCCCGATGTGGACGCCGATCCTGAACAACCTGGTGGTTATCGCCACCTTCGGCATCTACATCGCCGTCTTCGGCGCGAAGGTGATCCCGGCGGACGAGATGACGCCCGGCCGGATCGCGCTGCTCGGCGGTGGCACCCTGCTCGGTGTCGTCGTCCAGGCCGTCGGGCTGGTGCCGGCGCTGCGCAAGGTCGGGTTCCGGTGGCGCTGGCGGTTCGACTTCCGCGCCCTGGGCCTGCGGGAGCTGGCCCGGCTCGGCGGCTGGATGTTCTGTTACGTCGCGGTGAGCCAGATCGGCCTGGCCGTCCTGTTCAACCTGCTGAACCGGGCCGGGGACGCCGACGAGGCCGGCCCGCTGATCTACAACAACGTCTTCCTGCTGGTGATGATGGCGCACGGGATCGTGGCGGTGTCGATCCTCACCGCGCTGATGCCCCGGATGAGCGCCGCCGCCGCCGAGGGCCGGTACGCCGACGTCGTCGCCGACCTGTCCCGGGGAACCCGGGTGGTCACCGCGGTGCTCGCACCCATCTCGGTCTGCTACGCCGTGCTGGCCAGCCCGATCGCGGTCGTCCTGTTCAGGTACGGCGCGTTCAGCGACAAGAGCGCCACCGCGACCTCGGTGGTACTGCTGGTCGGTGCGCTGGCGCTGATCCCGTTCGCGGTCAGCCAGCTCTTCACCTTCGCCTTCTACGCGCTGCCGGACACCAAGACCCCGGCACTGATCAACATTCCGGTGGTGGGGATCCGGGTGCTGGTACAGATCGGGCTGTTCGCCGCGTTCAGCGCCTCGTTCGCCGCCGCCGGGCTGATGCTCGGCAACGCGGTGTCGTACCTGGCGGCAGTGGTGATCACGGCGATGCTGCTGCGTCGCCGGATCGGTCGACTCGGGCTCGGCGAGATCATGAAGACGGTCGGCAAGGTGGTGGTCGCCGCGCTCGGCTCGGCACTGGTCGGCTGGCTGGTCCTGCAACTGCTGCCGGGCGACTCGACCCCGAGTCGGCTGGAGGCGATCGTCCGACTGGTGGTCGGCGGCGGCCTGATCGGCGCGAGTTACGTCGGGCTCGCCATGCTGCTGCGGATCCACGAGATCAGCGAGGTCGTCCAGCTCGTACGACGCAAGGTCGGTCGCTGATTGGCACGGCATGACTGGGGATGACCTGTGGATAACCGAGGGAAGTGGCGTGGATGACCTGCCCTCGGGCTGTGGACAACGGCAGATCACCCCCGACGGTGGGTACGGGTGGCCGGGCCACACCGGTGGCCCTCGCGCAAGTAGTTGAAATGAACCGATAGATTAGGAATTGCCGGTGCCATCGAGGCGGATGACACCGGTCGTACTTGGACTGTTCGGCATACTCCCGGCACCAGGTCGGGTACGCCCGCAAGATGACATGTCGGGGATGAGTCCATCCCAGGTAAGGTCGCTCTCGACAGGTGCGGAGAGCGCCTACGCTATGGAATGGCGCCCAGCGTCCGGTCCACCGGCGATAGAGCGGAAAACCAATGCCCAGCAGCACGGGTCCATCGATCGCGACAATCATCGAGGGAGGACGGGTGACCCAGGTCGGCGAAGGTCAGGAGGCGGACGAGGTCGCGCCGCCCGTTATGGCCTTCGGTGCGCCCGCCGTCGGTGAGGTCCTCGCCGAGCGGTACGAGCTGGCCGAGCACATCAACGACGACAGCGCCGGCCGCCAGGTCTGGCGCGGTGTCGACGTGGTCCTCCGCCGACCCGTGGCCGTGGTACTCCGTTATCCCGGCGGCGACTCGGCGATGGAGATGCTCCAAGCCGCGGTGACCGCGAGCCGGGTGATCCACCCCAACCTCGTCGGCGTCTACGACGCGATCGACGAGGACGAGCGGGCATACGTCGTACGGGAGTGGGTGGACGGCCACTCGCTGCGGGAACTGGTCGCCGACGGCCCACTCGAACCGGCCCGCGCCACCAGCATCGCGCACGCCGTCGCCGGTGCCATCGCCGCCGTACACGCCACCGGAATGGT
The DNA here is from genome assembly GCF_036250065.1 of Micromonospora sp. NBC_01699. NCBI lineage: Bacteria > Bacillati > Actinomycetota > Actinomycetes > Micromonosporales > Micromonosporaceae > Micromonospora > Micromonospora sp. NBC_01699. The sequence goes on along the minus strand of NZ_CP109199.1, from coordinate 8,092,095 downwards.
GCACGGCAACGTCCACCCCGGCACCGTGATGGTCGGCGACGACGGTCGGGTGGTGCTCGCCGACGCCCGCGCCGACGGCAACGACACCATCGAGACCGATGCCCGCGCGGTCGGTGGTGTGCTCTACTTCGCCCTCACCGGGGCGTGGCCGCACGTCGAGGCCAACCTCTCCGGCGGCCGGGGCCGATCCGCCCTGCCCGACGGGGTCCGGGACGCGAACGGCGCCCTCGCCGCCCCCCGGCAGGTCCGGGCCGGCGTGCCGGCGTACCTCGACGACCTGACCATGGACCTGCTCGACCCGCAGCTCGCCGTTCCCTCGGTCGACGTGCTCGCCGCCGAACTCGGCCGGCTGAACGCCGCCGCCGAGGAGCAGTACCTGGACAACAGCGGCCCGCTGCGGTTCACCAGCCACGACGAGGAAAACATCGGCGCACCCGCCGCGCCGGCCGGTGCCCGCAAGATCGTCGCGGGGGTGGCCGGGCTGCTGGTGATCGCCCTGATCGGCCTCTACTTCGGCATCAACGCGCTCTCCGACAACGGCGGCACCGGCACCGCCTCGCCGGCCACCCCGCCGGGTGCCACCGCCCCGGCCGGCGGCACCGACGCCCCGACCACCCAGCCGAAGAAGATCCCGATCGACGGCAGCAGCGTACGGATCGTCAGCACCGGCACCGACCGGGGTGACGAACTGAACGGCGCCGCGGCGGTGGTGGACGGTGACGTCAACAAGGGCTGGGAGTCCGACTCCTACGACGGCCCGAAGTTCGCCAACCTCAAGACCGGCATGGGCGTCCTGATCGACCTGAAGGAGCCCCGGGCCATCAAGGACGTGCAGGTGACCCTGGCCAACACCGGTGCCACCGCCGAGTTGAAGACCGGCACGACCACCCTGCCGTCGAGCAAGGCATCGGACACCCAGCTCGTCACCTCGTACCAGATCATCGGCGAGCCGTTCGAACGGGCCGGATCGGTGATGACCTTCAGCGCGTTCGAATCCGAGAAGAAGTACCAGTACCTGCTCTTTTGGGTCACCGACATCATCAAGAACGCCAAGGGCGACTACCGGCTCGGCATCCAGGAAATCACGGTCCGGGAACCGTGATCGGTCAGCCGGCGCGCCGCACCCGTCCACCGGACCGGGCCGGGTCATGACCAGCCCTCCCGTGCCGGACGAGACGAGCGGCGCCCCGGCCGACACCGCCGGTGCCCCCGACCGGCTGGCCGGACTCAGCGACGCTGAGCTGCTCCGGGCGCACGTCGACGGCGATCGGGACGCCTTCGCCCAGCTCTTCCACCGGCACCGGGACCGGCTCTGGGCGGTGGCCCTGCGTACCCTCGCCGACCGGGAGGACGCGGCCGACGCCCTACAGGACGCCCTGCTCTCGGCCCACCGCGCCGCCGCCCGCTTCCGCGGTGACGCCGCCGTCACCACCTGGCTGCACCGCATAGTGGTCAACGCCTGCCTGGACCGGATCCGGCGCCGGCAGGCACACCCCACGGTCCCGCTGCCCGACGGCTCGCGGACCGACGAGACCGGCCGGTGGGTGGGCGTCGAGCCCGCCGCGCCGGCCCCCGACCACGACACCGCGCTCGTCGTCCAGCAGGCGCTGGCCAGGCTTCCGGCCGAGCAGCGGGCGGCGATCATCCTGGTCGACGTCCAGGGCTACCCGATCGCCGAGGTCGCGATCATGCTCGGGGTCGCCGAGGGCACGGTGAAGAGCCGCTGCGCCCGAGGTCGGGCCCGACTCGCCCTGATCCTCGGTCACCTGCGTCCCCGCGGACCGGCCGCAGCGGCGCCGAACAGGGCGAACGACGACGTGCCGTCGGTCACCCGGGGGAACCCGGCGCCCGGTGACGGCGTCCGATCGGGGTCGAGTCAATCCGGGCGCGACCGCATGCAGGAGGAACAGTGACCGCGGGCCAGTCCAGCGAGGTCGACCTCGACCTGCTGGCCGACTATCTCGGGGGGGTCCTGGCGGACACCCCGGAAGAGGCTGCGGTCGCCCGTCTGATCGATGCGGACCCGGAGTGGGCGGCCGCGTACGCGGCACTGAGCCGGGCGTTCGACTCGGTCCGGCAGGACCTCGCCGCCTGGGCGGACACCACCGAACCGATGCCGGCCGAGATCAGCCACCGGCTCACCAACGCGCTCACCGACGCCGGGGCACTCGGCCAGCCCGCCATCCCGACCCAGTTCACCGAGCAGGCCCAGCTCACCGAGCGGGCGGAACGTACCGAGTCGACGCGGCGCACCGAGCAGGCGGAACGCCGGCTCACCGCCGTACCCGGAATTGGTGACCGGGTGGCCGGCGGCCGGGACCGCGTTCCCCGGTCGGCCCGGCGACGCTGGTCGCGAATGGCCGGGGCGGTCACCGTCGCGGCCGCCGCGGTCGCCTTCGCGGGCTTCGGCCTCAGCCGCCTCGGTGTGTCGGACGTCGCGTCCAACGGCGGTTCCGCAGACAGCGCCGCCGCGCCCGTCGTCTCCGGCCCGGTCCCACCGATCGCGCTGCCCGCCGCCCAACAGCTGATCGCCACCGGTACGGACTACCTGCCCGACTCCCTGCCCAAGTCGCTGGCCAGCAGGCTGCCTGCGAACACCGAGGAGCGCAGCGGCACCGACGCCGCCAGCCCGCCCAACACCGGTTCGCTGGGCACCTTCGGCGCCGCCCCCGAGCCGGACCGGGGCCCGATCGCCGCCGGCCTGGCCCGGCTGGCCGACCGGGACGCGCTCACCGCCTGCCTCGAAGCGATCGCCCTCGCTCACGGCCGCGGCGCGGTCACCTTCAACCTGGTGGACTACGCCACCTTCGAGGGCGTTCCCGCGCTCGTGATCAGCCTCACCGACGGCACCGGCGGTCGCTGGGCCTGGGTCAGCGGCGCGGACTGCGGCCTGCCCACGTCGGGTGCGGACACCCGTTACCAGTCCCAGGTAGGGTGAATCGACTCCGCACGGCTGTAAGGCCTTCGGCGTGACGTGACCCACCGGATGTCCGGCTGGGGAATTTCCCCTTCGTAGGATGACGTTCTGCTCAACAGTTGCCGGTCGTCGGATCGTCGGCCGGCGGCTCGCCGGCATCGATGGGCCACACGGGTCGGCGACACACAGACTCTCGGGAGACGGCAGTGGACGAGGTCCGCAACCTCATCATCATCGGCTCTGGGCCGGCCGGCTACACGGCCGCCGTGTACGCCGCCCGGGCCAACCTCAAACCGCTGATCATCGAGGGTGTGCAGTCGGGTGGCGCCCTGATGACCACCACCGAGGTGGAGAACTTCCCCGGCTTCCCCGACGGCATCCTCGGGCCGGAGCTGATGGACTCGATGCGCAAGCAGGCCGAGCGGTTCGGCGCCGAGTTCCTCACCGACGACGTCAGCCGGGTCGAGCTGACCGACACCGGTGAACCGGGCTCCGCCGCCGTCAGCGTCGTATACGTCGGCGAGACCGCGTACCGGGCCAAGGCGGTCATCCTCACCACCGGCTCCGCCTGGCGGCCGCTCGGCGTTCCCGGCGAGCAGGAATACCTCGGCCACGGTGTCTCGTCCTGTGCCACCTGTGACGGCTTCTTCTTCCGGGGCCAGGAGATAGTGGTGGTCGGCGGCGGCGACTCGGCGATGGAGGAAGCGAGCTTCCTCACCAAGTTCGCGGCCAAGGTGACGATCGTGCACCGCCGGGACAGCTTCCGGGCCAGCAAGATCATGGCCGAGCGGGCGTTGGGCAACGAGAAGATCCAGGTGGAGTGGAACAGCCAGGTCGAAGAGGTTCTCGGTGCCGACGGCAAGGTCACCGGGGTACGGCTGCGTAACGTACACACCGGTGAGACCAAGGTGCTCGACGTCGCGGGCGTGTTCGTGGCCATCGGTCACGACCCCCGCAGCCAGCTCTTCCAGGGTCAGGTCGACATGGACGAGAACGGCTACGTACGGGTGAACGCGCCGGGCACCACGACCAACGTACCGGGCGTCTTCGCCGCCGGAGACCTGGTCGACCACACCTACCGCCAGGCGATCACCGCCGCCGGCACCGGCTGCGCCGCGGCGCTGGACGCCGAACGCTTCCTGGCCACGTTGGAAGTCTGAGACAACCGAAAGCGCACGCCCGGAGGAGGGTCTTTTCATGGGAACAACCAAGGCGGTCACCGACAAGAATTTCGTCAGTGACGTGCTCCAGTCGGACAAGCCGGTCCTGGTCGACTTCTGGGCCGAGTGGTGCGGACCGTGCCGGAAGGTCTCCCCGCTGCTGGAGGAGATCGCCCGCGAGATGGGCGACCGGGTCACCATCGTGAAGCTCAACATCGACGAGAACCCCGAGACCGCCATGGCCTACCGGGTGATGTCGGTGCCGACCCTCACCATCTTCAAGGGCGGCCAGCCGGTGCAGTCGGTGGCCGGCGCCCGCCCCAAGAGCGACCTGGTCAAGCTGATCGAGGCCGCGCTCTAGGGCTGCACCACCGACTCGCATTCGAGTCTGCACGTCCGTGCCCGTCACCGCTCCACCGGTGACGGGCACGTTCCGTTCCGGCAACGATGTCCGGAAACCGGCGGCACGCGATCCGACAGCCGTCCGCATCCGGTCAAGTCAGGGCGGTGGGCACCCGGTCACGGTACGCTCCGGAAGCGTTCTCAGGAGCAGTCGGCAACCGGCGAACAGGACACCGCCGGACGTTGGGCCCGACTCGCCCCGCCGCCAGACCGACCGAACACAGCACCCGCAGAGGGAGGTCGTTCGTGCGTCCTGTCCGACGTGGTGACCGCGGCCCTGCGGTCACCGAGATCAGAGGCGTCCTGCTCGGCCTCGCCCTGCTCACCCCCGGCACCTCGGCCACGACCGACGAGTTCGGGCCGGACATCGAGCACGCCGTACGCGCCTTCCAACAGAGCCGTGGACTGAGCGTCGACGGCCAGGTCGGCGCCGAAACGTGGCGCGCTCTCGACGCCGCCCGCTGGCGGCTCGGCGCCCGTACCCTCTACCACGCGATTCCCGACCCGCTCACCGGCGAGGACGTACGCACGTTGCAGGAACGGCTGCTCGAAATGGGCTACGACGTCGGCCGGGCGGACAGCATCTACGGCATCCAGACCGCCCGCGCGGTGGCCCAGTTCCAACGTGAGGTCGGCCTCTCCCCGGACGGCACCTGCGGGCCGCACACCATGCACGCGCTCCGCCGGCTGGGTCGCAAGGTGGTCGGCGGACGGCCACAGTTGCTGCGCGAGTCCGACGCGATCCGGCAGTCCGGCCCCAACCTGATGGGCAAGGTCATCGTCATCGACCCCGGTCACGGCGGCTCCGACCCGGGCATCGTCGTACCCGACGGCGGGCTGCGCTGGACCGAGGCGGAACTCGCCTACGACCTGGCCAACCGGCTGCGCGGGCGACTCGTCGCCGCCGGCATGCGGGTCCACCTCACCAGGGGGCCGGTGCCCGCCGCCGTACTGCCCGACCTGGCCCGCGCGGAACTCGCCAACGAACTCGGCGGCGACCTGTTCATCTCGCTGCACACCGACGGCCACGCCAACCCGGAGGCGGACGGGGTGGCGACCTACCACTACGGCACCGACAACGGGGTCACCTCGACCTTCGGTGAACGGCTGGCTGGCCTGGTCCAGCGGGAGATCGTGGCCCGGACCGGCATGCGCGACTGCCAGGTGCACGCCAAGACCTGGGAACTGCTCCGACTCACCCGGATGCCGGCCGTACGGGTCGAGGTCGGCTACCTCACCTCACCCGTCGACCTGGCCCGACTGACCAACCCCGGCTTCCGGGACCACGTGGTCGAGGCGATCGTCGCCGCCGTACAGCGGATGTACTTCCCGATCGAGCAGGACGTACCGACCGGCTCGATCGACGTCAGCGAGCTGCGCGCGGCGGTGGCGGCCGGCGCGCCCAAGTAGAGGCTCGCGCCGCCGCCGGTGCCTCAACCCGTCGTGGTGGTGGTACGGGTGGCCGGGCGGACCGGGCGCAGCAGGCTCTCCGGGCTCATCGACCCGAGCAGCTTCTCCAGCGCGTACTCGACGTCGGACTTCCAGGAGAGCGCGGTGCGCAGCTCCAACCGCAGGCGCGGGTAGCGGTGGTGCTGGCGTACCGTCTTGAAGCCCACGGAGAGGAAGTAGTCCGCCGGGGCGACACACCCGCCGGCCTCGTCACCGGCCTCGCCGAACTTCGCGTCCCCGAACGCCTCGATCGCCTTGATGCCCCGCTTGGTCAGGTCGCGGGCGACGCCCTGGACGAGCATCCGGCCCAGTCCACCGCCGGCGAACGCGGCCACCACGTGCGCGGTGGTCAGCAACGCGGCGTCGGCCGAGACCGGCGAGGTGGGAAACGCCATCGACCGGGGCACGTACGCCGGTGGCGCGTACATGGCGAAGCCGGCCGGCATCCCGTCCACGTAGACGAGCTTGCCGCAGGAACCCCACTCCAGCAGGGTCTGCGAAACCCAGGCTTCCTTCTCCAGGCCCGGATCACCCGCCGCGCAGGCCCGGTCGGCGGCCACCGGGTCGAGCTCCCAGTAGACGCACTGCCGACACGGGCGCGGCAGATCTTCGAGCGTATCGAGGGTCAGACTGACCAGACGTCGCGACATCGCCGTATCCCCAAAAATCCGGTCGGAGGCCCAAAGACCGCGAAATATCGCCACAGCCGCGCCTTGCCCCCAACGAGCGATCGTACGCCGTAACTTCGCGGCACGGGAGAGGTCGGGCTGACCGGTACGACCCGGGTCGCGGATCGGGTCGCCGACCGCTGTCCGGGATGTGGACCACGGGTCGGCTGTACGGCCGTAACGCTGCGGCGCAGATTACGATCGAATTAACGGTGCCGTGTGGCTAGGGTTGCCCGGCACCCTGCGATCAGGTGTGTCATGACCGAGAGACCGGGTTGTCATGACCGAGCGCAGCGAGGGAGAGGCCATGACCGGCACGACGCTCGACGACTATACCGACCGCTACGCCCGCCGCGTGCGGGGCATGACGGCATCGGAGATCCGAGCGCTCTTCGCCGTGGCCAGTCGCCCCGAGGTGGTGTCACTCGCCGGCGGCGCCCCGTACATCGCCGCCCTGCCGCTCGACGCGGTCGGTGAGATGCTCGGCCGACTCGGTGCCGAACACGGCACCACCACCCTCCAGTACGGCATCGGCCAGGGCATGCTCGACCTGCGGGAACGCATCTGCGAGGTGATGGCGCTCTCCGGCATCGACGTCGGCTGCGGTGCGTCCCCGGAGGACGTCGTCGTCACCGTCGGCGGTCAACAGGCCCTCGACCTGGTCGCCAGACTCTTCCTCGACCCCGGCGACGTGGTGCTCACCGAGGGCCCCACCTACGTCGGCGCACTCGGTGTCTTCCAGGCCGCCCAGGCCCAGGTCGTGCACGTGCCGATGGACGGCGACGGGCTCATCCCGGAGGCGCTGGAACTGGCCATCGCCGAGGTGGCCCGGAGCGGGCGGCGGGCGAAGTTCCTCTACACCATCCCGACCTTCCAGAACCCGACCGGCGTGACCCTGACCGACGAGCGGCGGGAGCGGGTGCTCGACATCTGCGAACGCGCCGGTCTGCTGGTGGTCGAGGACGACCCGTACGGCCAGCTCGGCTTCGACGGGGACGCACCCGCGCCCCTGCGGGCCCGTCGCCGGGACGGCGTCTTCTACCTCAGCACCTTCTCCAAGACCTTTGCGCCGGGCCTGCGGGTGGGCTGGATCCTCGCCCCGCACGCCGTACGAGACAAGCTGGTGATCGCCTCCGAGGCGCAGATCCTCTGCCCGAGCGCGTTCGCGCAGTCCGCCGTTACCAGCTACCTGACCACCATGCCGTGGCGGGAACAGCTCAAGACGTACCGCGAGGTCTACCGGGAACGCCGGGACGCCCTGCTCGGGGCGCTCGGCGACCTGATGCCGGCCGGCACCAGTTGGACCAAACCCGGCGGCGGGCTCTTCGTCTGGGCGACGCTCCCGGACGGTCTGGACTCGAAGGCGATGATGCCGCGTGCGATCGCCGCCCGGGTCGCGTACGTGCCGGGGACCGGTTTCTACGCCGACGGAACCGGCACCGGTCACATGCGGCTCAACTTCTCCTTCCCGCCGCCGGACCGGATCCGTGAGGGCGTCCGGCGGCTGGCCAGCGTGATGGAACAAGAAATGGCGATGCGCCAGGTGTTCGGCACGGTCAGCCGGCCGGCGGCGGGTCGCCGCGGGCAGGCCGGCGCCGACGCTCCGGGTCCCGACTTGGCATGATCTCCGGCATGAGTACGCCGCCGGCCGATTCCGGTCCGCCCACGAACGAACCGCTGATCCCCACCGCGCACACCCTCACCGACATGCGCGTACTGGTGCTGGCCGGCGGCCTGTCCTACGAACGCGACGTGTCGTTGCGCTCCGGACGCCGGGTACTGGACGCGCTGCGCACGGTCGGGGTGGAGGTGGAACTCCGCGACGCCGACGTGGCGCTGTTGCCCGCGCTACAGGCCGACCCGCCGGACGCGGTGGTGATCGCACTACACGGGGCGACCGGTGAGGACGGCTCGCTGCGCGGCGTGCTGGACCTCTGCGACGTCCCGTACGTCGGCTGCGACGCCCGCTCCTCCCGACTCGCCTGGGACAAACCCTCGGCGAAAGCGGTGTTGCGCGAGGCGGGCATCCCGACGCCGGACTGGGTAGCGCTGCCGCACGATCGCTTCTCCGAGCTCGGCGCGGTCGCGGTGCTGGACCGGATCGTCGACCGACTGGGACTGCCGCTCATGGTCAAGCCGGCGCAGGGCGGATCGGGCCTCGGCGCCGCCGTGGTGCGGGACGCCGCCGCGCTGCCGGCCGCGATGGTCGGCTGTTTCGCGTACGACTCGACGGCGCTGGCCGAGCGCTACGTGCCCGGCATGGACGTGGCGGTTTCTATCGTCGACCTGGGCGACGGGCCCCGGGCACTACCCGCGGTCGAGATCGTGCCCCGCAACGGCGTGTACGACTACGCGGCCCGCTACACGGCCGGTCTGACCACCTGGCACGCGCCGGCCCGACTGACCCCCGTGGTGGCCGCCGAGGTCGCCGACACCGCCCTGGCCGCGCACACGGCACTCGGCCTGCGTGACCTGTCCCGGGTCGACCTCATCGTCGACGAGGCCGGACGCCCACACGTACTGGAAGTCAACGTCTCGCCGGGGATGACCGAAACCTCACTGCTCCCGCTCGCGGTGCAGGCCGCCGGCCTCGACTTCGGCAAGCTGCTCGGCTCGCTCGTCGCCCGCGCGGTCGGCCGCCGCCGCTAGCGTCCGGGGAGCGGGCGGCACCGGTGCCCGACCCGATCCCCGGCGCCCTGCCCGCCGCCTGATCAACCGGCTGACCGGTCGAGCGGCTGCCCGGTCCGACCGTCCTGCTCCGGGCTGTCATCCTGCTCCGGCGGTGCCTCGGCGTACGCGACCAGGGACGCGTCCGTCACCGATCGGCCCGCCGGAGAGTTGTCCGAGGTAGCTCCGTCCGGGACCGTGCTGTCTGCGCTGTCCGCAGCCGTGCCGGTCGAAGCCCTGCCGGTCGGGGAATCGGCACCGGCGGCGCCACTCGGGCTTGCCGGCTCCAGTTCGAGGTCTTCCAGGCCCAGACCGGCTGCGGCCTGCTGGGTCAGGTTCGAGGGTGCCTGCCACTGGATGCGCGGCGGCTCCGCCAACGGCCGCCCGCCGAACTCGGCCAGCCAGGCCGCCACGTGCGCGAGGTTCTCCCGCCAGGTCGACTCGGGAATCGCCGGCAGGATGGCGTCCCACAGCGACAGGAAGGTGCCCCGCAACTGCAACCGACCGTACGGTCGCGCCAGGAACCACATGTGCAGGTGCGCCGAGCCGTCACCCCATCGGTTGACGTGTACCCGGGCGACGCCGTCGAGGGACCGGATCGCTCGCTCCAGACGCACGGTCATCACACCGAGCTCGGCCGCGAGCAGGTTGGGTAGGTCACCCAGGTCGAGATGCGACCGGGATTCGAGGATGAGCACCATCGGCAGTCCGGTCGGACGGTCCATGGCGCGTACCCGCCAACGCTCACTGACCCAGATGTAGGCGTCATCCGGCGCGTTGCAGGAGAGGCATTCGGCCGAACCTTCGCCCTTGCGAGCCGGCTCGACGTCGACCGGGTCGTCGAGGTGCTTGACGCTGAGGTCTCCCTCGAAGGGAAACGACGGCCACTTCGCGAAGTCTGGAACAGAAAGAGGGGTGTGGGGCACGACGCTGACCCTAACCGAGTTGTAGACGACTGTCCCTCCCCATCTCGGCCCGCGACCGGTACGCGTACCGGTCCTGATCACGGGCTCCGGCCGGGCGCGTTCCGGCTCCCGGCGAGCACCTGGTCGACCCGGTCCCGGAAGAGCAACACGGCCCGACCGGAGGACCTGATCAGGACCGACCAGCCCCGGAACCAGCCGACAACGGCCCGGTTTTCGGTCCGTCATCCACAGGCCCGCACCCCGTTTTACGCGCGGTTTCACGTGAAACGGGGCCAGGCTGTGGACAAACCCTGTGGATTACTTTCGGACGCCCCGTCGATCGGCCTCCGCGATGATCCCGACCCCTGGTTCGGGCCCTCTCCCAGCCGATCTGCGGGGGCCCCGTCGACCCCGGAAGCGACCGGCCCCCGCGTCTCTCGGCCGTCTCCGGATCACCCTGCCGTTAGCCGATCGGGCACTGCCTCCGTCCCGCCCGGCGCATGTCCAGCCGCTCCAGGCCGGCCAACGCCGCCATCTCCGGCATACACCACCCGGACGCGCGAACCCGGACTACTCACGGAGCCGGACAGGCGCCGGGGCTCGGCCACCGTCGGCGGGACACCGGGTGCCGCACCGACCATCGCCGGACCGGGATCCGATGGGTCGGCCGTCCCCGGATCCGGTGGGTCGGCCCGTCCCGTCCTGTCTCGACCCGCCCTGTCCATGCGGCAGTCCCGTCCTGTTCCGAATCTGGCCACCGCATCTCGACCGTGCCCGCGATGCCACTCGCGTGTGGCGGCCTTCACGAGTGACTGCCGGCGTCGGCACCAGAAACGGTTGACTCGGGGTACGGGCGGACAGCCGAGTACCGACTGAACCTGACTCCGGCGAGCCGTCCCGTTGATCAGTCCGTCGGTCGGTCCGAGCCAGTTGAGGCTCCGACCGCTCGTCGGTCCGAGGTGGCCGAGGCTCCGCGTCGTCCCAGGGGCCTCGGCGTCCGCACCTGGTCGGCCTCTTCCTTCCCGTTCCCGAAGCAAACCTTCGAGTGACTGCGTTCCACCGAAGGACACCGAGGCGGCGAGGGCACTCGGACCCCGTGACGGCCGGACCGCCCGCCATGCCGGTACGCCGACGCCGCCCGAGGACTACGGGTTCGGGCAACCGCGAAAAGGTGCCGCGCACCTGCCCCGCCCCGACCCGTCCCCGACTCGTCTAACCCGCCCGTCCCGTCGTACGCCTGTCCCGTCCCGGTGATTGTCTGAGACGCTGCGCCCAGCGGAGCAGTAGCGTCGACAGCGGCGGGGCGGCGATTCGGCATGACCCTCCGGCCGGACACTTCCCGGTCGACTCGGGATCAACGGACGCGGACCCGACAGCCAGTCTCAGCGTGCTGCCCGGCGATCCGTCGCGGGAGTGCCCGACGCTCGGCCGCGTCCCGCCCGACAATCTCTGCCGTGAAACACCTCGAAGATCGCCGCACGGTTTCACGTGAAACGGGCCGACCGGCGGAACGCGCCCCACCGGAGCCGCACCTCGTCCGAACGAGACATGCCTGCGGCGCGAGCCGGAAGGCGGCGTACCCCGAAAATGGCGATGGCCGCGGTCCGCCGGAGTCGGCGGGCGCGGCCATCGGTTCAGCTCCAGGATCGGTCAGCCGGGAGCGTCCTGCTCCTCCATGCCGATGATGCCCACGATGCGTTCGAGATCGTCAACCGAGGCGAACTCGATCGTGATCTTGCCCTTGCTCCGACCGATGTCCACCTTGACCCGGGTGTCGAAACGATCGGACAGGCGGTCGGCGAGATCGGTCAGCGCCGGAGCGTGCGGCTTGGCCCGTCGCGCCGCAGGCGCACTCTTGGTTGCCGCGCCCTCGGAGATTGCCAGTTGCACAAGCTCCTCGGTCGTACGCACGGAGAGCCCCTCGGCCACCACTCGCAGCGCGAGTGCCTCCTGCGCGTCCGCCTCGTCGAGACCCAGGAGGGCACGAGCGTGACCGGCGGACAGTATGCCCGCAGCGACCCGCCGCTGAACCTGTGCCGGGAGATTCAGCAGCCGGATCGTGTTGGAGATCTGGGGCCGGCTGCGGCCGATCCGCCGAGCGAGTTCCTCGTGCGTGGCCCCGAACTCCTCCAGCAGCTGCTGGTACGCGGCCGCCTCTTCCAGCGGGTTCAGGTTCGCCCGGTGGATGTTCTCCAGCAGCGCGTCCCGCAGCATCGCATCGTCGCGGGTGTCCCGGACGATCGCCGGGATGACCTCCCGGCCGACCGCCTGCGCCGCGCGCCACCGCCGCTCGCCCATGACGAGCTCGTACTGATCGCCGTCGAGGCGCCGTACGACGATCGGCTGGAGAAAGCCGACCTCCTGGATCGAGGTCTTCAGCTCCTCCAGTGCCTCCTCGTCGAAGACCTGCCGGGGCTGCTTCGGGTTGGGCACGATCGAGCCGACGGGGATCTCCGCGAAGTGCGCCCCCGGCACCGGTGCCAGTTCGGGACCGGACTCGATCGCCGGTTCAGGTTCGAACGGCTCGGGCGCGGCCGGGAAGGCGCTGTCGTCGGCGACCTGCTGGGTGGCCTCGATCCGGCTCGGGACGTCGTCCTCGGCCGTCGCCACTCCGGACGCCGGTACCGGGGCAGTGGGGATCAACGCCCCGAGACCCCGACCAAGTCCGCCCCGCGGACGGTTCTTCATGCCACGCCTCCCACCGAATCAACCGACCTAAGCATTCCGGCCGGCGGGGTCCTTGACCCCCCGCTCCGCAATCTCCTGGGCCGCCTCGAAGTAACTCGTCGCGCCCCGCGAACCGGGATCGTAGGTCATCACCGACTGACCGTAACTAGGAGCCTCCGAAACCCGCACGTTACGCGGGATGACCGCCTGGAGGACCTTGTCGCCGAAGTGGTTGCGGACGTCCTGCTCCACGGCGTCGGCAAGCCGGGTACGCCGGTCGTACATGGTGAGCAGGATGGTCGAGACGTCGAGGGTGGGGTTCAGGTGCTGCTTCACCAGATTGATGTTGTTGATCAACTGGTTGAGCCCCTCCAGCGCGTAGTACTCGCACTGGATCGGGATCAGCACCTCCTGGGCGGCGACCAGAGCGTTGACCGTCAGCAGGCCGAGTGAGGGCGGGCAGTCGATGAACACGTAGTCGAACTGGCCGGGGTAGGCGTTGATGGCGCGTCCCAGCCGCGACTCGCGGGCCACCACGGAGACCAGTTCGATCTCGGCGCCGGCAAGGTCGATGGTCGCCGGTACGCACCAGAGGTTCGGAATGCCCTCGACCGCCTGGGCCACCTCGGCGAGGGGCACGTTCTCGATCAGGCAGTCGTAGACGTCGGGGATACCCGCGTGGTGCGGAACGTTGAGTCCGGTCGAGGCATTTCCCTGGGGGTCGAGATCGACCACGAGTACCCGGTTACCGTGCAGCGCCAGCGCAACCGCCAGGTTGACCGTGGTCGTGGTCTTGCCGACGCCGCCCTTCTGGTTCGCGACACACATGATCCGCGTCCGGGTGGGGCGGGGCATGGTCACCTCGCCACTCGGGTTCAGGATTTGCACGGCGCGCATTGCCTCCATAGCCAACGGGGGATCATCCTCTTCCCGAGACGAAGTTTCACGTGAAACGTACGCGTCCCTTCCCGGATCTTCCGGGAAGGGTCCGGTGCTGTGCGGGGGTGTGTCTGGCGGGGCGGCCGCCGCCGGCTCCGGTTGAACGGGCGCACTGGCGTTGGGCTGCTGCACCACGGGCCCACCCACTCCCGACGACTGGTACGACGAACCGGCCGACACCGGTACGGGTTGTTCCGGTACTACGGGCGCCTGCCGTGGCGCCCCGCCCCGCTCGACCGCCGGCCCGTCGGACCGGTGCCGCTCCGCTACCAGCCGCCTCCGTGTCGATGCTCCCGCTTCCGCCGTTCCGGTCGCGGGGCGAGCGGTTGTCCGATCGACTCCTGGTAACGCGGGGCCGTACTCCTCTGCTGGACTCGCCGCTGAATCTATCCCGTGGGGTAACCGGGCTCGACTTCCGGCCGACCAGCCCTCGTACTCGGTTTCACGTGAAACATCGGGGCCATCGGGCTGATGGCGCCGGGCTTCGGTTATCGCTTGATCGTCGTACCTACCGTTGTCATGCACCGTGTCATCCCTGCCAGCTTCGGATGGGTCGGCACCGCCAGCGCCCAAGAACTTCGCGCTTCCGGGTTGTAGCCTACGGCCCGGTAAGAAACGGCAGGGGCCCACAGGGCCGCCGGCCGACGCCCGGTCCACACTATCGACGCGCGGCCAGCCTACGGCCGATGGGCCGACGAGACCATGGCTGACAACAAGGTCCACCGCCGAGGCCGCCAGAAACAACCCTCCGAACGAGGCAACCACACTAGGAACGAGCCAACCACGGCAGAGGTGCCGGCCTGACCGCACACCTCGGCCGTCCACGACGGTGCTCGCTCACCGGTCCGGCATCGCCGACCCGATGTCGCAACACCCGTCCGATCGTTGGTCGCGCCCCTGGCCGTGTGCGTGGCCTGGCGGCCGCCGACCATTCGCTCGCGTCGACCGCCGCTCGATGGCAGCAACCCCGGCCCGGCCCGACTCCGGTCGAGCAGCCGCTTCACGCCGACCGGAAGCCGAGGTCGGCCTCGCCACGGGCGACCCGCCCGCCATACCCACCGATGCTCACCAGAACCAGCGGGACCGCCCGATCTCCGGAACGGGTGCCGACACAGCCCGGCCCTGGCTCATCGTGAACCAGGGCCGGGCCGACAGGATGCCGAGAACGCGCGGGGTCAGCGGCCCCGGGCTCGACCGCCACCACGGCGGCCCGACTCCGCGCGGGCGGCCGCGCGGCGCTCGGCCAGGGCGGCCCGCGCTGCGGCACCGACCAGGCGCTCACGCACGATCTCCACCACGGTGGTCGGCGGGTCGACCAGCCCGACCCCGCAGTGCTTCACCTCGGGAGCCGCACCACCGAGCCGCGCTACGGCCTTGCCGTACTCCGCGACCTCCTCGGCGGCCGAGGAACCCTTCAGCGCGAGCACTCGTCCCTTGAGGGTGGTGAGCGGCAGGCACCAACCGGCGAGCCGGTCGAGCGGGGCCACGGCTCGGGCGGTGACGATGTCGGCCGGCACCCCGCGAGGCCCGCCGGCGGCCAACTCCTCCGCCCGCGTCCGGAGCACCGTCACCGACGGATCCAGACCGAGGGCGGTCACCGCCTCGGTCAGGAAGGCGGTCCGCCGGGCCAACGGCTCCACGAGTACGACCGACAGGTCCGGCCGTGCGATGGCGAGCACGATGCCGGGCAGACCGGCCCCGGAACCGACGTCCAGTACGGAAGCGCCGGTGGGGATGAGTTCGGCAACCGCCGCACAGTTGAGCAGGTGTCGGGCCCAGATCCGGGGCGCCTCGCGTGGCCCGATCAGACCACGCAGCACCCCGTCGGTGGCCAGCAGTTCCGCGTACGCGGTGGCCAGGTCGAGTCGGTCGCCGAAGAGCGTACGAGCGGCGTCGACCAGTTCGTCGGGCAGCGACACGTCCGGGGCCGCGGACTGGTCCACTCCGTCCGGGACGGCGGAAGCAGACGGCCCGGGCGGTGTGTCACCACCCGGGCCGGCGGCGGCGTCAGCCGCAGGGTCGTACGTCATCATCCGGTCAGGCAACCGGACGGACGATGATGCGACGGTTGGGCTCGACGCCCTCCGACTCGCTCTCCACGCCACTGATGGCGTTGACCACGTCGTGCACACACTTGCGCTCGAACGCGGACATCGGTTCGAGGCGTACCGGCTCGCCGTGCTCCTTGACCTTCTCCACCGCGTTCTTCGCCACCGCGGCCAGCTCCTTGCGCCGGTTGGCGCGGTAGCCGCCGACGTCGAGCAGCAGACGGCTCGGCGTACCGGTCTGCCGGAAGACGGCGAGCCGGGTCAGCTCCTGGAGCGCCTCCAGGGTGGCGCCGCGCTGGCCGACCAGCGGTTGCAGCCGGCCCCCCACGACCTCCACGACCGGACGGCCGGCCGACACCAGCTCGTCGATGTCACCGTCGTAGTCGAGGATGTCCAGCAGCCCTTCGACATAGTCCGCGGCGATCTCGCTCTGCCGGAACAGGTCGGCTTCGGTGATCGCGGGCTTGCCAGCCGCCGCCGTACGCACCTCGGTGCCGCCCTCGGCGGCCTCCTCGTCGGTGTCGTCGTCGATGTCGTCGGACTCGACCGTGATCGGATCCGTCTCCTCTTCGAGGGTCTGCTGCTCGGCGCGCGGAATGCTGGTGTCGGTCACGGTCTCATCTCCGTACTCGCTCGGCCGGACCTGTACGGTCCGCTGATTCCCGGGCCCGGCGGGAGGTCGCCGAGTGCCACGGGCACGTCTTCTCGGGCGGGTCGCCCGCTACCGCGACCGCGCGCGGTGGAATCCGGTTCCGGCGCCGGGCGCGCTGGCGGCTGCCTGGACTCCGGATTCCTGCGGGCTGCCGGCGGGGGTGGGTACCGCCGGCAGCCCGATAGCTCAACCTTGACGCTTGGCCGGGCGACCCTTCTTCGGGTTGACCGGCTTGGCACCCGGCTTCGGCGCCAGCGCCTTGGTGTCGATGGCGGGCTTGGGTGCCGGCTGCGCGGCGCCGTTGGCCTTGGTACGGCCGAAGAGACCACTCGGCTTGGCCGCCGGTGCCGCCTTGCTGCCGGTGCCCGGCCGGTTGCCCGTACCCGGGCGGTTGCCGGTGCCCGCGTTCCGCGAGCTCGATCCGGGCAGGCCGGGCAGGCTCGCGGTGGGCGGCGGCGGGTACTTCCGCAGCACCCACTGCTGCTGGCCGAGGGTGAAGAGGTTGTTGGTCACCCAGTAGATGATCACGCCGATCGGGAAGATCGCGCCGGAGATGAGCAGCGAGGCCGGGATGCCGTAGAGCATCAACCGCTGGATCATTCGCTGCTGCGGGTCCTGGGCCCAGCCGGTCTTGAGGATCATCTGACGGCTGGTCAGGTACGTGGTGGCGATCATGATGAGGACCAGGAAGCCCGCGATGATTTTCACGGTGGTCGGGTTGGCGCCCAGGGCGCTCATCTCGGCCGCGGTCGAGCCGAACCGGCCGGAGATCGGGGCGGTGAAGAGCTTCGCGTTGGAGGCGCTGGTGAACTGGTCCAGGCTCCAGCCGTAGATCGTCGGCCGCGGGTTGTCCGGGTTGACCCGGCGGAGCACGTGGAAGAGGCCGAGGAAGACCGGGATCTGTAGGAACATCGGAAGGCAACCCATCAGCGGGTTGGCCTTCTCCTTCCGGTACAGCTCCATCGTTTCCTTCTGGAGCGTCTCCCGGTCACCCTTGTGCTTCTCCTGCAATGCCTTGATCTGAGGCGCGAGGGCTTGCATCGCCCGCTGGGACTTGATCTGCTTGACGAAGACCGGGAAGAGGATCACCCGAACGGTGATCACCAGGAAAACGATCGAGAGGATCCAGGTCCAGTTCGTACCGAGGACCGCTGACTCCGGTACCCCGATCGCGTCCCACGCGGAGTGCCAGATCAGCAGGATCCACGAGATCGCCCAGTAGATCCAGTCGAGACTCAATTCGGGGCTCCAGTCACATCGGCATGTCGGCGGCCGCCCGGTTCCGGTACCGGGTCATATCCACCAGGGTGGAAAGGGTGGCAGCGCGACAGCCGCCAGACCGCGAGGCCGGTTCCCCGGAGGGCACCGTGCCGCGTCACCGCCTCAAGGGCGTATGCGCTGCACGACGGGTAGAACCGACAGCGGGCCGGCAGCGCCGGGCTTATCCAACGACGGTACGCGACGATGGCTCCTGCCAGCACGCGGGCACCGAGTGTGGTGGCTCGGGACCTCCCGGTAGCCCCGCTCATTCGGCCCGCCGCCCCGAACGCCGGGGTCGCCGGGCCGCGGCGAGGGCCGCGTCCAGGTCGGCTGCGAGTCGGTCGTACGTCAGGTCGCCAGCGCCGGGCAGCGCCCGTACGACGAGGGTTGTCCCGGCCGGCAGGGTGACCAACCGTTCCCGGACCAGGTGCCGCAACCGGCGACGGACAGTGTTGCGGACCACCGCGCCGCCGACCGCCTTGGAGACGACAAAGCCGGCGCGCGCCGGCGTGGAGTCGTGCTCCGCGCCGGCCGGACGCACCGGCTCTGGCGTTGCTGTTTCGGGCCCGACGGACGGCAAACCGGACGACAGGTCGAGGTGGACCACGACGGCGCCCCGACCGGCACGCCGTCCGCCGCGGATCGCAACGGCGAACTCGCCGCTACGCCGCAGTCGCTGCGCGGCCGCCAGCACGACGTCTACATCCCCGGGCCGGGCCGATCGGCCCTCAGGCCGACAGGCGGTCGCGGCCCTTGGCGCGGCGGGTCGAAAGGATGGCGCGGCCGGCGCGGGTACGCATGCGCAGCCGGAAGCCGTGGGTCTTCGCGCGCCGGCGGTTGTTCGGCTGGTAGGTGCGCTTGCTCACGTCAGGCTCTCCGTCTTCGTACGAGCCCCGGTCGGTCGACTACGGGGTCGGATGGTGGTCCGCCGTCGACCACCGTCGCGGGTGGCCTACGGTCGATGCTGCCCGCTGGTGCACGGACCGGCGAGGCGCGGGGTGGCGGCCGCGGACAGCAAGCACCCATCACCCTAGCAGAGGGCGAGAGAGCAGCCGCTAAAGCCTACGCACGGGCGCAATGACCGTCAAACACCACCGGAACCGTGCCAGAAAATCGGTCAGCATGGGACGACGGGGTCGGAAGGGGCAGTTTTCGCCGATGTTCGGCCTGCCCACACCCGTCCGACGGTTGAAGCGTTGTGGAGAACGCTGTTAGCGTGCCCGTTTGCCGGTGAGCGTCAGGGGGCTGTTGCCGCTACCGTGCAAAACTGGACAAGCTAGTCGATCGTTCGACAGGTGAACCCGCGTCAGCGCTGATTCAGCCGGGGGCAGGTAGGGCAGGGGTCCGGCGGGGAGCCACAATCAGTCGATACACAGGTTGTGGATAACTTGTGGACGACGGTGCGGTCAACCGCCGGGCATGCCAGGTCGTGCCTGTTCGAGAGCGGTAGCAGGCCCGGAAAGCGTCGACTGGCAAGACAGCAGCGGCGACCGGGGACGCAGAGGCGATGGGGGTGGCGCGACGGTGGCCGACACGATCGACCTTGCCGCGGTGTGGCTGGCCGCAACCGATGATCTTGCCGACGAGATTATCTCGGCGCAACAGCGCGCGTACCTCCGCCTCACCCGCCTGCGCGCCATCGTCGAGGACACGGCACTGCTCTCGGTCCCGGACGCGTTCACCCGCGACGTCATCGAGTCCCGGCTCCGCCCGGCGATCACCGACGCGCTCTCCCGCCACCTCGGCCGGGCCATCCAGGTCGCGGTCACGGTCCGCCCGCCGGAGGACGGCCAGGGACGGCCGACCGGCACCCTGTACGGCAGCGGCACCCCGAACCCGGCCCCGAGCGGGTACGCCCCGGCGCCCGTACCGAGTGCCTACGGCCCGATGCCGGAGGGGCCCCGGGACACCGCACCGACCGGTCCGATCGACCGAGTGCCCACCGGCTCCGCCCAGTACCCTCCCGCCGCCCCGGTCGAGTCGCCCCGGATGGGGCTGATCCCGAACAGTCGCGACGGTGGCCAGGACACCCTGTTCGGGCCCGGCTACCCGGACCACTCGGGCTACCCCGAGCAGTCGTCGTACCCCGAGCCGGGCTACCCGGACGGAACCTATCCCGATCCCGGCCGCGCGGCTTCGCACCAGGAGCGGCGCAACCTGGACGACCGTGGCGTCGACCGGAACGCGGGCGGCCCGCATGGCCTGGACCCCCGGCAGTTGGAACACCGCTACCGGGACGACTCGATCGGCGACCAGGGGCCCCGCGTCCTGCCCCGTGACAACGGCACCGACAGCGGACCCGGTCGGGGCAGCTCGCCGATCGACCACCGCTCGGGAGTCCGGGACGACCGCCGGCTCGGCGGCGGCATGGACAACGGGAGCGCCGGCGGCAACCGGTTGAACCCGAAGTACATGTTCGAGACCTTCGTCATCGGTTCGTCGAACCGGTTCGCCCACGCCGCCTCCGTCGCGGTGGCCGAGTCGCCGGCCAAGGCGTACAACCCGCTCTTCATCTACGGCAGCTCGGGGCTGGGCAAGACCCACCTGTTGCACGCCATCGGGCACTACGCCACCACGCTGGGCAACGCCCGCTCGGTGCGGTACGTCTCCACCGAAGAGTTCACCAACGACTTCATCAACTCGCTGCGGGACGACAAGACCAGTGCGTTCCAGCGCCGCTACCGCGACGTCGACATCCTCCTGATCGACGACATCCAGTTCCTGGAGAACCGCGAGCGGACCCAGGAGGAGTTCTTCCACACCTTCAACACGCTGCACAACGCGAACAAGCAGATCGTGATCAGCTCCGATCGCTCGCCCCGCGACCTGGCCACGCTGGAAGACCGGATGCGTACCCGGTTCGAGTGGGGCCTGCTGGCCGACATCCAGCCGCCGGATCTGGAGACGCGGATCGCGATCCTCCAGAAGAAGGCCGCCCAGGAGCGGATGTACGCCCCGCCGGACGTACTGGAGTTCATCGCGTCCCGGGTCTCGAACTCGATCCGGGAGCTTGAGGGTGCCCTGATCCGGGTGACCGCGTTCGCCAGCCTGACCCGGGCCACGGTCGAGCTGTCGCTGGCCGAGGAGGTCCTGCGGGACTTCATCCCGGACGGCTCCGGCCCGGAGATCAACGCCGACCAGATCATGGTGTCCACCGCCGACTACTTCGGGGTGAGCCTGGAGGACCTGCGCGGTCAGTCCCGGTCCCGGGTACTGGTCAACGCCCGCCAGGTGGCCATGTACCTGTGTCGGGAGCTGACCGAGCTGTCGCTGCCCCGGATCGGCCAGGCGTTCGGCGGCCGGGACCACACGACGGTGATGCACGCCGACCGCAAGATCCGCCAGCAGATGGCCGAACGGCGTTCGCTCTACAACCAGATCGCCGAGCTGACGAACCGGATCAAGCAGAACACCTGAACTCAGGACGGTACGCGGACGAGCCGGCGAGGGGTGCCGAACCCCGTACGCCGGAACCGACCCCGCCGATAGCCGGACGCGTCGGCGCGTCCGCCCGCTTGTCGTGCGCCTACGCCGACGGTGATCGACCCCGCGCGGTCAGGTTGCGTTGTCTCCCTGCCGCCGTCGCGTCCCCCGCTCGGGCCGCTGATCTTCCACCGGTGGGCTGTCCTTTCGTACCGTCCGGCACGACGATCGGGTCGGATCCGGGGCGCCCGGCGGCACCGACGACAGCGGCGGATGGTCTTCCGAGGGGCCCGTCCCGCCCCGGATCGGGCACTGCCACGGGGTCGTCCGGGCCACATTGACGGCGTACGGCCGCCTCGCCGCACCTTGCCGAGGACGATCGGCGGTGGACGGGCGGAAGTTGTCCACACCCGGTTATCCACCGACGGTGGACAACCGGTGGTGCCGATCTTCTCCGTCATCCACAACCTGTGGACAACTTCTGGGGAAACCGCTGTGGACAGACACGCTCCGTAGTCGAGTTATCCACGGGTGGCGGGTGCCTGTGGACCGCCTGTTGAAGGTTCTGGGGACAGTGGTGGTCGATGGGGATTCGACTGTCCCCAACCCTGGGGAGAAACCCGGTGGAGAACCGGTGGACAACCGGTGGATAACCGTGGACAACCGTGGATGACCGGTGGGCTGTGGATCGCGGGCCGGGTTTTACCCCAGGTTTTCCCCAGCTAACCCACCGGTGGATAATCCTCTGGCCAGGCCAAACGCCGCTCATCCACAGTTTGCACAACACCGATGAAGACGATGAGTTTTATCTCTAAGACAACAAAAACCAATCATCACCGTTGGGCATTCTGTGGATTGTGCTGATCGACCGCAGCAGAGCCCGGCATCGACCGCCGAACCACCGGGGTCGGACGCAGAGCCGATGACATCGCGGCCTAAGGTGCGATGGGGATCCGCACGGTTGGCCGGGCGGGCAGGCGCCACCCGGCATGAGACAGTGGTCGCTGACGTCGACGCGGAGGCAATGGCATGAAGTTCCGAGTGGAGCGCGACGCGCTCGCCGACGCCGTGGCCTGGACGGCCAAGAGTCTGCCGAGCCGGCCATCGGTTCCGGTGCTCGCCGGCGTGATGCTGCGGGTCGCCGAGGGGAGCCTGCATGTGTCAGGCTTCGACTACGAGGTTTCCAGCCAGGTGACGGTGGACGTACAGGCCGACGCCGACGGCGCGGCCCTCGTCTCCGGCCGGCTGCTCGCCGAGATCACCAAGGCGCTGCCGAACAAGCCGGTGGACATCGCCGCCGTCGGCTCGCACCTGGAGCTGGTCTGCGGCAGCGCCCGGTTCACCCTGCCGACGATGCCGGTCGAGGACTACCCCACGCTGCCGGAGATGCCCGCCAGCACCGGCACCATCGACGCCGCCGCGTTCGCCGCGGCGGTCGGCCAGGTCGCGATCGCCGCCGGCCGGGACGAGACGCTGCCGATGATGACCGGGGTACGGATCGAGCTGAACGGCGGCACGCTGTCGATGCTGGCGACCGACCGCTACCGGCTCGCCCTGCGCGAGATGCAGTGGCAGCCGGACGACCCGGAGATCAGCCTCAACGCGCTGGTGCCGGCCAAGACCCTGAACGACACGGCGAAGACGCTCGGCCCGATCGGTGGCCAGGTGACCATGGCGCTGGCCCAGGGCGCGGCCGGCGAGGGGATGATCGGCTTTGCCGGTGGCACCCGGCGTACGACCAGTCGGCTGCTCGACGGAGCCAACTACCCGCCGGTCCGGTCGCTCTTCCCGAGCAGCCACAACGCCGAGGCGCGGGTCGCGGTCAGTGGGCTGATCGAGGTCGTCAAGCGCGTGTCGTTGGTCGCCGAGCGCACCACGCCGGTGCTGCTGAGCTTCAGCTCGGACGGTCTGGTGGTCGAGGCCGGCGGCACCGAGGACGCGCGGGCGAGCGAGGCGATGGAGGCGACCTTCACCGGTGAGCCGCTGACCATCGGCTTCAACCCCGGCTATCTGATCGACGGGCTTCAGAACCTGGGCGCGGCGACGGCGGTGTTCTCCTTCGTCGACGCCTTCAAGCCCGCGGTGATCTCTCCTTCCGGAGAGGACGGGGAGGTCATCCCCGGCTATCGCTATCTGATCATGCCGATCCGGGTCACTCGCTGACCCGAAGCGGTAGAACGTAACTCATAAGGGGACACGGAAATGCAAATCGGCCTGGTAGGGCTCGGTCGGATGGGCGGCAACATGCGCGAACGGTTGCGCGCCGCCGGACACGAGGTGGTCGGTTTCGACCGTGACCCCGCGGTCACCGACGTTGCCGGTCTCGCCGAGCTGGCCGAGAAGCTGGCCGCCCCCCGGGTGGTCTGGGTGATGGTTCCGGCCGCGGTGACCTCGGCCACCATCGACGAGCTGTCCGGGGTGCTGGCGGCGGGCGACATCGTGATCGACGGCGGCAACTCCCGGTTCAGCGACGACGCCCCTCGGGCGGAGAAGCTCGACCGGTTCGGTATCGGCTACGTCGACGTCGGCGTTTCCGGCGGTGTCTGGGGCCGGCAGAACGGCTACGGGCTGATGGTCGGTGGCGCGCAGGAGCACGTGGACCGGCTGATGCCGATCTTCGAGGCGCTCAAGCCGGCCGGCGAGTTCGGCTTCGTGCACGCCGGCCCGGTCGGCGCCGGCCACTACGCCAAGATGGTGCACAACGGCATCGAGTACGGCCTGATGCACGCGTACGCCGAGGGCTACGAACTGATGTCCGCCTCCGAGCTGGTTACCAACGTGCCGGGCGTGATCAAGTCCTGGCGTGAGGGCACCGTGGTCCGGTCCTGGCTGCTCGACCTGCTCGACCGGGCGCTCGACGAGGACCCGGAGCTGGCCAACCTGCGTGGCTACGCCGAGGACACCGGCGAGGGGCGGTGGACGGTCGAGGAGGCGATCCGGCTCGCGGTTCCGCTGAACGTGATCACCGCGTCGCTGTTCGCCCGTTTCGTATCCCGCCAGGACGACTCGCCCGCGATCAAGGCGGTGGCCGCACTGCGCAACCAGTTCGGCGGCCACGCCACCCACAAGAGCTAGCGTCCGTGCACGTCCGCCGGCTCGAACTGATCGACTTCCGCTCGTACGAGCGGGTCGAGTTGGATCTTGAGCCGGGCGGGAACGTCTTCGTCGGCCCGAACGGGGTGGGCAAGACGAACCTCGTCGAGGCGCTGGGCTACGTGGCGACCCTGGCCAGCCACCGGGTCGCCACCGATGCCCCGCTGGTCCGGGTCGGGGCGGGTGCCGCGGTGCTCCGCTGCGCGATCGTGCACGACGGGCGGGAACTGCTGGTCGAGCTGGAGATCGTGCCGGGCAAGGCCAACCGGGCCAGGCTGGGGCGCTCGCCGGTCCGGCGGGCCCGGGATGTGCTCGGTGCCCTGCGGCTGGTGCTCTTCGCCCCGGAGGACCTGGAACTGGTCCGGGGCGATCCGGCCGAGCGGCGGCGCTACCTGGACGACCTGCTGGTCACCCGGCAGCCCCGGTACGCCGGGGTGCGGGCCGACTACGAGCGGGTGGTCAAGCAGCGCAACGCGTTGCTGCGGACGTCGTACCTGGCCCGTAAGACCGGCGGTTCGCGGGGTGGTGACCTGTCCACCCTCGACGTCTGGGACGCCCAGCTCGCCCGGCACGGCGCGGAACTGCTCGCCGGTCGGCTCGACCTGGTCGCCACCCTGGGGCCGCACGTCACGAAGGCGTACGACGCGGTGGCCGCCGGTCACGGTGCGGCCGGGATCGCGTACCGGCCCTCGGTCGAGCTGACCGACTCGGTGCCGGACCGGTCGACGCTGGAGGCGGTGTTGCTCGCCGCGCTGGTCGAGTCCCGGCCGGGTGAGGTGGAGCGGGGCGTGACCCTGGTCGGGCCGCACCGCGACGAGCTGAGCCTCACCCTCGGTCCGCTGCCGGCCAAGGGGTACGCCAGCCACGGCGAGTCCTGGTCGTACGCGCTGGCGCTGCGGCTGGCCGCGTACGAGCTGTTGCGGGCGGACGGCATCGAGCCGGTGCTGGCGCTGGACGACGTGTTCGCCGAGTTGGACGCCGGACGGCGCGAGCGGCTGGCCGAACTCGTCGGCGGGGCCAGTCAGCTGCTGGTCACCTGCGCGGTCGACGACGACGTGCCACGGCTGCTGCGGGGGTCCAGGTACGCCGTGACCGACGGGACGGTCCGCCGTGCCGGCTGATCCGAAGCCGAGCTCGAATCCGGCCCCGAGGACGACTCCGGGCACGACTCCGAAGGCGAAGCGGGGTACCGGGTCGGCAGCGGCCAAGGCTCCGGCCGCCGGTGCGCCCGAGGTTCCGGTGGCACCCGCGCAGTCGCCCGACCCGACGGCCGGGGCGAGCGGGCCGGAGCTGGCTCGGGCCGTACTGGATGCGGCGCGGGCCCGCCGGGAGACGAACCGGGCGCCACGTGCGCGCCGGACCGGCGCGGACGTCGACGGGGTGACCGGCGACGACCGGGGGGTGGGCCGGGACGGCCAGCCCCGGCGGCGGTTGCGCGGCTACTCGGGCCCGGGACCGGACCCGCGCGATCCGCAACTGCTCGGTACGGTGCTGGCCCGGTTGGTCAAGGCCCGTGGCTGGCAGCAGCCCACGGCGGAGGCGACGGTCTTCGGTGCGTGGGAGAAGGTGGTCGGCCCGGACGTGGCCAAGCACAGCCGCCCGATCAAGCTGGAGAACGGCGAGTTGACGGTGGAGGCGGAGTCGACCGCGTGGGCGACCCAGCTCCGGCTGCTCGCCGGCTCGCTGTTGAAGCGGATCGCCGGCGAGGTCGGCCATAACGTGGTTCGGAAGCTGCATATCCATGGGCCGACGGCGCCGTCGTGGTCGCGTGGGCCGCGACGGGTACGGGGGCGTGGCCCGCGGGACACATACGGCTGACCGCCGCCACACCGCGCCGCCGGGCCGCCGCCCGACCGATGGTCACCGCCGCCGCTGGCAGCGACCCGACCAGTACGGTCCGAGCCCGCTGCCGGGCGAGGGCCAGCCCGCCTGCCACCGAGGCGACCGCCGCGACCGCCCCAGCCAGTACCAGCGTCTGGCGTGGCCCGAAGTGCTCGGAGAGCCAGCCGAGCAGTGGCGCCCCGACCGCGGCGGAGACCGCGCCGGTGACGCCGACGGCGGCGAGGACCCGACCCCGCATGGCACCGTCGGTGTCGAGCTGGGCCCGGGTCCCGACGGTGGTGTCGATGATGACGGCGGTCGCCGCGATCGGCAGGATGAACGCGGCGAAGGTCCAGGTGCCGGGCGCCAGCCCGGCCAGGATCTGCATCAGGCTGGCGAGTATCCCGGCGCCGACCAGGATGCCGTGGCCCAGTTCGCGTCGCTGGGCGGCGACCAGCGCACCGATCACGGTGCCGACCGCGAAGACGGTCGAGAGCATGCCGTACCCGGAGGCTCCGGCGCGGAGCGGGCCGTCGCTCATGGCGGCCATGGTCACCTGGTAGTTGCGCCCGAGGCTGCCGAGCACGAAGGCGAGCGCGAGCATGGTCAGCACCAGGGGCTGCCCGCGCAGGTACGCGAAACCGGCCCGTACGCCCCCGGTGTCGGTCCGTGCCGCGACGCCGACCGATCGGGGTTCGGGGGTGTGCAGATCCCGCTGCCGGATGGCGAGCAGGGCCAGCACCACGGCGGCGAAGCTGATCGCGTTGACGAGGAACAGCGGGGCCGGGCCGGCTGCGGCGACCAGCACGGCGCCGACGCTCATGCCCAGGATCCGACCGGCCGAGTTGGTCAGCGAGCCGAGCGCGAGGGCGTTGCCGAGAGTGGCGCGGTCGACCAGGGTGGAACCCCAGCGACCCATCACCGGGCCCTCGACGGCGGAGACGGCACCACTGACCAGCGAGATCGCGTAGATCACCGATAGTCCGCCGACGTGTGACCAGGCCACGGTGGCCAGTCCCAGGGCGAGCGCGGTGTGCATGATCTGGGTGCCGATCAGCAGCGGCCGGGGCGGCAGCCGGTCGGCGAGCGCGCCGCCCCAGGTGCTGAGCAGCAGGGTCGGTACGGCCTGGAGCAGCACCGCCCAGCCCATCGAGGTCACCGAACCGGTCGCCTGGAGCACGAACCAGTTGATGCCGAGTACCTGCATCCAGGTGCCGATGATCGACACGAAGCCGGCGCCGGCCCAGATGCGGTAGTTGCGATGGCGCAGAGCAGCGAATGTGGCGCGCATGCCGCGGGCCGACCCCCCTCGGACGGCGGCGACGTACGCACACCAGATCCCGAACCCGCCGCCGGCTCTCGGCGACGACGCGCAATCATGGCTCGGGAGGTAACGGATCGTTTACTTCTAGTGATGCGGTTCATGCCCGGCGAGGGCGGTCCTGACCTGTGCCTATGTCGACCCGGGTCGGCGGCGGGACCGACTCAGGAGTCGGCGTAGACGGCGAAGCCGCGGTCGGCGCAGCGCCGGTAGAAGCCGGCGAGCACACTCAGCTCGGACCGGACGAAGCTCCACTGCGGGGCCGCGCCCGACTCGTCGCGCAGGGCGTCGAGCCGGCTGTCCAGCCAACGCAACTGCTGCTCGGCGAGGCGCCCGTCGGACAGCGCGGACCGGAGCACCGCACCGACCGTGTCGAAGGTCACCAGATCGCCGTACTGGCGGTGGCCGTCGACGAAGCGTTCGAGGCCGCCGGCGATCCAGGCGCAGCCATCCGGGTCGATCACCGGGTCCTCGTCCTCGGCTGCGGCCTCTGTGGCGTAGAGCACACCGTCGAGGCCGAGCAGAAGATCGACAAGCTCGGTGTACGCGGTCGCGCGTACCGTTCCGGTCTTCGCGATGTATCCGGCCAGGGCGGCGGTCGGAGCGGCCACCTCGGGCGCGTCGGCCAGGTCGCCGAAGTCGACGAAATCGGCCGGGGCCACCGGATCGTAGAAGCGGCCGGTACGCGGCCAATGCACCGCGACGTTGTCCAGCCCCATCGAGCGTCACCTTCCTGAGCACGTACCAAACCGGCCGTCCGAGGCACGGCGACAGCGACGCAAAGTTACGGCACGGCGAGGCGTTCGCGCGACCCCCGTACCCAAGATCCGCCTCCGATTTGAGCGCGGCGGCGCGGAGCGGCCTTGATCCGACCGATGGCGTGTGGGGGGAGTCGCGGTAGGCGGGGTGCGGCCGGCTACGGAGGTCTGAGGTGGGTCCGCAGGGGTGCCGCGTACTGGTTCTGTCGTCTCGGCACAGTAGGATTGACATCGAGACGAGGACACGGTGTGGAGCGACGACGCGGGCCAGGGTGGCCTGGGCCACCAGTCCGCACCGGGTCCGAGCCGATCGCGATCCGCGGGCATCCGCGGCGACCGGCGCTTTCGGCCGTATCCGCAGATCAATCGTGGTGCCGGCCTGTGCGCTGAGTCGCGTGCCCGCCAAACCCGCGCCCGCCGCGCCCTGGTGCCCGGATGGTGCGAGAAAGTGGCCAAGGTGGCAACGCAGGACAAGCAGGAATACGGTGCCGGGTCGATCCAGGTGCTTGAGGGCCTGGAGGCGGTTCGCAAGCGGCCCGGTATGTACATCGGATCGACCGGCGAGCGTGGTCTGCACCACCTGGTCTGGGAGGTTGTCGACAACGCGGTCGACGAGGCACTCGCCGGATACTGCGACACCATCGAGGTGACGGTGCTCGCCGACGGCGGCGTGCGGGTGATCGACAACGGCCGTGGTTTCCCGGTCGACCTCCACCCCACGCTGAAGAAGCCGGGCGTCGAGGTGGCGCTGACCATCCTGCACGCGGGCGGCAAGTTCGACGGCAAGGCGTACGCGGTCTCCGGCGGCCTGCACGGCGTGGGTGTTTCGGTGGTCAACGCGCTCTCCGTCCGGATGGCGCTGGAGATCCACAAGGACGGCTTCGTCTGGCGGCAGCAGTACCACAACTCCAAGCCGACGCCGCTGGAGAAGGGTGAGAGCACCAACCTCACCGGCTCCTCGGTGTCGTTCTGGCCGGACCCGACGATCTTCGAGACGATCGAGTTCACCTTCGAGACGATCTACCGCCGGTTGCAGGAGATGGCGTTCCTCAACCGGGGCTTGACGATCCAGTTGCGCGACGAGCGGGTCCAGGAGGACGACGGCAAGCCGCGCGAGGTGACCTTCTGCTACAAGGGCGGCATCTCCGACTTCGTCCGCCACCTGAACGCCTCGAAGAGCCCGATCCACAAGACCGTGGTCGAGTTCGGGGCCGAGGAAGAGGGCATGTCGGTCGAGATCGCCATGCAGTGGAACGAGTCGTACGGCGAGTCGGTCTACACCTTCGCCAACACGATCAACACCCACGAGGGTGGTACCCACGAGGAGGGCTTCCGGGCCGCGTTGACCGGTGTGGTCAACAAGTACGGCACCGAGAAGAAGTTCCTCAAGGGCGACGAGAAGCTCTCCGGTGAGGACGTCCGGGAGGGGCTGGCCGCGATCATCTCGGTCAAGCTGGCCAACCCGCAGTTCGAGGGTCAGACCAAGACCAAGCTGGGCAACACCCCGGTGAAGAGCTTCGTGCTCCGGGTCTGCAAC
Source organism: Micromonospora sp. NBC_01699 (assembly GCF_036250065.1). Taxonomy (NCBI): domain Bacteria; kingdom Bacillati; phylum Actinomycetota; class Actinomycetes; order Micromonosporales; family Micromonosporaceae; genus Micromonospora; species Micromonospora sp. NBC_01699. Next base: position 8,062,408 of record NZ_CP109199.1, on the reverse strand, counting down.
GAGTGGCTGGTCGACTGGTTCGAGCGGAACCCGGCCGAGGCCAAGCTGATCATCACCAAGGCGACCCAGGCGTCGCGGGCCCGGATCGCCGCACAGCAGGCGCGCAAGCTGGCCCGGCGCAAGTCGCTGCTGGAGTCCGGCTCGATGCCGGGCAAGCTGGCCGACTGCCAGTCGACCGACCCGCGCGAGTCCGAGGTGTTCATCGTCGAGGGTGACTCCGCCGGTGGTTCGGCCAAGCAGGGGCGGGATCCGCGTACCCAGGCGATCCTGCCGATTCGCGGCAAGATCCTCAACGTGGAGAAGGCCCGGATCGACCGGGTGCTGAAGAACAACGAGGTCCAGGCGCTGATCACGGCGCTGGGCACCGGCATCCACGACGACTTCGACATGGAGAAGCTGCGCTACCACAAGGTCGTGCTGATGGCCGACGCGGACGTGGACGGCCAGCACATCCAAACCCTGCTGCTGACGCTGCTGTTCCGGTTCATGCGGCCGCTGGTCGAGATGGGGCACGTCTACCTGGCCGCACCGCCGCTCTACAAGATCAAGTGGAACAAGAAGGGCGACGACGCCCAGTACGCCTACTCCGACCGGGAACGGGACGGGCTGATCGCGCTGCGGCAGCAGAAGAAGCCGAACGCGAGGCCGGACGACATCCAGCGGTTCAAGGGTCTGGGCGAGATGAACTACCCGGAACTCTGGGAGACCACGATGAACCCGGCAACGCGTACGCTGCGTCAGGTCACGCTCGACGACGCTGCAACCGCTGACGAGTTGTTCAGCGTCCTGATGGGTGAGGACGTGGAGGCACGGCGGTCGTTCATCCAGCGGAACGCGAAGGATGTCCGGTTCCTCGACATCTAGGTGCTGACCCCGTACATCGGGGTCTTCCGGGTTGTGTCCTGGTTTCCGGGTGACCGACGGTGGACATCAGGATGACCGGTGGGTGTATGGAGACTTGAATCCACAGGGTTATCCACAGCTTCGACGGTTTCCACAGCCGTTATCCACAGGTAAAGCGGCTAATTAGTCTGATAAGGGTTGACAGTGACGGATACTCCCGAGTCCTTCGATAGCGAGCCGGACGTCCCGGCTGCCGCCGGCGGGGCGGTGGTCCAGCACGACCGCATCGAGCCGGTGGGGCTCGAAGTGGAGATGCAGCGGTCCTACCTCGACTACGCGATGAGCGTGATCGTCGGTCGTGCCCTGCCGGACGTACGGGACGGACTCAAGCCCGTACACCGCAAGATCCTCTACGCGATGTTCGACTCCGGCTACCGCCCCGACCGCGGGTACGTGAAGTGCTCCCGGGTCGTCGGCGACGTGATGGGTCAGTTCCACCCGCACGGCGACTCCTCCATCTACGACGCGCTGGTCCGGATGGCCCAGCCCTGGTCGCTGCGCTACCCGCTGGTCGACGGCAACGGCAACTTCGGCTCGCCGGGCAACGACCCCGCCGCCGCCATGCGGTACACCGAGTGCAAGCTCGACCCGCTGGCGATGGAGATGCTCCGGGACATCGACGAGGACACCGTCGACCTCCAGGACAACTACGACGGCCGGGCCAAGGAACCGACGATCCTGCCGTCCCGGATCCCGAACCTGCTGCTCAACGGCTCCGAGGGCATCGCGGTCGGAATGGCCACCAAGATCCCGCCGCACAACCTGCGGGAAATCGGCGCCGCCGTGCAGTGGTGCCTGGAGAACCCGGACGTCGACGAGGCGACCACGCTCGACGCGCTGATCGAGATCGTCAAGGGGCCGGACTTCCCCACCTACGGGCTGATCGTCGGGCACCAGCCGATCCAGGACGCGTACCGGACCGGGCGGGGCTCGATCCGGATGCGCGCCGTGGTCGACGTGGAGGAGGACAAGAAGGGGCGGGCCTGTCTGGTCGTCACCGAGCTGCCCTACCAGGTCAACCCGGACAACCTGGCCGAGCGGATCGCCGAGCTGGTCAAGGAGGGCAAGCTCGCCGGCATCGCCGACATCCGGGACGAGTCCTCCGGGCGTACCGGCATGCGGATCGTGCTGGTGCTCAAGCGCGACGCGGTCGCCAAGGTGGTGCTGAACAACCTCTACAAGCACACCCAGCTCCAGGAGACCTTCGGCGCCAACATGCTGGCGCTGGTCGACGGCGTGCCGCGCACGCTCAACCTGGCCCAGTTCATCCGCTACTACGTGGAGCACCAGATCGAGGTGATCCGCCGGCGGACCGCGTACCGGCTGCGCAAGGCCGAGGAGCGGGCGCACATCCTGCGCGGTCTGGTGAAGGCACTGGACGCGCTCGACGACGTGATCGCCCTGATCCGGCGCTCGCCCACGGTCGAGGAGGCCCGGCAGGGTCTGGTCGCGCTGTTGACGATCGACGAGATCCAGGCGACCGCGATCCTCGACATGCAGCTCCGCCGGCTCGCCGCGCTGGAGCGTCAGAAGATCATCGACGAGTTGGCGAAGATCGAGATCGAGATCGCCGACTACAAGGACATCCTGGCCAAGCCGGAGCGGCAGCGGAAGATCGTTTCCGAGGAGCTCGGCGAGATCGTGGCGAAGTGGGGCGACGAGCGGCGGACCAAGATCCTGCCGTTCGACGGCGAGGTCTCGATGGAGGACCTGATCGCCCGCGAGGACGTGGTGGTCACCATCACCCGTACCGGCTACGCCAAGCGCACCAAGGTCGACCTGTACCGGTCGCAGCGCCGTGGCGGCAAGGGTGTCAGTGGCGCGACCCTGCGCCAGGACGACATCGTCAGCCACTTCTTCGTGTGCTCGACGCACAACTGGATGCTCTTCTTCACCAACAAGGGTCGGGTCTACCGGGCCAAGGCGTACGAGCTGCCGGAGGCGAGCCGTACGGCAAAGGGTCAGCACGTGGCCAACCTGCTCGCCTTCCAGCCGGACGAGCAGATCGCCCAGGTCATCCAGATCCCGGACTACCAGGTCGCGCCCTACCTGGTGCTGGCGACGCAGAAGGGCCTGGTCAAGAAGACCAAGCTGGAGGAGTTCGACTCCAACCGATCCGGCGGCATCATCGCGATCAACCTGCGCGACGAGGACGAGCTGGTCGGCGCGGCACTTGCCGGACCCGAGGACGATCTCCTGCTGGTGTCCAAAAAGGCACAGGCGATCCGGTTCAACGCCACCGACGAGGCACTGCGGCCGATGGGCCGAGCCACCTCGGGCGTGATCGGGATGCGCTTCACCGACGACGACGTCCTGTTGGCCATGGAAGTGGTCGTCGACGGGATGGACGTCCTGGTGGCAACGAACGGCGGGTACGCAAAACGTACGCCGATCGAGGAATATCCGGTCCAGGGCCGGGGAGGAAAGGGTGTGCTGACCGCGAAGATCACCGAGCGACGTGGTGGACTGGTCGGCGCAGTGGTGATCAGTCCGGACGACGAGTTGTTCGCGATCACCAGTAACGGCGGCGTCATCCGGACTCCGGTGAAGCCTGTACGCCGTACACGCGATCGGAACACAATGGGGGTCAAGCTCATGGACCTCCCGGATGGTGTGACGATCGTGGCCATTGCTCGCAATGCCGACGAGCCTGACGAACAGGACTAGTTGATGACGGAGACACAGGCGAAGTCGGGGAGCGCGGGGACCTCGGCCAACCCGGTCGATGAGGAGGCCGCCGCAGGCGGCGCACCAGCGACCGGCCGCGCGGCCGTCGGCCGGGCGGTAGTCCCCGCCGACGCACCGTCGCCGAAGTTCACCCGGGCCCCCGGCATGCCACCCCCGCCGGACCAGCCCGGCGGGGAGTCGGGCAGCCGTCCGGCCGAGCCATCCGGCGGCGAGGGCGGCTCGCCCTCGCCGCACGCTTCCGGACCGACAGCGGACGCGACGGCGTCAGCCGGTGGCCCGCCGCCGGCCGAGCGGCCGAGCGCCCAGAACCGGCCGGGCGCGCAGAGCAGGCCGTCGATGCCGGACCGCCCCGGCGGTCCGACCCCGGGACAGACCGCTGCGGGGCAGACCATGCCGGGCATGTCAGTGCTGGGTCAGCCGGCGCCGGGCACGCCCACGGGCGGGCCGAGCGGTCCCGACGACGGACGGGCGACCGGATCGGCCCGGCCCAATCCGGGCGGCGGCCCGAGCCGTACGTTCGGCGGCGCCGCCGCGGTCGGAGCGGCCCGAGTCAGCGAGGCCGTACGGTCGGCGCGCAGTGCGGTCGGCTCCGCCGCCTCGCGGGGGCCGCGACGGGCCCGGCTGAATCTCAAGCGGATCGACCCGTGGTCGGTCATGAAGTTCTCGTTCGCGGTGTCGCTGGTGCTCTTCGTCGTCGTGATCGTGGCAACCTCGGTGCTCTACCTGGCGCTGGACGCGATGGGCGTGTTCGAGAGCGTCAACAGCAGCCTGACCGACCTGATCAACGCCGGTGGTGGGCAGAGCGACAACGCCCTGAAGATCACCGCCAAGGGCGTGATCCTCAGCTCGGCGCTGATCGGACTGGTGAACGTGGTGCTCTTCACCGCGCTCGCCACGCTCGGTGCCTTCGTCTACAACGTCTGCGCCGACCTGGTCGGCGGGATCGAGTTGACCCTCGCCGAGCGCGACTGACAACGTGCCGACGCCGGGGCGCCGCAGCTATTGCGGTGGCCCCGGCGTTTCGTTTTCGGTAGCGTCTGCGACGACCGCAGGGCTACCGGCAACAATCGTTGTCGCAGGTCAGTCTGGGGGTCAGCCCCCGAGTTGGGACATGGCCCGTAGGTACGGTAACCTTGCTCGTCGCACGGGGCTATAGCTCAGTCGGTTAGAGCGCAGAGCTGATAACTCTGAGGTCGCTGGTTCGATTCCAGCTAGCCCCACTTTTAAGACCGTCCGACAGCAGTCGACCGTGAGGGACTGTCATGTTCAAGAAGCTTCTGATCGTTGCCGGTGTTGTCGGTGTGGCAGCCCTGATCGTCAAGAGGGTCAAGGAATCCAACGACGAGCGGGCCCTGTGGCACGAGGCCACCACCGCACCCGATCTGCGCTAGTCGTTCGATCGGGATTGCCCTGACCCGGTGGCCGACCGGCCACCCCAGGGGCCATAGCTCAACTGGCAGAGCACTGCCTTTGCAAGGCAGGGGTTAGGGGTTCGAGTCCCCTTGGCTCCACTCTTCATCCCTCCCGTGCCGGAGAGGAGCGAGATGTCCGACGAGCCGGAGCCGGGCCTCGCACCCGAGCACATGCGGATCAGGTACCGAGGTGATCCGATCATGCTCACCGTCGACGGGCAGGACTTCCGCGTCGGTGAACGTGCCGGGGAGCCGGGCGCGTACGACTTCGACTGGCTCAACGGGCCGCACGACTACGGCTTCGGAATCTCAAGATCCGCCAGCCCGCCGATGAGCCTGCCCGAAATGGAAGAGGCCATCCGGAACTTCATCGGGCAGGTCGACCCCGCCACCGGGTACCTGGCAGAGGACTGACCGGTCGGGCCTGCCGGCGAGAGGCTGGCGTTTACGGCCGGCTCGTACGCTGTCGGCCGTGGGAGATCTCGTGAACACGTTACTGACGGCGGCTGGCGTGTTCGCGGGCACGAATGTCGATGATCTCGTCGTGCTGACGGTGCTGTTTCTCTCCGCGCGGGCCAACCGGGCACCGAGGGTGTGGCAGGTCTGGGTAGGACAGTACGCGGGCATCGCCGTACTGGTGGCTGTCTCCGCGGTCGCGGCGCTGGGGTTGACGATCGTGCCGGACGAGTGGGTGGGCCTGCTCGGGCTGCTGCCCTTCGCCCTGGGCGTGCGTGGCCTGATCGCCGCGATCCGGGCTCGCGGCGAGGACGAGGCGCCGGAAGCGACGGTGGCCACCGGCCTGGTGGCGGTGGCCGGGATCACCATCGCCAACGGCGCCGACAACATCTCCGTCTACACCCCGCTGTTCCGCACGGTCGGATTGACGGACGCCCTGGTCACCGTGGCGGTGTTCGCCGTCCTGACCGCGGTGTGGTGTCTGGCCGGCGCCGGGCTCGGGTCGCACCGGAGGGTGATCGCGGTCGTGCGGCGGTACGGCCACTGGATCGTGCCGGGGGTCTTCATGGTCCTGGGTGCGGTTATCGTGGTCGAGTCCGGGGTGATCGGCCACCTGTGGTGAAGTCCCGCCGGAGGTGACCGGGGTGGCCGTTGCGGACCTCCACCGGTCGACGACCTCGACCCGGCGATCATCAGGCGTCGACCGGCTCGGCCGGGGTGCCGACGATCGCCTGTAGTGCGGCCACGTGCTCGCGGTAGGCAGCTCGCCCCTCCGGGGTGAACCGCAGCCAGACGCGGGGCCGGGTCTCCCGTACCGCCTTGCGTTGCGTGACATAGCCGGACTCGGTCAGCACCGTCACGTGCTTGCTCAGCACGGAGGCGCTGACCTTCAGCCGTTCCTGCACCGTGCCGAACTCGATTTCGGCGACGCTGTCGAGCAGCGCGCAGATCAGCAGCCGGTTCGGCGCGTGGATGACCAGGTTGAAGCCGCCCGGTTCGGTTGTCTGTGCCGTCATGCGTCGGCCCGCAACCGGCGACGGTGCCACCAGCCCAGGCTCAGCACCGCGCCGGCGTTGACGGCGGCGGCGACGATCCAGGCCCAGTGGTGGCCGGAGTCGTCCAGCCAGACGGCGGCCAGCATCACGAGCACCAGCGGCGTCGCGGACAGGACGATCCCCCGTACGGTGACCGTGCCGGTGAGTGGCACGACCCCGGCCCGGTCGAGGAAGGCCCGCGCCATCGCCGCCATGGCGGCCACCAGCGTGAGGGTGACCAGGATGGTGGCGGGCGTGGGAAGCAGCTGGCTCAGGGTGATCGCACCCAGCAGTGCCGCGAGGGTCGAGAAGTACCAGCTCGGTGCCATCCGGCGGCCCAGTGCGGACTGGGTCTCCCGCACCCGCCGCAGCGCCGCCGCGGCTTCCGCCGCGCTGGGGTACGGGTTCGGATCGGTTTGTGCGTCACTTGCCATGATGGAAAGCATGACCGAAGCTTTCCGTCATGGCAAGTGGAGACTTTCGGTGACGGAAACTCGTGTGGCGAGCCTCGGGGCGGTCACCGCGCCCCGATCAGGTGCCCGGCGGCCGGGGATTCTCGGCCAGCCACTGCGGCACCCGGTCCGCGCCGACGGCGTCGAAGAGGGCCTGCGCCCCGACCGGGTCGAGTTCGACCGCCACCCCGGCCGGCGTCTCCAGGTCCGCATTCGCGTACGGCACGGTCAGGTACCGCACGTTCGCCGGATCGATCTTCCGTACGCCGAGCGCGAGCTTGCGCAGGTCGAGATCCCGGTCCACCACCAGACTCTCGGCCGCCGTGGTCAACAGCCGGTCCAGCAGCAGCGGGTTGCTCAGCAGGCTTTCCGTACCGACCTTCTCCATCAGCGCGCTGAGCACCAGTTGCTGGTGGTGAATCCGGCCGAAGTCGCCACCAGGGACGTCGTGCCGCTGGCGGACGAAGTCGTCGGCGGCCGTACCGTCGAGCTGGTGGCAGCCGGCCGGCCAGGTCCGCCCGGTGTCGGTCGAGACAACCTGGTACGGCACGCAGATCGAGACCCCGCCGACGGCGTCCACCAGTTTTCGTACGGCGGCGAAGTTCACCACCACCGCGCCGTGCAGCGGTAGTCCGGTCAGCTCGGTGATAGTCGCCGCGGCCAGCGGCGCGCCGCCGAACGCGAAGGCCGCGTTCAGCTTGTTCATCCCGCCGCTCCAGTGTTCGCCGTACGCCGGGATGTTGACGTAGCTGTCCCTCGGTACCGAGATCACCGTGGCCTGGTCGCGTTCCGCGTTGAGGTGCACGATCATCACCGCGTCGGAACGCTGGCCGGGATATTCCTCCTGGTCGGGCTCGCCGAGGCGCGAATCCGAACCGAGCAGCAGCAGGTTGAGCGCCCCGGAGTCCCAGTTCGCCCGGGTGCCCGTCCGCGCGGCGTCGCCGAGCAGATCCTCCCGCTGTACGCGGTCCTCGTAGCGGTGCAGCAGCCCGTACCCCACAACTCCCACTCCTGCGCAGAGGGTCGCGAGCAGGGCGGTCAGGACGATCGAAGCCTTCTGCCAGCCGGTCAGTCGACGCCAGCGTGAAGTCACAGACGTCCTGCGTTGATCCGGTTCCACCGAGTGTGTGGCCACTGACCCATTCCCCCCGCGAGAAAGTCCAGTTCGGGGACTGTTGTCCCTCGCCGAGGATGATAGGGAGCCGATCATCGGGTATGGGCTGTTTTGCGGGTTATATCCCACGATGGTGCTGTCTCAACGGTCAGCGAGCGCGCCGGGACCGCCCCTGCCAGTCGCCGCAACTCTGGCCCTCGATCCGGCCACATGGTGTGATACGTCGAGATCACGGCGGTGTGACACGTCGAGGTCACGTCCGGGATCGAGCGTGGCGGAAGCGAGGGCGACCAGTGGGTCAGCAAGTACGCGGGGTCATCTCCAGGGCCAAGGGCGCACCGGTGGAGGTCGCCACGATCGTGGTGCCCGACCCCGGACCGGGTGAGGCCGTGGTGCGGGTGCAGAGCTGCGGGGTGTGCCACACCGACCTGCACTACCGCGAGGGCGGTATCAACGACGACTACCCGTTCCTGCTCGGCCACGAGGCGGCCGGGATCGTGGAACAGGTCGGCGCGGGCGTCACCGACGTGGCGCCGGGCGACTTCGTCGTACTGAACTGGCGTGCGGTCTGCGGCGACTGCCGGGCCTGCGCCAAGGGCAAGCCCTGGTACTGCTTCAACACCCACAACGCCAAGCAGAGAATGACCCTCACCGACGGCACCGAACTGTCGCCCGCCCTGGGCATCGGCGCGTTCGTGGAGAAGACCCTGGTTCACGCCGGACAGTGCACGAAGGTCAACCCGGCGGCCCGCCCGGCCGCCGTCGGCCTGCTCGGCTGCGGCGTGATGGCCGGCCTCGGCGCGGCGATGAACACCGGCGGAGTGACCCGCGGCGACTCCGTCGCGGTGATCGGCTGCGGTGGGGTCGGCGACGGCGCGGTGGCCGGCGCGGTACTGGCCGGCGCCACCACGATCATCGCGGTCGACACCGACCCCCGGAAGCTGGAGTGGGCGAAGGGGTTCGGCGCCACCCACACCGTCAACGCCCGCGAAACCGACCCGGTCGAGGCGATCAAGGCCCTGACCGGCGGCTTCGGCGCGGACGTGGTGGTCGACGCGGTCGGCCGCCCGGAAACCTGGCAGCAGGCGTTCTACGCCCGCGACCTGGCCGGCACGGTGGTCCTGGTCGGGGTGCCGACACCGGAGATGAAGGTCCCCGAGCTGCCGCTGCTGGACGTGTTCGGCCGTGGCGGCGCGCTGAAGTCGAGCTGGTACGGCGACTGCCTGCCCAGCCGCGATTTCCCGCTGCTCACCGAGCTGTACCTCCAGGGCCGGCTGGACCTGGACAGCTTCGTCACCGAGGAGATCACCCTCGACCGGGTGGAGGAGGCGTTCGCCCGGATGCACCACGGCGACGTACTCCGCTCGGTGGTGGTCTTCTGATGGCGGCCCGGATCGACCACGCGGTCACCTCTGGCACCTTCTCCCTCGACGGCCAGACCTTCGACGTGGACAACAACGTCTGGGTGATCGGCGACGAGCACGAGTGCGTGGTGATCGACGCGCCGCACGACGTGGCGGCGATCAGACGTACGGTCGGCAATCGACGGGTACGGGCGATCCTGGCCAGCCACGCCCACGACGACCACGTACGGGTGGCGCCGGAGTTGGCCGAGGCGACCGGTGCGCCGGTGCTGCTGCACCCCGCCGACCGGGTGCTCTGGGACCTGGTGCACCCGGACGTCGTACCCGACGGGGAGCTGGCCGACGGGCAGACGATCGAGGTGGCCGGGGTGGTGATCACCGTGCTGCACACGCCGGGGCACAGTCCGGGCGCCTGCTGCTTCCACGTACCCCGGCTCGGTGCGGTGTTCACCGGTGACACCCTCTTCGCCGGTGGTCCGGGGGCAACCGGGCGGTCGTTCAGCGACTTCGGCACCATCGTCGCCTCGATCCGGGACCGGCTGTCGGGGCTGCCGCCGGAGACCGTGGTGCACACCGGTCACGGCGACCGTACGACGATCGGCGCCGAGGCGCCGCACCTGGAGGAGTGGCTGGCCCGAGGCCACTGACGCTGCCGTCGTCCATCCAGTGTGGATGGTTCCGGCCCCGAGATCAGTGGTGTTGGCACCACCTCGGTTCGGGTCGTGGCACCCCTGTGTCCGGCACCCGGATCGGGTTGTCTCGAAGCCATGAGCAGAGAAGCCACGAGCAGAATCAGTGTGCTGCGGCGAGCCGCCGTCGGCCTGGTCGTCGTCGCGACCGTACTCACCGTCGGCGGCACGGCGTCGGCGCAACCGTCGTACGCCCGGCCGGATCCGGCGGTGGTCCGTACCGACAGCGGTCCGGTTCGCGGCATCGTCGCCCGGGACCACCGGTCCTTCCTGGGGATCCCGTACGCGGCGCCGCCGCAGGGCGACCTGCGCTGGACGTCGCCGCGTCCGCCCGCGAGCTGGACGGCGGTACGCGACGCGACGGTGCCCGGCGCCGCCTGCGCCCAGCCGGCCGGGATCCCGATGGGGCGGCCGAGCACCGGCGAGGACTGCCTCTTCGTCAACGTGACCGTGCCGCTGCGGCCGGCCGTCAAGCCGCTACCGGTGATGGTCTGGCTGCACGGCGGCAGCCTGAAGTACGGTGCCGGCGACATCTACGGTGCCCGTTCCCTGGCGGTACGCGGTGATGTGATCGTCGTGTCGATCAACTACCGGCTGGGCATGCTGGGATTCCTGGCCCATCCGGCCCTCGACGCCGGTAGGGCCGCCTCGGGCAACTTCGGCCTGGAGGACCAGCAGGCGGCGTTGCGTTGGGTACGTCGCAACGCGACCGCCTTCGGGGGCGACCCGGGCAATGTCACGCTGTTCGGCGAGTCGGCCGGCAGCTTCAGCATCTGCGCCCACCTTGCCGCCCCGGCCTCCGCCGGGCTCATGCACCGGGCGATCATGCAGAGCGGTCCCTGCACCGCGGGCTGGTCGCCGTCGACGCCGTCGTCGGCCCGGCCACGGCAGACCGCCGAGCGGGAGGGGCTCGCGGTGGCCCAGGACCTCGGCTGCTCCGATCCGGACACCGCCGCGGTCTGCCTGCGCGGTACGTCCGTGACCGAGTTGCTGGACAAGAGCGACCCGATCGAGTTCGGTCCGGTGCTCGGTGGTCCGGTGCTCCCCGTCGACCCGGCCCGCGCCCTGGCGACCGGACACTTCAACCGGGTGCCGGTGATCCAGGGCGGCAACCGTGACGAGGAGCGGCTGCGGGTGTGGGGCATGGAGGTGTCCGGCGAGAACTGCGCACCCGGCGTGCCGTCGATTCCCGGTCGGCCGAACGAGTGCCCGCTCACGGTGGACCAGTACCACGATCAGTTGGACGAGCTGTTCGCCGCCGACGCGGCGACGGTACGAGCGCGCTACCCGAGCGGGTCGTACGGTTCGCCCAGCCTCGCGCTGGGTGCCGTGTTGACCGACTCGATCTGGTCCCGGCCGGCCCTCGACACGGCGAAGGCCCTGGCCCGGCACACCCCCACGTACGCCTACGAGTTCGCCGACGATCGCGCCCCCTTCTTCGTCGGTTCGAAGGAGCCCAGTTTCCTGCTGGGTGCTTTCCACACCTCGCAGCTGCCGTACCTGTTCGGGGTCGACTACGCGGAGCCGCTCACCGACTCGCAAGCCCGGTTGGCGGAGCAGATGATCGGCTACTGGACGCGGTTCGCGTACAGCGGTGACCCGAACGGCGGGGGCGCGCCGTACTGGTCCGAGTTCTCCGACCGGCGGGTGCAGTCCCTGGCCCCCGGTGCCATCCGGCCCGTCGACTTCGCTCGGGCGCACCGGTACGACTTCTGGCGGTCTCTCGACGGCTGAACGCCCGCCTGTGGTGCCTACGTCCCTCGGCGGTCGTCACCGGGGGATGTAGGCACCGTCCCGCGGTCGTCACCGGGGGACCTGGCACCGTCCGTCGTCGCACCGCTGCCGTCCGGTTCGGCAATGGCCGGCGCTTCGGCACCGCCGGCCCCGGCGTTCTCGGCGGGTGACTCGTGGTCCTCGGCCGCCCGGGTGAAGATCCGGCTCAGGGTGGTGCTGGCGAAGGTGGCGCCGAGCGCGCTGCCGGCGGCGATGCCCCAGCCGAGCGGGCCGAGCGGGGTGCAGCCGAAGAACTGGCTCACACCGGGAGTCTGGATCACGCCGGCCAGCACCGCCAACGAACCCGCCGTCGAGACGAGTACGGCCGGGCTCGCGCCGCCGTCGACCACGGTCTGGCCGAGTTGGGTGCCGACCAGCGAGGCGAGCGCGATCGTGCCCGCGCGCCGCTGCCGCCCGGTGTACCGGGCCACGGTCCAGCCGGCGGTGGCGCCGAGGGTGGTGGTCGCGGCCCGCAACGCGATCTCCCGGTTCAGGCTTCCGCCGAGCGAGCTGTCCGGTCCTTCGAGCAGCAGGCCGTCGGTGGCGTCCGGGTTGGGTGCCCGGATCGCGATCGCCATCGCCGGGGCCAGGTCGGTGAGCAGGTTGACCAGCAGCAGTTGGCGACCGTTGAGGGCGGAGCGGCCGGTGGCGGCGGCGGTCAGCACGCTGAACGCGATCTCGCCGAGGTTGCCGCCGACCAGGATGCTCAGCGCGTGGCGTACCGACGACCACATGGCCCGGCCCTCGACCAGGGTCGCGATGATCGTTTCGAGCCGGTCGTCGGTGACCACCAGGTCGGCGGCGGCCCGCGCGGCGGGGGTGCCGCGTTGCCCGAGCGCGATGCCGACGTCGGCGAGTCGGATCGCGGGGGCGTCGTTGGCTCCGTCCCCGGTCATCGCGACCACCCGTCCGGCCTGCTGCAACGCCTGGATGATCCGTACCTTGTGGGCCGGGGTGCACCGGGCCACGACGTCCGTACGGGCCAGCCGCTCGGCGAGGGCCGCGTCGTCCAGCCGGTCGAGTTCGGTGCCGGTGGCGACCCGCTGCTCGGCGTCGTCAGTGCTGATGATCGAGGCGATCGCGGCGGCGGTACCCGGATGGTCGCCGGTGATCATGATGGTGTGCACGCCGGCCTGCCGGATCCGGGCGACCGCCGGTGCGGCGCTGGCCCGTACCCCGTCGGCCAGGGTCAGACAGCCGACGAAGGTCAGGTCCGCGACGTCGGTGTCGGTGACCGAGTCGTGGTCGAGCACCCGTTCGGCGACCGCCAGCACCCGCTGTCCGGCGCCCGCGTGCTGGTTCATCATCTGCTGGAGCGCCTCCCGGCCGGCGTCGTCCAGCGACACCTCACCGTCGCGGGTCCGCTTCCGCCCGCACCGGGGCAGGATCGTCTCCGGTGCGCCCTTGACGCTGAGCAGGTACGTCTCGTGCCGGCTGCCGACGGTGGCGTGGTAACCCCGGGACGGCTCGAACGGCAGCGCGGACGCGAAGCGCCAACTGCGGCAGCCGGTGGTCGGCTCGACCTCGGCCCCCTGCGCGCCAACCAGCACCGCCCGGTCGGTCTGCCCGCTGAGCTGATCGGCGTGATCCGCCTCCGGGGTGGCTCGCAGGGCCGCGGCAAGGACCCGGCTCAGCGTACGGTCGAGCGCGTCGACCTCGGCGTACCCCTCGCTGTCGCCGACCCCGGCGAGCCGCAGGTGGCCCTCGGTCAGGGTGCCGGTCTTGTCGAAGCAGAGCACGTCGACCCGGCCGAGCGCCTCGATCGTGCGCGGGTTGCGGACCAGCGCACCGTGCTCGGCCAGCCGCCGGGCGGCGGCCAGTTGGGCCGCGCTGACCAGGAACGGCAGCCCCTCCGGCACCGACGCCACGGCGAGGTTCGCGGCGGTCGCCGCCGTCTCGGCCAGCGGTACGCCGCGGAACAGTCCCGCCCCGGCGACCGCCATCGCGGCACCCGTGGCGACCGGGATGGTGGCCTTGGTGAGCTTGCTCAACCGCGCCTCGACACCGCTGCTCGGCGGCGCCTGACGGGCCAGCGCCATGCCACGCCCGACCTCGGTGTCGGAGCCGGTGGCGACCACCACCGCCACGCCCCGGCCGGCGGCGACCGTGGTGCCCTCGTACAGCATCGAGTGTCGGTCGGCGACTGCGGCGGCGACCACCGACGGGCTGTTCTTCGCCACCGGCAGCGACTCGCCGGTCAGCGACGATTCGTCCGCCTCCAACCCGGCGGCCTCCAGCACCCGGCAGTCGGCCGGGATCGCGTCGCCCGGCCCTACCAGGACGATGTCGCCGGGGACCAGGTCGGTCGCGGCGAGCACCCGTTCCTCGCCGTCGCGCCGGACCAGGGCGGTGACCGCCGACCGGGACAGCAGCTCGGCCAGCGACTTCTCGGTGTTGATCTGGTGGATGGCGCCGATCAGCGCGGAGAGCCCGACCACGCTGCCGACCAGCGCGGCGTCGACGACCGAGCCGACCGCCGCCGAGAGGCTGGCCCCGGCGGCCAGGACCGGGGTGAGCGGGTTGGCGAGTTCGTCGACGAAGGCCCGACCGAGGTTCACACCGGGCTGGTCGGCGGCGCCGGTGTCGTGGCCGCGCCGCTGCGCCTCGACCGTGCTCAGCCCGTCCACGCTGGTGTCCAGGCGGGTCAGCACGGTCGGCACCGGCATCAGGTGCCACGGTGTGGCGACCCCGGTCGGCGGGACGGTGCTGTGCGCGGGGAGCCGCTTGGCCCGCCAGACGCCGTTGGCCAGTGCCATCGCACCGGTCACGTTGACCGCGTTCATCGTCCGGCGGGGCAGCAGGTTCACCGGTGCGGTGAAGGCGGTGAGGGCGCCCAGGCCGCTGCCGGCCGCCGCCAGGGCAATGTTCTGCCGGGTCAGCTTCTTGGCCACGCCGACCGCCTCGACGATCAGAGCGGGGATCTCCAGGTCCGCTCCGACCAGCAGGTGCGCGCCCCAGGGCGGCGGCTCCCCCGGGTGCCAGATGCCCAGTCCGCAGTCGGCGGCGCCGAGTGCCCGCCGGTCGCCGGAGACGAGCATGACCATCGCCCCTTCGGCCTGCAACCTGCGGATCGACGCGGTCAGTTCGGAGCCGCCCGGCAGCACTGCGTCGGCGAAGTCGTACGCGTTGGCGTCGGTGCTCGCCACGACCAGCCGTACGCCGACCCGGCGGGTGGCCGACGGCAGCGCGTCCACCCCGGGCGCCGGCTCCGGCTCGTACTTGACCACGGCGGTCAGCTCGTCGCCCCGGGCCAGCCCGAGCACGCTGCCACCCGAGTCGAACAGTCGGCTCGCCTCCGGGTGCCCGGTCGGCGCGGACAGGCCCAGTTCGGCGAACGGGCCGAGTCGCCAGCCGTCGGCCTGGCGCAGTTCGGCCGGGCAGGCCGGGTCGAACAGGACGAATGCCTGGCCGGCGACCTCCTCCTGGTCGCCGGAGAGCGGCACCAGGTCGGTCAGTGTGCCCCGGTTCGAGTGCAGCACCGACTCGTCCAGCACCAGGGTGTCGACCCGGTCCAGTTCGCGCAGCACCGAGCGGTCCATGGCGATCACGCCCCGGGCGGCGAGCGCGCGGCCGAGTTGGGCGGCATACCCCTCACGGCCGTCGAACGGGGCCATGGACAGGCTGGACATGGCCAGGGCGGCGGCCCGCTTGGGGCCGGCGAACGGCAGTGCGGTCGCCCCGGCGAGGGCTCCGGCGGAGAGCGTACGGACGACGTACCGTTCCAGCGGGCCGTCCGGCTTCGGGCGGGGGCGGCCGTCGAGCAACGGGCCCGCCGAGGCCAGCTCGGGGGTGCCGGCGAGTTTTGGTTCGACCTCCTGCCAGGCGGTGAGCTGGGCGCGTGCCTCCTGCCACTGGAGCACCCGCTGGGCGCCGTCGAGCAGGATGCCCGCCCAGCCGCCGGTCAGACCGAGGGCCACCGCCTCGGCCAGCGGCAGGAACGAGTCCGCCCGGTGGTCGCCGCGCAGTCCCCGGCCGACCAGCGCGTGCAGCCTGGGCTGCATGTCGATCGCCTTCAGCAGGCCGGCGACCTCACCCGGCAGCGGGGTGAAGGGCAGGATCCGGGTGGCCACGGTCAGTCCCAGGCCGAAGGCGTCCGCGGCCAGGGTGGAAACGGCGCGCCGGGTCCGCGGGCCTTCCTCCGGCGGGTGCGGTGGCCGGTCGTCGGGGTGGTGCTCACAGCCATCGGTACGTTCCACCGCGGCGATCGCCGCGATCAGGTCCCGCAGCCGGGGGGTCGGTTCGCCGACCGCCACCACCACCCGGCCGGTGGGTGCGTTCACCCTCGCCCAGCGCACTCCGGGGATCCGTTCGAGGGTTTCCTCGACCCGGTGGGCCAGCGGTTCGCTGCCGGGCTGGGTCACGCCGCGTACCTCGATGTGGTGCCGGCCGGGTCGGGACCGTACGCCGCGCTGGGTCAGCCCGGCGGCGCGCGCGCCCTGTTCGGCCAGGGCACCGGCCCGGTTGACCAGTTCGTGGGCGCCTCGGGAGACCCCACCGAGCAGGTTCGAGATGGTTGGCGCGGTGTACGCCATTTCGCCCCCGATCCACGATCGGCCCTGCCTTCCCAGGTGTGGATGGGTTATGCCTGCCGGGGTGGCGGCGTTTCCGGGGTGACGGCGTTTCCGGGGTTTCCGGCTCGGTCCGGTGCATGGACGGCGTCCCGCGTGGAATGCCAACCGGCACACGTCGACCCCGGGAGGAACGATGGACGCCAGTGTTCTGCACGATCCGCGCAGGGTGGTCGAGTCCTACGCCGGACGCCTGCGGATCCCCGGCCTCGGTGAGATCGCGGTGCCGCCGCCGGACAAGCTCGCCTACTACGCCGGTCTCGGCCTGCTCGCCGCCCTACAGGTCATCGAGTGGCCGCTGGCGTTGGTGATCACCGCCGGTCATGTCATCGCCGACCAGCATTTTTCCGGGTTGGCACGGGGGCTGGGTGAGGCGTTGCAGCAGGCGTAGCCGCCCTCCGGGTTGACCTCAACCTCGGTTCATGCCCGATGCTGGTGCCCGGGACCGGTCGACCGCCGGCCGTACGGGAAGGGGCACCGAGCCATGATCGAGTTGTCCCGGTGACCGCCGCGCTGGTGGTACCGACCCCGCCGGTGGGCGGGCTGTTCGACCGGCGGTTCCGGGCGCTGACCGTCGGCATGGTGGCGCTGATCTCGCTGCTCGCGTTCGAGGCGCTCGCGGTCGCCACCGCCATGCCGACGATCGCGGACGCCCTGGACGGGTTGCGCCTGTACGCACTCGCCTTCGGCGGGCCGGCCGCCGCCGGTGTGGTGACCATGGTTCTCGCCGGCATGTGGAGCGACGCCCGGGGCCCGGCCGCCCCGGTGTGGCACGGTGTCGGCTGGTTCGTCGTCGGCCTGGTGGTCGCCGGCACCGCCCCGAACATGGTGCAGTTCGTCATCGGGCGGGTGCTTCAGGGACTCGGCTCGGGACTGCTGATCGTGGCGCTGTACGTGGTGGTGGCGCGGGCGTACCCGGAGGTGTTGCACCGGCGGGTCTTCGCCGCGTTCGCCGCGGCCTGGGTCGTGCCGTCGCTGGTCGGTCCGGCGATCGCCGGACTGATAGTGCAGTACGCCGGCTGGCGCTGGGTGTTCCTCGCGGTACCGGCCCTGGCCGCCCCCGCGGTACTGCTGATCCGTCCCGCCCTGCGCCGACTCGGCAACCGCTCTGCCGAAGAGGGAGCGGGCCGGGATCGACCTGAAGAGGGAGAGGGCCGGGACCGGCCTGCGGAAGAGGGCCGGGACCGACCGGTGCGCGGGCTGGCGCCCGGTTCGGTGGCCCGGATCGGCTGGGCGGGCGGGGCCGCCGTGAGTGCCGGGCTGTTGCACGTCGGGGGGCAGCAGCGCGGCACCACGGCGGTCGTCCTGGTCGCGCTGGCCCTCGGTGGCCTGGCGGTGTGCGTACCCCGGTTGTTGCCGGCCGGGGTGCTGCGGGCCGCGCGCGGGCTGCCGACGGTGATCGCGTTGCGGGGGTTGGCCGCGGCGGCGTTCCTCGGGGCGGAGGTGTTCATCCCGCTGCTGCTCACCCGGGAGCGGGAACTCGCCCCGGCGCTGGCCGGTGCCGCGCTCGCGGCCGGTGCCGTCTCCTGGTCGGTCGGCTCCTGGGTGCAGGGCCGGGTCCGGCAGCCGAAATCCCCGGCCACGCTGCCCCGGTTCGGGCTGCTGCTGATGGCCGCCGGTGTCGCTGCCGCCGCGCCGCTGATGCTGGCGACGGCGGTGCCGGTGGTGCTGGGCATCCTCGCCTGGGCGGTGGCGGGCCTCGGCATCGGGATGGCCTACCCGTCGATCTCGGTGCTGACCCTGGAGCTGTCCGCGCCGGGGGAACAGGGGCGCAGCAGTTCGGCGCTCCAGCTCAGCGATTCGCTGTCGGGTGCGACCGTACTGGCGTTCACCGGGGCGTTGCTGGCCGCGACGGCGGCGCCGGGGCCGGGCACCTACCTGGCCGGGTTCGGGGTGGCCACCGGCCTGGCCCTGCTCGGTGGCCTGATCGCCGGCCGGGTCAGTCTCCGTACCTAGACCGGCCCGGTCGGGGTGCTCAGTCCTCGGGCCAGCTGCGCAGTGCCCGGTCGAGGGCCTCGACCAGCAGGTCGTACGACCGGTCGAGGTTCTGTGGCAGCCCGAAACCGTGGGCGGCCTCCAGGGTGACGAACCCGTGCAGGGCGCTGCGCATCGCCCGGGTCGCGTCGATCGCCCTGTCCCCTTCGAGGCCGTACGCGGCGAGCACCGCGTAGACCACGCGCACGCTCCGCTCGGCGGCGACGACGTGTGCCGGGTCGCCGGGGTCCGGTGCCCGGAGCGTGGCCGCGTAACTGCCCGGGTGGGTACGGGCGTAGTCCCGGTACGCCGAGGCCATCGCCCGTACGGCGGCGGTGCCGGACAGGCCGACCGTGGCCGTGGTGACCCGCTCGGTCAGCTCGCCCAGCGCCCGGATGGCGAGCTGCTGCGCCAGCCCGTCCAGACCCCGTACGTGTTTGTAGAGGCTGGGCAGGGTGACTCCGAGCTGCTGTGCGACGGCGGCCAGGGTGAGCCGGTCCAGTCCCTGCTCGTCGGCGACCCTGGCTGCTTCGGCGACCACGATCGCCGGGGTGAGGCCGGCTCTAGGCATTCGCGTGGACCCGGTCGACGAAGGCGACCAGCGCCGGGTTGACCAGTTCGGGGTACTCGGTCATCGGGTAGTGCCCGCTGTCGGGCACCAGCAGCAGTTCGGCGGACAACCGCTCGGTCATGTACCGGGCCTCGGCCACCGGGTCGGGGAAGTCGGGGTCCTTCTCACCCATCACCACCAGGGTGGGTGCCCGGACCGCGTCCAGCCGTCCCTCGACCACGGCGTGCGACAGCCTGGTGGTCTTGACGAACGAGCGCCAGTGGTCGCCCCGGCGCATGCTCGTCGCGATCTCGGCGAGGTGTTCGGTCTGGTCGGCCGGCGGCCGTCCGGGGTAGAGCGTCTTGAGGTACGCCCGCCAGGCGGCCGGCCCCCAGGGCTTGACCAGCAGCAGCCGCATCAGGGAAACCAGGACCGGGTTCAGTTTCGGGTCCCGGACCAGGGCGTCGATCAGTGCCAGTCCGGTGACCCTGGAGGGTTCGGCCGCCGCGGCGAGGACGGCGGCGCTGCCACCCATCGAGTTGCCGACCAGGAAGGCGGGGCCGCCGAGGTGGTCGATCAGGGCCAGGGCGTCGCCGGCCAGCGCCTCGTCGTCGTGGTCGCGGAAGCCGTCGTCGCTGTCGCCGTGGCCGCGCAGGTCCGGTACGGCGACCCGGTAGCCCGCGTCGAGCAGGGCGGGCACGGTGAACCGGTATACCGAGCGCAGCTCGCCCATACCGGGTAGGCAGATGACCAGGGGACCTTCCCCCTGCACCGTGTACGCGATCCGGCCTTCGCCGCGATCAAGGAAGTTAATCGTCATAACCGCAAAGTTAATGGCATTAGCCAAATTCGTCAACCGTGACCGACGCCACCGTCACACTTCGAGCGATCACCCCGTCCCACCATCGGGAAAGGAGCACACGATGAGGGTTCTGGTCACCGGTGCCAGCGGCACGCTCGGCCGGGAGGTCGTACCGCGGTTGCACGACGCCGGACACGACGTACGAGGAATGAGCCGACGGCCGCGACCGGCGGCGGACGGGGTCGAATGGGTGGTCGGCGACCTGGCCGCCGGTACCGGCGTGGACCTGGCCGTGCTCGGCGTGGACGCGGTCGTCCACCTGGCCTCCGCCACCGGGCCGTACAGCGGGCGGGTCGACGTGGCCGGCACCCGCCGGCTGGTCACCGACGCCGCCGAGGCCGGGGTACGTCACCTGCTGTACGTCTCCATCGTCGGCATCGACAAGGTGCCGATGCGGTACTACCGGCTCAAACTCGCCGCGGAGCAGATTGTGGCGGCGGGCGCGGTGCCCTGGAGCATCCTGCGGGCCACCCAGTTCCCGCAGTTGCTGGACCAGATACTCGGCGGTGCCAGCCGGCTCGGGCCGGTGCTCGGCGACCGGGCCCTGCTGGCCCAGCCGGTCGACCCGCGCGACGTGGCCGGCCGGATCGCGGGCCGGCTGGACGCCGGCCCGAGCCGGGCCATCGAGGAGTACGGCGGACCGCAGGTGCTCCGGTACGACGAGGCGGCCGCCGCCTGGCTGACCGCGCGGGGCCGACGCCGGCCGATCCTGCCGATCCGGTTTCCGGGCGCGTTCGGCCGGACGGTGCGTGCGGGTGCGCTGACCACCGCCGCCACCCCGACCGGCACCCGTACCTGGGCCGACTACCTCGCCGACACGTACGGGGGATCAGCCGAGAAATGAGGGCTTCTCGGACAATCCGTCGCCCTAACGTGAAGCCATGCTTGAACTCGCTGCCGCAGTGCTGCTGTACGTCGGTGGATTCCCCTGCCTCTACGGCGTGATGCGCCTCGCCGTACGCCACGGCTTGCAGGACGTGGCCCAGTCCCGGCAGGAGAGCGCCGAGCAGGCCGATGAGCGGGCCCGGCTGGAGGAACGCACCTTCGCCCGCGAGAACGCCTTCCTCAGCGGAAGCTGACCATTGGTCCGTGCCCCTTGTTGCCAGGTGGGCCTGGGTGGGCGGTCGGGCGTCGGCGGTGCGAGGATCAAGCCGTGATGGGGACCCTGCGCACCGAACCGGCCCGGACCCGCCTCGACCTGCTCGCCCCACCGGTGGCTACGGCCGTCCGGGGCTGGCCGGTCGAGTCCTCGGTGCCGGTGGACGACATCCTGGTGGCGCCGATCGACGCCACGCTCGCCGACACCGCCGCCTTCTGTGCGGCGTACGAGGTCGGGTTGGACGTGTCGGCCAACTGTGTGGTGGTGGCCGGCAAGCGTGAGGGAGTCACCCGCTACGCGGCCTGCATCATCCTCGCCACCACCAGGGCGGACGTGAACGGCGTGGTGCGCCGCCAGCTCGACGTACGCAAGGCGAGCTTCGCCCCGATGGACGAGGCGGTCAGCCTCACCGGGATGGAGTACGGCGGCATCACGCCGATCGGGTTGCCCGCCGAGTGGCCGATCCTGGTCGACGAGCGGGTGGTCGACACCAAGTACGTGATCATCGGTTCCGGCGTACGGCACAGCAAGATCGCGCTGCCCGGCCGGGCCCTGGCCGCCCTGCCCAACGCGCGCGTGGTGACCGACCTGGCCCGACCGGCCGCCTGAGCTGGCCATTCTGCGCAAACCACCCAATCTTCCGTCGCCGGAGCGGGTTACTCGTTTTGTTCGTACACCTTCTTTGATGTGAGCACACCAAAGAAGGCGTACGAGTTCGACGCGTTATACGTCCTGTCCGCGTCGACGGGTTCGTGCTGACGCCATGTCCGGTCGGCGGCGAGCCGGAGCGTGGCCTGGTCCACCGGTTCGTCGTGCCGACTCACTCCGATGCCGCCGCTCGTGCGAGCGGTTCCCAGTAGACGTACGCATGGCTACAGGGTGAGGTGCAGTCGGACGTCGGCCACTCACACTCCAACAGGTGCCCAGTGACCCAGACCCCCGGAGCATCCTCGGGAGCGCGGTCGGTGTGGACCCGGGACACCCAGATGACCAGGTGAGTCTCGGCGGGTAGCCCCGTACCGTCCGACCATTCGCCCGCTGCCAGCCGCAACACCGTCCCGACGGCGACGTTCGGGCGGCTCATGACCTGTCCTTGATCTCTGCTGCCTTGCGCTCCACCCGCAACATCTCAGGGTCGGTCAGGTACGTCTGGGCGCCGTTGAGCCGGGAGCACACGCCCGGGGTGATGCGGTAGTCGCACAGCATTCCGTCCGCGTGGCGCTCGGCAACAACGCGGGCACCGGCGAGCAGGGCGGGCCAGAGCGCCGGACTGAGGTTCGTGCTCGTGGAACGGGGGCCGTCGCTCATATCGCCCGCCAACGGGATCCCCGGTTGGCGCGCATCCGGGCCCGCTTCTGCTCGATGCTGTTCTGCTCAATGTGGCCTTACCCGACGTCGTTCTGCTCGTCGCTGATCTGCTCTCGTCGCTCGTCCGGCGACGGCTCGGCAGGGTAGGCGCCAGACCTGCTGCCGTACGCCGTCGCGGGACCGGTCCTTTCGTTCGGTTCAGGCTCGTACGGGTTCGCGAACCACTTCCATCTGCCCATCGGACACCTCCCTGAGCGGGGAGGGCGCCGGACCCGACACGGGGAATCGGGTCCGGCGCCCTGCCCTGGCGCCCCCACTCGGCGCTTCGATGTATATCAATACTGTTTCACGTGCAACATCCGAATGTGCCGGTCAGGCGGCTGCCTCGCGCTGGGCCACCTCGTTCAGTGCCGCGAGCAGGGTCTCCGCCTCCTGGGCGCCGGTGACCGCGTACTTGCCGGCCAGTACGTAGGTTGGCACGCTGCTGATGCCCAACTCGCGGGCCTCGGCCAGCTCGGCCCGTACCTCGTCGGTGCCGGCGGTGGAGTCGAGGAACTCCCGTACCTCGGTCTCGTCCAGCCCGACCCCGGCGGCCACGCCGGCGAGCGCGGCCGGTGAACCGACGTCGACCCCGTCGACGAAGTGGGCCCGGTAGAGCGCGTCGACCATCCTGCTGTCCAGCCCGCGCTGCCCGGCGAACCAGACCAGCCGGTGTGCGTCGAAGGTGTTCGCGGCCAACGCGTGGTCGTAGTGCAGGGTCAGCCCGGCGCCGGCGGCGACGTCCACCACGCGGGCGATCATCTGTTCCGCCCGCTGGGTGCCACCGAACTTGGCGCCCAGCGCCTCCAGTATCGGCAGCGGCTCGGGCACCGGCGACGGGTCGAGCTGGAACGGCCGCAGCCGGACCGTCACCTCGCCGTCGTACGCCCTGAGCGCCTCTTCGAGTCGGGTCTTACCGATGTAGCACCAGGGGCAGACGACGTCCGCATAGAGATCGATTTCCACGCACAGGTGCAACGCGCCGGGTCAGCCGATCTGTTCCCGTACCTGCCGCTTGAGTCGGGCCAGGATCGCGGTGCCGCCGCGTACGCGCAACGGGCTGATCGCCTGAGCCAGGCCCATCCGCTGGTAGAGGTCGTCCGGTACGGCGAGCACCTCCTCGGCGCTCGCCCCGGCCAGCCCCTCGGCGAGGATGCCGGCGAACGCGCGGGTGGTCGGCGCCTCCGGCGGGCAGTCGAACCAGGTGTCGACCGTACGTTCCGGGGTCACCTCGGCGCGCAGGAAGAACGAGGTCTGGCACTCCGGGACCTGTTCCATGCCGGCGTGCCCGGCCAGCTCGGCCGGCAGTGGCGGGACCGCGTCGGAGTATTCGAGCAGCATCTCCAGCACCAGGTCACGCGGGGCGGAGGCGAACTCCTCGACGATCTCGGCGAGCTTCGGTGGCATGCGACCCAGGCTACCCAGCCCCTCGTCAACTGCTCGAACTCGCCTCGCTGATCTCGCTCAGCGCGGACGACGGGTCGAGCTGCTGGGCCAGGTCGCCCAGCGAGATGATCCCGACGAGCTGACGGTCCGAGTCACAGACCAGCACCCGGCGTACGGCCCGTTCCCGCATCATCCGGGCCGCCTCGGCCCCGGTCGAACTCTGCTCGATCATCACGATCTCCCGGGTGGCGATCGAGCCGAGCGTCGTCTTCGCCGGGTCCCTGTGCTCGGCCACCGCCCGGACCACGATGTCCCGGTCGGTCACCATGCCGAACAGGCTCTGCCCGTCGGTCACCACGATGTCGCCGATGTCCGCGTCCGCCATCGCTCTGGCCGCCTCGTCCAGGGTGGTCTGCGCCGACAGGTATACAACCTGTCGGGTCATCAGGTCGGCGACCCGATAGTTGGTCATGAAAGCCTCCGTGAAATGTGTACGTCGATGTCATTCCGGTACCCCGTGGCCGGAACGTCACACCCGGTTGGGATCCCCACCTCACCTGGATGTTCGGCCTCGCCCGGTATCGTGTGCTGTTGCTGATTGCGTGAAAGGTGAAAAGGTGAAAGCCACCGAGTTGTCGATCTCCGGTGCCTGGGAGTTCGTGCCCCAACAATTCCCCGACAGCCGTGGCAACTTCCTCGTCTGGTACGACGCCGTCGCGTTCGCCGACGTGTTGGGTTTCCAGTTGTCCGCCGTACAGATGAACCACAGTGTCTCCAGCCGCGGCGTGGTCCGGGGCATCCACTGGGCCGACGTACCGCCCGGTCAGGGCAAGTACGTCTACTGCCCGCAGGGCGCCCTGCTGGACATTGTGGTCGACCTGCGGGTCGGCTCGCCGACGTTCGGCCAGCACGAGGTGGTCCGGCTGGACACGATCGACTACCGCGCCCTCTATCTCTCCGAGGGGCTGGGCCACGGTTTTGTCGCGCTTGAGGACGACACCGTGCTGAGCTACGTCTGCTCGACCGGCTACGCCCCCAAGCGGGAGCGGATCGTGAACGTGCTGGACGAGGAACTCGCCCTGCCGATCCCGACCGACATCACCCCGAAGTTCTCCGAGCGGGACGCCAACGGCCCGAGCCTGGCCGAGGTGCGCGAGGCGGGGCTGCTCCCGGCGTACGACGAGTGCCTGCGCTACTACGACTCGCTGCGCGCCGGCCACCGGAACTGACGGCCGCGCCGCCCGTCAGTGGCGCTGACCGGTGACCGGTCAGCGCCGGGGCGGCTACTCGGCCAGCCGGCGCAGCCCGGTGAGCTGGGCGACGATCTCGGCGACCGGCAGTTCGGTCCGCTCACCGCTGGCCCGGTCGCGCAGTTCGGCGTACCCGTCGGCGAGCCGGCGGCCGACCACTACCGTGCGCGGAATGCCGATCAGCTCGGCATCGGCGAACTTGACCCCGGCCGACACCTGCGACCGGTCGTCGACCAGCACCCGCAGGCCGGCGTCGGCCAACTCCCGGCCGAGGCCCAACGCCGCCTCGACCTGCGGCCCCCGGCCCGCCGCCACCACGTGTACGTCGACCGGCGCGACCGCCGCCGGCCAGGCCAGTCCCTGCTCGTCGTGGTGCTGTTCGGCGATGGCCGCTACCGCGCGGGAGACCCCGATGCCGTACGAGCCCATGATCGGCCGGACCGGTTTTCCGGCCGGACCGAGCACGTCGATCGCGAAGGCGTCGATGAACCGGCGACCGAGCTGGAAGATGTGCCCGATCTCGATCCCCCGGCGGATCGTCAGTTTCCCGGACCGGCAGGCCGGGCAGGGGTCACCGGCCCGGACCTCGGCCGCCTCGATCGTGCCGTCCGCGATGAAGTCCCGGCCGCTGACCACGTTGACCGCGTGCCGGCCGGGCTCGTTCGCGCCGGTCAGCCAGGCGGTGCCGGGCACCACCCGGGGGTCGACCAGGTACCGGATGCCGAGTTTCGCCAGCACCTGCGGCCCGATGTAGCCGCGGACCAGGTCGGGTCGGTCGGCGAACCCGTCGAAGAGGGTGGCGGTGTTCGGGTAGAGCGCCACCCCGACCCGCTTCAGGTCCACCTCCCGGTCGCCGGGTATCCCGATCACCAGCAGTTCCGGTTCGGCGACCCCGACCCGGCGTACCGACAGGACCACGTTCTTCAACGTGTCCGCGGCCGTCCAGTCGTCCCGACCACCGAGCCGACGGGCGTTCGCGAGCTGTACCAACGACTCGATCGTCGGCGTGTCCGGGGTGTCGTACGCCTGCGCCGGCGCGAACGCGTGCACGTCTCCCGAGGCCGGCGCGGGCGTCGTCACCGCCTCGGTGTTCGCCGCGTAGTGGCAGGCGGTGCAGCCGACGAAGGTGTCCTCACCAACCGGCGTGGCGGCCAGGAACTCCTCCGACGCGGACCCCCCCATCGAGCCCGACGAGGCGGCGACGATCGTGTAGTCCAGCCCGAGCCGGTCGAAGATCCGCTGGTACGCCATCCGGTGCTGGTCGTACGCGGCCTGCAACCCGGCCTGGTTCAGGTCGAACGAGTAGGCGTCCTTCATCAGGAACTCCCGCCCGCGCAGCAACCCGGCCCGGGGCCGCGCCTCGTCCCGGAACTTGGTCTGTACCTGGTAGAGGATCACCGGAAAGTCCCGGTACGAGCTGAACAGGTCCCGTACCAGCAGTGCGGCCATCTCCTCGTGCGTCGGCGCGAGCAGGTGCTCGGCGCCGCGCCGATCCTTGAGCGTGAAGATGTCGTCGCCGTACTCGGTCCACCGGCCGCTCGACTCGTACGGCTCACGGGGCAGCAGGGCCGGGAAGTGGATCTCCTGGCCGCCGATCGCGGCCATCTCGTCCCGGACCACCTGCGCCACCCGGTCCAGCACCAGCTTGCCCAGCGGCAGCCAGGTGTAGCCGCCGGACGCGGCCCGCCGGACGTAGCCGGCCCGCAGCAGCAGCCGGTGGCTCGGCACCTCCGCGTCCGCCGGATCCTCCCGCAGCGTACGAAGGAAGAGCGTGGACATCCGAAGCAGCATCCAGGCAGCCTGGCATGTCACAAACCCGACGTCCAAGCATTTCGTACGACCGGCAACCTCGCGTCGCAAGGTCGCGTCTTGGGTGGCATGACTTGCCCACGTTCCACTACCCCAAGGACCGGTTCGGGTGGATCCCTCGCTTAACGAGTTCGACACCTTCGTCCGTACGCGTACCCCGGCGCTGCTGCGCTCGGCGTACCTGCTGACCGGGGACCAGCACCTGGCCGAGGACCTGGTCCAGTCGGCGTTGGCTCGTACCCACCGGGCCTGGCGGGGACTGCACGAGACCGGCAACGCCGAGGCGTACACCCGTAAGACCATGTACCACCTGCAAGTCTCCTGGTGGCGGCGGCGCCGGGTGGCCGAGTCGATGACCGGTGAGCTGCCCGAGCCGCGTCGGGACGCCTCGACCGACCACGCGCACCAGACCGCACTGCGGCTGTCCCTGCGGGCCGCGCTGCTGAAGCTGTCCGCGAAGCAGCGGGCGGTGCTGGTGCTGCGGTTCTTCGAGGACCGCAGCGAAGCGGAGGCGGCCGAACTGCTCGGCGTCTCCGCCGGCACGGTCAAGAGCCAGACCTCAAGGGCACTCGCCCGGCTACGCGCCGTCGCCCCCGAACTCGCCGACATGTACCTCCTGGAAGGGAGCGCCCGATGAACCTCGACCGTCTTCGCAGCGACCTGGCCGACCTGGCGGAGGAGGCCGCGCCGGTGGACCTGCGGGACCGCACCCTGCGTACGTCTCACCGCCTCGGCCTGCAACGCACCCTGGCCTCCTCGGCCGCGGCCCTGGTGATGCTCGGTGCCGCGACCGGCACCGCGTTCGCCTTCTTTCCCCGTGGTGACGGCGGACCCGCGCCGGCCACGACGACGCCGCCGGTGGTCGAGACCCCGACCACGCCCCCGACGCCGACGCCGATGCCGACCAGGACCGTCGGGAACCCGCCCGCCCCGCCGCTGACGCCCGACGAGATCGAGAACGGGTCGTTGACGCTGCCGGCCTGGGGAACCACCTCCTGCCCGGCCGGAACGTTCCGGTTCAGCAAGGGCAATCACGTCTACCGACCCCAGCCCGACTCCCCGATGGCGTTCGCCATCCTGGACAAGCCGGTTCCGGTCGACGTGGACGGCGACGGTTCCAACGAGATGGCGGCGCTGGTCGTGTGCAGCCCACACGCGGTGCACGCGCAGCAGGTGCTGGTATTCAAGCGCGGTGCCGACGGTGGGATCGAGACCTTCGGCCAGGTGGTCAACGTCGCGCCGGGGCCGGACCAGTCGGTGCCGGAGGTGTTGCAGGCGGTGGCGGCCGGGCCGTCCGGGACGGTCCGGGCGCGGTGGGGCGACCAGCAGGCATTCTCGTCGGCGCCGCAGCAGTGGCGTGACTACCGTTGGCTCGGTGGCCGCTTCCAGCAGGTCGCCGGTCCGACCAGGTTCCCCGACGTCAGCGCCGACCTACGGGTCACCGCCGCGAACCCGGTCATGGCCATGCATGCGGACGGCTACTACGAGGGCGAGGTGACGGTGACCGTACGCAACGTCGGCCCGGCGACCGCGGAACCGCCAGTGGTGCATCTGACGCTGCCGAAGGGCGTGACCCTGGTACGGGCGCAGGGCACGAAGGCCGGTTGCGGCATCAACGACCAGGGGCCGCCGGTGGTCATGATCTGCACCGTGCCCAAGATCGGCGTGAACAAGAGCGTGAGCGCCATCTTCACCCTGGTCTACCGGGGCGAGCTGGTGACGATGACCGGCGGGGTCGAGGTGTCGGCCAGCCAGGACCGCCGTACCCAGGACAACAAGGCCCCCTTCGAGTTCCTGTGGCAGGTCACCGGATAGTTCCGACCTACCCCCGGCGAGGGGTCCCGAGCGTGGCGGTGCCGAGTGGTGTTGTCGGCGCCGCCACTTTCGGCGTACCCGGCGGTAACCTCGCTTCGGCGGGTGCAAGACTCCGAACGGACCTGGTGGCAGGCGGCGGATTCAGGAGGATGCGGATGCGCTGGCGCAGCTTCGTGGCGGTGGGGGACAGCTTCACCGAGGGCATGGACGACGCGTACCCGGACGGCACCTATCGGGGGTGGGCCGACCTGGTCGCCGCCCGCCTGGCCGTCGAGGCCGGCCCCGATTTCGGGTACGCGAACCTCGCGATCCGGGGACGCCTGTTCCCGAGTGTGGTGGCCGAGCAGGTGCCCACGGCCCTGGCCATGCGCCCCGACCTGGTCAGCTTCGCGGCCGGCGGCAACGACGTACTGCGTCGCAACTTCGACGCGGAGGCGCTGACCAGCCGGTTCGACCGGGTGATCCGGGAGTTCCGGGAGAACGGGGCGGACGTACTGGTGTTCCGGTTCGCCGACGTGATGTCCCGGCTGCCGGGCCAGCGGATGATGGCACCCAGGGTGGCGATGCTCAACCGGGCCGTCGGCGAGACCGCCCATCGGTACGGCGCCCGACTGGTCGACCTCTTCGCCGACGATGTGTTTCTGCACCCGGAACTGTGGAGTGTGGACCGACTGCACCTCTCGGCCGCCGGTCACCGGCGGGTGGCCGGGCACGTGCTGGGCGCCCTCGGCCTGGCGCCGGACGAGCAGTGGCTGGTCGTACCGCCGCAGCCGGCGCCGACGCCGTGGCTGGCGGCCCGCAATGCCGACCTGCGCTGGGCCGGGCAGCACCTGGCCCCGTGGCTCAAGCGTCGGCTGACCGGCCGCTCCTCCGGTGACACCATCACCGCCAAGCGCCCGATTCTCGGCCCGTTCACCGACTGATCCCCGCGCCGTCCCAGCGCCGTCCACAGTAGATCCAACGGTCGGAAACTCATCCACCGTTGTCGTACCCCCTGGTTACGATCATCTTCCTCCCACCATCGGTGTGGGCTTGCTTTTCACGGGGAGTTCGATTGATGCCAGACGGATTCGGCAGTGGTCGTTGGAGACGGATCGGCAGCCGAGGGCTCGCGACCGCGATGACCGCGACGCTGACCGCGGGACTGCTCGCGGTCACCGCCCAGCCGGCAGCGGCGGTCGGGTACCACTACGAAGAGAATTCGTCCTGGGCGTACACCGACGCCCACCGGCCGTCGAAGATCTACGTTGACGGCGCGGGTGACGTACCGGTCGGCTCGTGGCTCGACGACCGGAATCGGAAGCACACCGCTCGGGCCTACTTCACCTTCGACATCACCCGCTTCCGGGGCACCACCGTCAACTCGGTGACCTTCTCCGCCGAGGAGACGTCGGTGACCGACTGCGCCCAGCGCCCACCGGTCGAACTCTGGCGTACGGCACCGGTGAACCCCGCCAAGTCGAGCTGGAAGAAACCCCCGGCCCAGCTGGCGCTGCTCCACACCAGCACGCAGACCGCCGACGGCTGCCCGAGGCCACGCGTCGAGTGGGACGCCGTCGTTGGTCTGCGCCAGGCCCTCGCCGAGGGCGCCTCGACCCTGACCCTCGCGCTCCGGCTGCCCGCACCGCTGGAGAGTGACCCGGCACAGGGGCGTCGTTTCGCCAGCACGGTGGGAATCTCCGTCGACTACAACACCCCGCCCCCGGTGCCGACCGACCCGGTCACCGCCCGGGACCGGGGCTGTGCCACCAGCGCTCCCGGTCCGACGCTCCCGCTCGGTGACGTCGGCGTCTCCGCGAAGGTGACCGACCCCGACATCAACGGGACCGGTGGCGGGGACCCGGTGACCGGGACCTTCGCGGTCTGGCCGGTCGACGATCCGGCTGCCCGTACCGAGCAGACCGGTCACCCCGGTCTCGAAGACCGGGCCGGGGTCGGCTTCCCGGCCGACCGGTTCGAGCACGGTCGCGGTTACGCCTGGGCGGTGCGTGCCTCGGACGGCGCCGAGGTCAGCGCCTGGAGCCAGCCCTGCTACTTCACCAAGGACAACGAGCGGCCGGCGCAGCCGCCGACAGTCTCCTCGACCGACTACCCCGACGACAACAACTGGCACAGCGGCACCGGCATCCCCGGCGAGTTCACCTTCGGCCCCAACGGGGTCACCGACATCGGCGGCTACTCGTACAGCCTGGTGGGCGGCAGCGTCGGCACGTACGTCGCCGCCGGGCCGGACGGCACCGCCACGGTGACCGTCACCCCGCAGGACGACGGCCCGAACCGGCTCTACGTCTCCAGCACCGACAGCGCGGGTAACCGCTCCGACCAGACCGTCTACACGTTCCGCGTGACCGACAGCGGGCCGATCGTCGAGGGCGGCATCACCGGTGTCGGCGTACCGAGCACGCTGACGTTCCGGCCCCGGCTCGACGGGGTGGTGCAGTACCGCTACCAGTTCAACGGTGAGCCGGAGCAGACCGTCGCCGCCCAGCCGGACGGCACCGCCCAGGTCACCGTCACCCTGCTGACCGGTGGGCTGCGTCAACTCACCGTGACCAGCCGTACCGCCGCCGGACTGGAGGCGGCCACGGTCACCAGCTTCAACCTGCGTACGGATCCGCTGGTCAGCTCGGTCGAATACCCGGAACAGCAGAGCAGCGGCGGGATCGGCGTACCGGGCACCTTCACCCTCGGCCCCCGGATGCCGAACGTGGTCTCGTACCTCTACTCGTTCGCGATCGTCGGCCCCGAGCAGTCCGTCGCGGCGGACGCCACCGGCCAGGCCACCTTTACCTGGACGCCGACGACGGCCGGCTCCCACCAGTTGCGGGTACGCAGCGTCAGCGCGGACGGCACCAGGTCGCCGTTCTACACCTATCGATTCACCGTGATCAATTCGCTCCCCGAGGTCTGGGGCACCCTGTACGACGACAGCTATCCCTACGGCGGACCGGGCATCACCGGCTCGTTCTACCTGAGCAGCCAGCTGGCGGGCGTCACCGAGTACGTCTACCGGTTCAACGACGGCCCGGAGCAGGTGGTGGTGGCGGAGTTCGGCAGCGCCGTCATCGACTTCACGCCGACGATTGGCGGCCGGCACGTGCTGGAGGTACGCAGCCGTACCGCCGCCGGGGTCGAGTCGGGGATCACCAGCTACCCGTTCCAGGTCAGCAGCGCCAACAACTGAACCCGGCCCCACCCGGCGTTTCGTGGCCCGTCACCCCTGCCGGGGTGGCGGGCCACCGCGTTGCCGTCCCCGCCCCGAAGTGACCCAGCAGGCATCCCATTCCCTGCCTGCTCAACGCAACGCTGGCGTACGTTGGGCTGCATGTCCGTACCAAGTGATCCCAGGCCCGCCCTACAGGCATACGCCGACCCGCAGCGCCTGGTCACCACCGAGTGGCTGGCCGAGAACCTGGGCACGGAAGGTCTGGTGGTGATCGAATCCGACGAGGATGTGCTGCTCTACGAGACCGGTCACATCCCCGGTGCGATCAAGGTCGACTGGCACCTGGAACTGAACGACCAGGTCACCCGGGACTACCTCGGCGCCGAGGCGTTCGCCGAGCTGTGCGCGGCCAAGGGCATCGGCCGGGACGACACGATCGTGTTCTACGGCGACAACTTCAACTGGTGGGCCGCGTACGCGCTCTGGGTCTTCTCCCTCTTCGGCCACGGCGACGTACGGCTGCTCAACGGTGGCCGGCAGAAGTGGGTCGAGGAGGGGCGGGAGCTGACCCGGGACAGGGCCGAGCGCCCGCGCGCCGACTACCCGGTGCCGCAGCGCGACGACAGCCAGATCCGCGCGTACCGCGACCAGGTGGCGGCGCACATCGCCAGTGGCCGGCCGCTGGTCGACGTCCGCTCGCCCGGTGAGTACAGCGGCGAGCTGCTGCACATGCCCGACTATCCGCAGGAGGGGGCGATGCGCGGTGGGCACATCCCCGGTGCGGTGAACAAGCCGTGGAAGTCGGCCGCGAACGAGGACGGTACGTTCAAGCGCCCCGACCAGCTCCGGGCGATCTACGCCGACGAGCTGGGGCTGTCGACCGCGGACGACATCATCGCGTACTGCCGGATCGGTGAGCGGTCCAGCCACACCTGGTTCGTGCTGCACCACCTGCTCGGCTACCCGCAGGTCCGCAACTACGACGGCTCCTGGACCGAATGGGGCAACCTGGTCCGCGCCCCCGTCATCCAGGGCCCCAATCCCCTGTAGATCAACAGTCAGGTAGAGAAGGAGTGTTCGCCGGAGTCATTCGGGCCGGCTGTGCAGCACCCGCCGGGCCGTGCCGGTGACGACGGCGAAGATCGCGGCTGCCGCGTACGCGACCGGGAGCAGGCCGTACGCGTTCGCGGTGAAACCGGCGAGCAGCGCGCCGACCGGGGCGGCGAGCAGTCCGGCGACCCGCTGGGCGCTGCCGACCCGGCCGAGCAGTTCCGCCGGCACGTGACGCTGGCCGTACGTCGACCAGAGCGCGTTCCAGATGGCGGATCCGGCGGAGAAGACGGCCAACGCGATCGCTGCGGGCAGCGGGTGCCGTGACACCGCGAGTGCCACCAGTGCGATCGTCTGCACGGCCAGCACCCAGCGCAGCCCGGTACGGGTGCCGAGGCGTCCCGCGACCCGACCGGCGCCGAGTCCGCCGGCCAGCCCGCCGACCACCGCGCACGCCATGAACAGGCCGTAACCGGCCTCGGGCACCCGCAGCACCTCCAGCGCGTAGAGCACCATGACCGCGATCAGTCCGCTGATGGCGAGGTTGCTGGCGGCGGTGAGTGCGGTGATCCGGAACAGGGTCGGATCGCGCCGGAGCCACCGCAGCCCGTCACCGGCCTCCCGCCACACCGACCGTCGAGGTGGGGCAACAACGGGCGAGGTGAGCGGCGGCAGGGTCAGCGCCAGCAGCGCGGCGAGCGCGAACGAGACGGCGTCGACGGCGAACGGCAGTGCGGTGCTGATCGCGAACAGCAGGCCGGCGACCGGTGCACCGACAAATCCGCCGGCCACCGCCGTACCGGCGGCCAGTCGACCGTTAGCTGCCGGTAACCGGTCGGCGGGCACCAGCGCCGGCAGCACCGCGAACGCCGCCGCGTCGAAGAGCGCGCCGAGTGCCGCCAGCAGGAACGCGGCGGCGGCCAGCGCACCGATGCCGACCTGCCCGAACAGCACCAGGACCGCCAGCGCGGCGACCAGCACGCAGCGGATCCCGTCGACCATCGCCATGGTGCGCCGCCGGTCCCAGCGGTCGGCGTAGACCCCGGCGAGCAGGCCGAACAGCAGCGGCGGGACCTGCCCGGCGGCGACCACGGCCGCGACCAGGCGCGGATCGCGGGTCAGCGAGACCGCGAGCAGGGCAAGAGCGGGGGTACGCACCGCGTCACCGAACCGGGACGTCACCGCCGCCACCCACAGCCGCCCGTACGCGGCACCGAGCGTCCGCCGTACGCCGGTGTTGTCGCGGACGGCGGGCCCGGCGCAGGTCGCGGGTTCGGTCGTGGGTCTGGTCATGTCGGCGACCCTGGGGGCTCGACCAGGTTGAGGGTCAACTCGGCCCGGATAAGGGCGACGGGTGTCGCCGGTCACCGGTACGGTGGGCGCCTGCACTTGAACCGGGGAGTAACAAAGCGTGGACCGCACCTTCCAGGTTGACCTTCGCGGCATCGTCGACCTGCTCAGTCACCACCTGTACGCCAGTCCGAGGGTCTACCTGCGGGAGTTGTTGCAGAACGCGGCGGACGCGATCACCGCCCGGCGGGCCGACGATCCGGGCGCACCGGCGGTGGTGTGGATCGAACCGCCGGAGCTGACCGCCGACGGCACCCTGCGGATCCACGACACCGGGATCGGCCTCACCGAGACGCAGGTGCACGAACTGCTCGCCACCATCGGCCGCAGCTCCAAAAGGGACGAGCTGGGTTTCGCCCGGCACGAGTTCCTCGGCCAGTTCGGCATCGGCCTGCTCTCCTGTTTCCTCGTCGCCGACGAGATCCGGGTCGTCACCCGGCACGCCGACCAGCCGACCGTGCTCTGGACCGGGTACACCGACGGCCGCTACCGGGTCGAGGTGGCCGCGTCGGACGACGGGCGGGCCGAACCGGGCACCACCGTGACCCTGGTGCCGCGCCCCGGCGCCGAGCAGTGGTTCACCCAGCCGACGGTGACCGAGTTGGCCCGCCTGTTCGGCTCGCTGCTGCCGGTGACCGTGCGGGTCGGCGAGGTCGAGACGACCACCGGGCCGCCGCCGTGGTCGGCCGCCGCCGGTCCGTCACCGGCCGCCCGCCGCGAGGGTCTGATCCGGTACGCCCGCGAAACGCTCGGTTTCACCCCGTTCGACGTCATCCCGCTGTCGGTGCCCGAGGCGGGGCTGACCGGGGCCGCCTTCGTGCTGCCGGCCCCGGCGAACCCGGCCGCCCGGGTCGGACACCGGGTCTACCTGAAGCGGATGCTGCTCACCGAGGGCGCCGAGGGGCTGCTGCCGGAGTGGGCGTTCTTCGCCCGGTGCGTGGTCGACGCCGGTGAGCTGCGCCCCACCGCCAGCCGGGAGGCGCTGTACGAGGACAGCCTGTTGGAGGCCACCCGGGAGGCGCTCGGCGACCAGTTGCGCGGCTGGCTGGTGCAGCTCGCCAGCGGCGACCCGCGCCGGCTCGGCGAGTTCCTCCAGGTGCACCACCTCGGGGTGAAGGCGCTCGCGCTGCACGACGACGAGATGCTCCGGCTGGTCGAGCAGTGGTGGCCGATGGAGACGAACACCGGCCGGATGACCCTGGCCGAGTTCCGGGCCCGGCACGGTGTCATCCGGTACGCCGCCACCACCGACGAGTTCCGCCAGCTAGCAGCGGTTGCCGCAGCCCAGGACCTGGCCGTGGTCAACGGCGGTTACACGTACGACACGGAGATCATCGAGCGGTTGCCGGGGCTCGACCGGTCGGTGCTGATCGAACGGCTGGAGCCGACCGACCTGACCACCCGCTTCGACACCCTCGACCCGTCGGTGGAGTTGGCGTTGCGGCCGTTCCTGGTCGCCGCCCAGCGGACCCTGGACCGGCTCGGTTGCGAGGTGGCGCTGCGCGCGTACGACCCGGCCTCGTTGCCGGCGTTGTACCTGGTCAGCCGGTCGGCGGCATTCCACGACCAGCTTGAGTCGACCCGGCAGCGGGCCGACGAGCTGTGGGCCGGGGTGCTGGACGCGATCGCCTCGTCCGGGCCACCGGAGCGGCCACAACTCGTGCTCAACCACCGCAACCCGCTGGTCCGCCGGATCACCACCCTCGGTGACCCGGACCTGGTCGGGCTCGCCGTCGAGGCGCTGTACGGGCAGGCGCTGCTGCTCGGCTACCACCCGATCCGACCGGCCGACGCGGCCCTGCTCAACAATTCGTTCCTCGGCCTGCTCGGCCGGGCTGTTCCGGGACAGGAGTGATCCGCGGTGGCCAGCGGTAACGACGATCTGTGGGCGGTGTACGAGCGGACGGCCGACCTGCCGTTCGGGGCCGGGCAGATCGCCGCGGTCGAGCAGTTGATTCGGCAGGTCGACGCCAAGGGTGACCAGGAGTTGGCGTTCGCCGCCCGGATGCTCGGCACCAGCGCCTACACCTACGGCGGCGAGCCGGCGAAGTCGTTCGTCACCTTCTCCTGGTGCCTGGCCGACTACGACCGCAATCCGCAGCCGTACCACCAGCGGCACGTACACACGCTGCTCTGGCACTTCAAGCACATGATCAACGCGCTACTCGACTTCCCCGAGGTGCCACTGGAACGCACGTACGCGGTGCTCGACGACATGCAACGGCGCTACCGCGACGGCGGGCACAGCCTCCAGGCGGTCTACAAGTACCGGCACCTGGTGGCCCGGCACCGGGGCGCCGCCGAGGAGACCGAGGAGTGGTACCGCAGGTGGGTCACCGCGCCCCGCGACGAACTGTCCGACTGCGCCGGCTGTGACCCGTCCGGGCAGGTCCGGCACCTCGCCGCAACCGGGCAGGTCGAGGAGGCGGTGGCGCTGGCCGAGCCGGTGCTGGCCGGGCAGCTCACCTGCAACGAGCAGCCACAGGGGATCCTGACCAGCCTGCTGGTGCCGTACCTGCGGTCCGGGCGGCGGGAGCGGGCGCGGGACGCGCACCGGCGGGCGTACCGGCGGTTGCGGGGCAACCTGGCCGATCTCGGCAGCATCGCCGAGCACGTCGAGTTCTGCGCCGTCACCGGCAACGAGTCCCGGGGGCTGGAGATAGTCGAACGGCACCTGGACTGGGTGGACCGGGCCCCGTCCCCGGCCGACGCGATGTCCTTCGCCGCCGCGGCGGCCCTGCTGCTGCGCCGGCTGGACGAGACCGGGCACGGTGAGCTGACCGTGCACCGCCGGGCGTACGGCGACCGCGCCGCGGCCGACCTGCCGGTGGGTCTGCTCGCCGCCGACCTGACCCGGCTCGCCACCGACCTCGCCGCCCGGTTCGACCAGCGCAACGGCACGACGAGCCAGTCCGGGTGGGTCGGGCGTCGGCTGGCGGCCGAGCCGATCGGGGAACACCTACCGCTGTCCGCTACCGCCCACCGTCGGCCCGCCCCGGCGACCGGGTCCGCCACCCCGACGACGGGTACGGCCGGCGACGCACCGCCCGCTACCGTGGTCACCGTGCCACCGGTGCCGACCCCGGCCGACATCCCCGCCGAGGCGACCCCGGCCGAGCTGCTCGACCTCGCCGAGCAGCACTGGAACACCGAGCGGTACGAGCACCTGCGGGTGGTGCTGCGGGTGCTCGACGAACGCCTCGGCGTGAATCCCGTCACCGACGCCGACGCTGATGATGCTCCGCCTCGGGGACTGGACCCGGCGGACGAGGCCCGGTGGGTCGAGCTGCGGGCGGTGGAGCGGGTGGTGGCCGACGACCGGCCCGCCGCCATCGAACTGCTCCGGCGGGCGATCGAGCACTACCGGGGGCTGGCCGACCAGCGGCGGGAATGGGTGGTCGCCGGCCGGCTCGGCGTACTGCTCTGCCACGACGGGGACGACACCGACGGTCTGCCGCTGGTCGAGGCGGGGACGGCGTACCTGACCGAGCACGGGGACCGGGCCGACGCGGCGGGTGCCCGGGACCGGCTCGCCCTCGCCCTGGCCGGACTGCAACGTTGGCCCGAGGCGCTCGAAGCCGTCGAGCTGGCGGCCGAGGCGGCGGCGGACGTGGACGACCCGTACCTCGCCGCCCGGATCGAGCTGCGCCACGCCATCTGCCTACAGGCGGCCGGGCGGCGCCCGGAGGCCCGTGACGCGGCGGCACTGGCTCGGGACGCCTACCGGGCGCTCGGTGTGCCCGAACGACTCGCCACGGCCTGCATCTGTCACGCCCAGACCCTCGACGACCCGACCGAGGTACGCGCCGCGCTGGACGAGGCGCTGCCGTACGCGACCGGGGAAGCGGCCCTGCACGTACGGATCGGCCGGGGGCGGGCGTCGATGGCGCTGCACCGTCCGGTGGACGCGGTTGACGACTTTGTCGAGGCGGTCGCGATCTGCGCCGAACAGGGCATCGCCGACGGGTCCGCGTACCTGCGGTTCGAGCTCGCGAACGCGTACCGGCTGGCCGGGCGGATGCTGGACGCGGCCGAGGTCGCCGAGGAGGCGGTGCTCGAACTGGACCGGCTCGGCCAGCAGGGCGACGCCGACCGGTGCAGGCACCTGCTCGCCGGGGTGTACCGGGAACTGGACGAGGACCAGCTTGCGCTGACCCTGCTGGACCAGCTCGCCCGGAACCTGGACGGACCGGACAACCTCGGCGGCCGGGCGCAGGTGCTGGAGGAGGCCGGTGACCTGCTCTACGCCCAGGACCGGGACGCGCTGGCGGCGCAGCGGTTCGCGGCCGCCGCGAACGCGTACGGGCTGGCCGGGATGTCGCTGGACGCGGCCAGGGCCGGCCGGCGGGAGGCGGACGCCTGGCACTGGGCCGGTGAACCGGACGCGGCCCTGACGGCGGTCGAACGCGCCGAGTCGGGGTTGGCCGCACTGCCGGCGGAGGAGACCGACGAGCCGGCGGTGAGCTGGGAGTCGTCGATGCTGGCCGACAGTGCCGCCCGCGCGCTGGTCGCCGCCGACCGGCTGGAGGACGCGTTGCGCCGGGTGGCGGGCGTACCGGAGCGGTTGCGGGCGATCGAGGCGTTCGGCGAGGCGCTACAGGTCGAGTTGCTGACCGGGGAGGTGCTGCTGCGGTTGGATCGGGCGGTCGAGGCCGAGTCGATCCTGCGTACGGTGCTCGGCTCATTACCCACCGGATCACCCGCCGTACGTCGGGCGGCGTGGTTGCTCGGCGAGGCGCTCGACCGGTCCGGGCGTACCGACGAGGCCGAAGAGCTGCGCCGGGAGCACGATCTGGACACCGATGGCTGAGCGGGGCCGGACTAGGCTGGCCTGGTGACGCTGGAACAGCAGGTGACAGGGGCGACGCCGGGCGCTACCCCGGCAAGTCCACGGCGCCGGTCGCGCCGTGACGAAATTTTGGAGATCGCGGTCGGGTTGTTCGCCGCCCGGGGCTACCACGGCGTGTCCATGGATGACATCGGGGCAGCCGCGGGCGTCACCGGGCCGGCCCTCTACCACCACTTCGCGGGCAAGGAGGCGATGCTCGCCGCCGCGCTCATCCCGGTCAGTCAGGGACTGCTCGACGGCGGCCGGCAACGGGTGGCGGAACATCCGGGTCGACCGCAGCCGATCCTGGAGTCGTTGATCGACTTCCATGTCGACTTCGCGCTCGCCAACCCGGCGGTCATCGCGCTGCACCTGCACGAACTCGACCGGTTGCCGGAGGAACCGCGCCGGCAGATCCGCCGGTTGCAGCGGCTCTACGTCGAGGAGTGGGTGTCGGTGCTCACCGTGCTGCACCCCGGACTCGCCGCCGGCGAGGCGCGGGTGCTGGCACACGCCGCCTTCGGTCTGATGAACTCCACCCCGTTCCTCGGCGGTGAGGTTGACCGGCGCCGCCGCGCCGCGTTGCTTCGGGCGGCCACCCTCGCCGCCCTGCTCGGGCCGATTTCCTGACCCGCGACCGGTTCGGAGCAACCCCGGATTCGTGATCCGAGGGGTACTCATGGTGTCCTAGCACAGACAGGACGCCCGGACCCCCGAGGAGAAGGACATGATCGAGTCGCTGCTGGTCGCGAACCGCGGTGAGATCGCCCGCCGGATTATCCGCACTGCCCGGCGGCTCGGCGTACGGACGGTGGCGGTCTACTCGGAGGCTGATGCCGAGATGCCGTTCGTCCGCGAAGCCGACGAGTCTGTCTGTGTCGGCCCGGCCAACCCGGCGCAGAGCTACCGCAATGCCGAGGCGATTCTCGCCGCCGCGAAGTCGACCGGTGCGGTGGCCATCCACCCCGGTTACGGCTTCCTGTCGGAGAACGCCGACTTCGCCCGTACGGTCGAGGCCAACGGCCTGATCTGGGTCGGACCGAGCCCGGACGCGATCACCGCGATGGGCGACAAGATCAATGCGCGGAACCTGATGGCCGCGGCCGGGGTCCCGGTCGCGCCGGGCACCACCGACCCGGCCGCCGACGTCGAGGCCGCACTGACGGCGGCGGAGTCGATCGGGTTCCCGGTGATGGTGAAGGCCGCGGCCGGTGGCGGCGGCATGGGCATGGCGGTCGCGAACGACGCCGCGTCGCTGGGCACCGAGTACGACAAGGTCCGTGCGTTCGCGGAGCGGATGTTCGGCGACGGCTCGGTGTTGATCGAGCGTTACTTCCCCCGGGTACGCCACGTCGAGGTGCAGATCCTCGGCCTGGCCGACGGTCGGGTGGTGGCCCTCGGTGAGCGGGAGTGCTCGGTCCAGCGGCGCAACCAGAAGCTGGTCGAGGAGTCCCCGTCGCCGGCCGTCTCGCCCGAGCTGCGGGCGCGTTTCATGGCGGCGGCGGTACGGGCCGGCGAGGCGGTCGGCTACCGCAACGCGGGTACGGTCGAGTGCCTGCTCGACCCGACGACCGGTGAGTTCTTCTTCCTGGAGATGAACACCCGGCTCCAGGTCGAGCACCCGGTGACCGAGCTGGTCTACGGGGTGGACCTGGTCGAGGAGCAGTTGCGGGTGGCGTCCGGGCTGGCGCCGAACTTCGACCCGGACGCGCTGGAGCAGCGCGGGCACGCGATCGAGCTGCGGATCAACGCCGAGGACCCGAAGCGGTTCCTGCCGGGGCCGGGCGCGGTCAAGTCCTGGGTGGAGCCGACCGGCGAGGGCGTCCGGGTCGACTCCGGCTACGCGGCCGGTACGACGGTGACGCCGTTCTACGACTCGCTGATGGCAAAGTTGATCGTGTTCGGGGCGGATCGGGCCGAGGCGATCGAGCGGGCGAAGGCTGCTGTTGCCGGGTTCGTGGTCGAGGGGCCCAAGTGCAATCTGCCGTTCTTCGCCGAGCTGTTGGAGAACGCCGAGTTCAACTCGGGGGACTATGACACGGGGATTGTTTCTCGGATGCGGTGAGAGTGGGTGGGGTCCACCATGCCCACTCTGGGCCGTCAAGCTTGATCCCCGCCGTGGACACGGTGGGCCCCACCCTGAGCCGATCACTGTGGCAGGTGCAGGAGGTCGTGGTTACACGTCGGGATCGGGTGGGCGGTTGTATCGCTCCAGGGTGGCTTTGTTCGTGGAGGCGTCCTGGAAGATCAGCTCCCAGGGGCCGGTGTTGATGTCCATGTTCTTGCCGAATCCGACCCACTTGCCGGCCATCCGGCGGCCGGTCGGCTCGGCCAGCATCTGGATCGAGCCGTGGTACCGGGCACCCCGGTAGTAGCTCTTCGGGTCCGTCTGCTCGACCCAGGTGCCGGTCAGGACGTTCCCGTCGACCGTCAGGTCCAGGGTCAGCGAGGAGTCTGCTGATCCGGGCAGGCTTCGTACGGTCAGTCGGTCGCCGTGCTGTAGGAGCGTGACGTAGTGCTGGCCGGTGAATGTGGCGTTCCGGCCGCTGGAGAAATACTCGTACCGGCTGAGCCACACTCCGGAGTAGTCACCTCGCGGTCGCACCTGACCGGCTGGCGTGTTGGTGACTGCGGTGACCACCTCCGTCGGTGAGGTCGTGTCGTGTCCACCTCGCCCGTCGTCTGTCACGCGCGCATGTGCTGCGGGTGCGAATCCGAGAACCTCGATCGGTAGGCCGGTTAGAGCTTCGAGGGCGCAGGCATATGTCGGCCTGGGTGAGGTGATGGCGCCGGACTCCCAGCGCTGGACGAGGCGCTTGTTTGCGTCGTTGGGTCGCCCGGCTCGCTGGCCGGCGGCTTGGAGTGCGCGAGCGAAGTCGTCTTGGCTCATCAGCAGGTTCATGCGGGCGGCCCGGAGCGCGCTGTTGGGTGTCGGCACTCTTCGGATGGTAATCGCAATGACGCCATAATGACGCCCTGCTCGCCGTCGGTAGGCCGCCTTGGCGGCCGTCGCGGAGGGCGACCCTTCGGCGTCATTGTGTGACTGCGGGCGCCGGATAAGTCGAGCGTTGGGACGGGGCTCCCCGTGCCACGGTCCGGCCGCCACCTGACGGAGGTGTGCGATGCGATGGAAGTGGTTTGCCGGCAGCAGGTATGGATCGGATCCGATCGGTCCCTTTCGTGATCGACGGGTCCGCGAACCGGCGCAGGAGCAGAGTCTCGTCGCGGACGTCCCGACCATGGTCTCGGGCGCGGTTCGCGGGCGGACGATGAGCGACCTGGAGCGGCGAGCACGGTCCAATTCCCGCCAAGCGGCCTGGTGGGGATCCCGGTGAACATTCCGCGCAGGGTGCCCGCCGGCACGCTTCTGCACCTTCGGCCTGACGAGTGGTATACCGGCGGCGCCCCGGCCACGGAGGCGATCACGATCCGGTTGGTCGCCATTGACCGTGCTGACCCGCGCACCCGTGACGGTGAACAGGAGGTATGGGTGTCCGCGCACTGGGCGACGTGCACCGACCCGAACCGCGCCGGGCACCTGCCGTGTTTCGGGGGCTACGTCCGTGCCGCCGCGATCACGAGGGAGGCGAAACCGAGATGAGCCGGCAGGACGAGCCGATCACCCCGGCGGCGATCTCGTGGGCGGCAGCCCGGACCATCGAGGGGCACGCTGGTGAGCGCCGGTGCCCGCAGTGCCGGCGCGACGGGTGTGCCCAGCTCGACTGGGCTCGGCGGGAGCAGGGCAACGTCTCGGTGGTGCCGGTGTCGCCGGCGGGTGTCGGTCCGTGACCGAGTCGGCGCAGGAAGCCGGGCCGGTAGCCGAATTGGTCAAGCGAACGTACAACCACACCCCGGCCGCCCTCGCCGCCGTGGATGAGTTGGCCTCGAACTGGCGGGTGTCGCGTACCGATGCGGTCAACCATGGCCTCCGGATCGCGGCCGTGATGCTCAGGCTCGCCCCGGACGGACACCTGGTGGTTATCCGACCCGACGGGACCACCGCCGAGGTGTACCTGGTCTGATCCAGGGCCGGCGGCAACCGGTCCCGGACGGAGCAGGATGCCGGCCCGGACCTCGGAAGTCCGGGCCGGCCCCGGCGTGTGGGCTCGTACGGGTGGGCGAGTGACAATGGGTGGGTCCAGTGGCGTCACAGTGAGGTGGCCGATGAGTCAACTGCCAGGTGCGGTGTCGATCCGCGAGGTGGGACCGCGCGACGGGTTGCAGAACGAGGACCCGATCCCGACCGATGCGAAGGTGCGGCTGCTCGACGCGCTCTCGGCGACGGGCGTACGGCGGATCGAGGCGGTGTCGTTCGTGCACCCGCGCGCGATTCCGCAGATGGCCGACGCGGACGAGGTCTGGCAGGCGGCGGTACGGGCGCCGGAGGTGCGCTACTCGGCGCTGGTGCCGAACTCGCGCGGGGCGCAGCGGGCGCTGGCGGCCGGGTTCACCGAGATCGAGGTGGTGGTGTCGGCCAGCGACACGCACAACCGGCGGAACGTGAACCGGTCGACGGCTGAGTCGTTGGACGACATCGCGGGGCTGATCGAGTTGCTGCACGGGGCCGGGGCGACGGTCGAGGTGATCGTGGCGACGAGCTTCGGGTGCCCGTACGAGGGGGACATTGCTCCGGCGCGGGTGGCGGGGATTGTCGATCGGGTGGTTGCCGATGGTGCCGATCGAGTGGCGTTCGGTGACACCACGGGGATGGGTACGCCGCGTCGGGTGCGGGAGTTGGTGACGGCGGTCCGGTCCGCCCAGCCGGACGTGCCGGTGTTGCTGCACTTCCACAACACCCGGGGTACGGGCCTGGCGAACATCTTGACCGCGTTGGAGCTGGGGATCACGGAGTTCGACGCGAGCATCGGTGGGCTCGGTGGGTGTCCGTACGCGCCGGGGGCGAGCGGGAACGTGGCCACCGAGGAGGTGGTGCACATGCTGCACGACATGGGGATCGAGACCGGGATCGACCTGGACCGGTTGATCGAGGTGGCGGAGTTGGCGGAGAAGCTGGTCGGGCGGCAGTTGCCGTCGGGGGTGTTGCGGGCGGGGCCGCGTAGTCGACTCGTCTGATCCGGTGGGGCGCGTGCTCGGTGCCGGTCGACTCGATGCGCTAGCCTAACGACCGTTAAGTAGACTGGGGTGTCCCGGCGAAAGTCGGGACACCGGGTCGGTCGGTCGGGTGCGGTGAGGAGTC
This sequence comes from Micromonospora sp. NBC_01699, assembly GCF_036250065.1. Classification (NCBI taxonomy): domain Bacteria; kingdom Bacillati; phylum Actinomycetota; class Actinomycetes; order Micromonosporales; family Micromonosporaceae; genus Micromonospora; species Micromonospora sp. NBC_01699. Next base: position 8,018,272 of record NZ_CP109199.1, on the reverse strand, counting down.
GGCGTGACGCTGGACAGTGAGGCGCTGGAACAGCTCCGCAAGCGGGTCCAGCGCGGCGGCGCGGAGAAGTACCACACGGCGAACGCGGCCAAGGGCAAGCTCTTCGCCCGGGAGCGGGTCGCGCTCCTGGTGGACGAGGGCTCCTTCGTCGAGGACGGCGCGTACGCGAACGCACTGGCCGAGGGGTTGCCGGCCGACGGGGTGATCACCGGTCAGGCGACCATCGACGGCCGGCCGGTCTGCCTGATGGCGAACGACTCGACGGTGAAGGCCGGAAGCTGGGGCGCCCGTACGGTCGAGAAGATCATCAGGATCATCGAGCGGGCGTACGCGGTCGGACAGCCGATGGTCTACCTGGTCGACTCGGCCGGGGCCCGGATCACCGACCAGGTGGACCTGTTCCCGGGGCGGCGCGGCGCCGGGAAGATCTTCTGGAACCAGGTCCGCGCCTCGGGCTCGATTCCGCAGGTCTGCGCGCTGTTCGGGCCGAGTGCGGCCGGTGGCGCGTACATCCCGGCGTTCTGTGACGTGGTTGCCATGGTCGAGGGCAACGCCAGCATGTACCTGGGTTCGGATCGCATGGTCGAGATGGTGACCGGCGAGAAGACCACGCTGGAGGAGATGGGCGGGGCGCGGGTGCACTGCGCCGAGTCCGGCGTGGGGCACTTCCTCTGCAAGACGGAGGCGGACGCGCTCACGGTCGTGCGCGACTACCTGTCGTACCTGCCGGCGAACTGGACGCAGGAGCCGCCGGCCGTGCCGGCGGTGCCGGCGCCCGCCTCGGTCGATCTGGCCGCGCTGGTGCCGGCCAGCGAGCGGCAGGCGTTCGACATGCGCCGGTACGTGAAGGGCCTGCTCGACGCCGACTCGTTCCTGGAGATCCAGGCGCTCTGGGCCAGGGAGCTAACGATCGGGTTCGGCCGGCTGAACGGCGAGGTGGTCGGCGTCGTCGCCAACAACTCGATGTTCAAGGGCGGCGTGCTCTTCGTCGACTCGGCCGACAAGGCGACCCGGTTCGTCCAGCTCTGCGACGCGTTCAACGTACCGTTGCTTTTTCTTTCTGATGTGCCCGGTTTCATGGTCGGCACGGCGGTGGAGAAGCAGGGCATCATCCGGCACGGCGCGAAGATGATCACGGCGATCTCCGAGGCGACCGTACCCAAGATCTGTGTTGTCGTGCGCAAGGCGTACGGCGCGGGTCTCTACGCGATGGCCGGGCCCGGCTTCGAGCCGGACGCGACGATCGCCCTGCCCACCGCGAAGATCGCGGTGATGGGGGCGGAGGCCGCGGTGAACGCGGTCTACGCCAACAAGATCGCCGCCATCGCCGATCCGGACGAGCGGTCGGCCTTCGTCGCCGCGAAGCGCGCCGAGTACGAGCGCGACATCGACATCGTGCGGCTGGCCAGCGAACTTGTCATCGACGCGATCGTGGAGCCGCACGAACTGCGAACCGAACTGGTCCGCCGGTACGCCGCCGCAAAGGGCAAGGACCGTGAGTTCTCCCGGCGCCGGCACGGCGTCACCCCGGTCTGAAGATCGTCGTTTTCGCCGGTGGACCACCACAAGTGAGTCGGCCGGCACCCGTGTTTCACGTTGTACCGCCTACGAGGAGGAACCATGGACTTCCGGCTCACCGAGGAGCAGGAGGCACTCCGGCAGACCGTACGGGAGTTCGCCCGTGAGGTGGTGGCGCCGGTCATCGGCGAACACTACGAAAAGCACACCTTCCCGTACGAGGTAATCCGGGAGATGGGCAAGATGGGCCTGTTCGGGCTCCCCTTCCCGGAGGAGCACGGCGGCATGGGCGGTGACTACTTCGCGCTCTGCCTGACCCTGGAGGAACTGGCCCGGGTCGACTCCAGCGTGGCGATCACCCTGGAGGCGGCGATCTCGCTCGGTGCGATGCCGATCTTCCGGTTCGGCACCGACAAGCAGAAGGCGGAGTGGCTGCCGAGGCTGCTCAGCGGTGAGGCGCTGGCCGGGTTCGGGCTGACCGAGCCGGGGACCGGGTCGGATGCCGGTGGCACCACCACGCGCGCGGTGCTGGACGGCGACGAGTGGGTCATCAACGGGTCGAAGGCGTTCATCACGAACTCGGGCACCGACATCACCGCGCTGGTGACGGTCACGGCGGTGACCGGGATCAGGGAGGACGGTTCGAAGGAACTGTCCACCATCATCGTGCCGTCCGGGACCCCCGGCTTCACGGTGGCGCCGGGTTACTCGAAGGTCGGCTGGTGTGCCTCCGACACCCACGAGCTGACCTTCGACGACTGCCGGGTGCCGGCGGCGAACCTGCTCGGCACCCGTGGCCGGGGCTACGCCCAGTTCCTCCAGATCCTGGACGAGGGCCGGATCGCCATCGCCGCGCTCGCGGTCGGCCTGGCCCAGGGCTGTGTTGACGAGTCGATCCGGTACGCCAAGGAGCGGCACGCGTTCGGCAAGCCGATCGCGAAGAACCAGGCGATTCAGTTCAAGATCGCCGACATGGAGTTGCGGGCGCACATGGCCCGGTTGGCGTACTACGACGCCGCCGCGCGCATGCTGGCCGGCGAGGACTTCAAGCGCCAGGCCGCCATCGCCAAGCTGTACGCCAGTGAGAGCGCGGTCGACAACGCGCGCGAGGCGACCCAGATCCACGGCGGGTACGGCTTCATGAACGAGTTCCCGGTGGCCCGGTTCTGGCGCGACTCGAAGATCCTCGAAATCGGCGAGGGCACGTCCGAGGTCCAGCGCATGATCATCGCCCGCGACCTGGGTCTCTGACCATCCGGCTGTAACAACGGGAACCCCCGGTCCTACCTGTGTAGGCCGGGGGTTTCCCGTTCCGTGCCCGGCCGACCACCGGGCGACGGGTCCGAATGTGCGAATCGGACGTTCGGACTGACCGGTTGCGGGCTGGCGCGAGCCTGCACCGGGTGCTTGCATCGACGGGACAAACACGCAAAGCGACCGTACGGGTCGCCGGGGAGGTCTCGGTCATGTTCGCTGCACTCGGGCGCTCGATGTGGCGCTGGCGCTGGCCGGTACTGGGTGCGTGGCTGATCCTCGTACTCGCCGGTGCGGCTCTCGGCGGCTCCGTCTTCGATCGGCTGAGCAGCACGGACAATCTGCGGTCGGACGCCGAGTCGCAGGTCGCGCAGGCGCGGGTGGACCAGCTCCTGCCCGAGGGGCCGATGGTGGTGGCCGTGGTCCGGGACCGGGACCCGTACGACCCGCCGCTGGTGGAGAGCGTCACCAAGATCTCCGCCGAGCTGCGGGCGCTACCGGGTGTCGCCGGTGTGGACGATCTCTACAACGCGCCGGGCGGCCGGATCGGCGCCGACAACCGCAGCACCCTGGTCCGGGTCGAGTTGGTCAACGGGCAGCCGGACGCCGAGCGGGAGCGGGTCGAGGACCGGGTCACCGAGTTGCTGCGCCGGATCGACGCGCCGCAGGTGCTGGTCGGCGGCGAGAAGCTGGCCGAGCGGGCGTTCGCCGACCAGGCGGTCCGGGACGCCGCGGTGGGCGAGTCGATCGCGCTGGTGGTGCTGCTGGTGGCGCTGGTGGTGATCCTCGGCGGGGTGCTGGCCGGCGCGATTCCGCTGCTGGCGGCGCTCGGTGCGGTCGCGGTGACGCTGCTCGGCCTGCTCGGGCTGGCCTCGGTGACCGAGGTCGGCGAGTTCACCGTCAACGTGGTCACCCTGCTCGGCATCGGCCTGACCGTCGACTACGCGCTGCTGCTGCTGTTCCGGTTCCGGGAGGAGCGGGCCGCCGATCCGGAGGCGGTCCCGGCGGAACTGCTCGGCCGTACGCTGGCCACCGCCGGGCGGGCGGTGCTGATCTCCGGGCTGGCCGTGGCAGCCGCGATGACCGGCCTGTTCGTCTTCGCCGAGCCGCTGCTCGCGGCGATGGCGCTGGGTGGCGCCCTGGTCGTGGTGCTGGCGACGCTGGCCGGGCTGACCGCCGTACCGGCGTTGATCGCGGTCGGCCATCGACGGATTCCGGCGCCGGGCGCGCGGACCCGGGCCAACCGCGCGGTCGGCGCGGTTGTCGGGCTGGCCCGCCGGGTCCGACCGACCAGGTCCACCCCCATTTCGGGTACGCGCAGCCAGGCGCCCGGCGCCGGCCTGCTCGTTCGGTTGGCCACCTTCGCCCAGTCCCGGCCGGGGCCGGTGGTCGCGGTTGTCTCGGCCGGTCTGCTCCTGCTCTCGGTGCCGTTCCTGTTCGGGGCGAACCTGGCCAACTCGGACGCGCGGGCGCTGCCGTCGACGATGGAGGCGCGTCAGGTGCACGACGTGCTGTTACGCGACTTCGAGTCCGGCCGGGCCCAACCGGTGGTCGTGGTGGTGACCGCCGACCCGGCCAGCCCGGCGGTACGCGACCTGATGAACCAGCTCAACCAGCTCCCGAACGTGATCCAGATGCAGCCCCGGCCGGACGTTCCGGGCAACGCGCTGGTGATCGACGTGACCCCGGGGGGTGCGACCGGCGGCCCCGAGTCCCGCGAACTGGTCCGTGCCGTACGGGCGCTGGACGCGCCGGTGCCGTTGCTGGTCGGTGGCCCGGCCGCCGAACTGGTCGACTACCGGTCGTCGGTGGCGCAGCGCCTGCCGCTGGCAGTACTGGTGTTGCTGCTGGTCACCGGGGTGCTGTTGTTCGTGTTGACCGGGTCGGTGGTGATCGGGGTCAAGGCGCTGCTGATGAACGCGCTGACCCTGCTCGCCACGCTCGGCATCCTGGTGGTGGTCTTCCAGTGGGGGGTCGGCGCGGCGCTGCTCGGGGTCGAGTCGTGGGGGGCGATCGACCTGACCACGCCGATCCTGCTGTTCGTCTTCGTCTACGGGCTGTCCATGGACTACGAGGTCTTCCTGCTGTCCCGGATCCGTGAGGAGTGGCTGCGCTGGCCGGCGCAGGTGACGCCGGCCGGACGGCGCGGTGCCGGTGACCGGGCGGTGTTGGCGGGAATCACCCGTACCGGGCCGGTGGTGACGGCCGCCGCGGTCTGCATCGTCATCGTCTTCCTCGGCTTCCTGCTCGGGGACCTGACCGCGGTCAAGGAGATCGGCTTCGGCATGGCGGTCGCGGTGATCCTGGACGTCACCGTCGTACGCGGACTGCTGCTGCCGGCGGTGATGAGCCTGCTCGGCGAGTGGAACTGGTGGGCGCCGGGGCCGCTGCGCCGGCTGCACGAGCGGTGGTCGGGCCGGCGTGCTGGCCCGGTGCCGCCGGCTGTTGCGGCGCCGGTGGAGCCGCTGGGGGCGGGGCGCTGACGGTTCGGTCAGCATCACGATTCGTGATGTTGACTGATTTCTGACCGGATGTTGACCAGTTCCGGACATCTGCGACGGTAACTGTCGGGTATCCGGTGCCTTCCCCGTCGGTACCTTGACGCATGCCTGCCCCGGGTGTCGCCGTGTGCGTACTCTTCCTGCCCATGACTCCGGATCATGGGTCGGAGCGGGACGACGCCTGCTTTTCCGAGCTGCTCCGCACCCGGCGCCGAGCAGCCGGGATGACCCAGGCCGACCTGGCCGTACTGGCCGGAGTCGGGGTCCGGACCGTACGGGACCTGGAGCGCGGACGGGCACAACGTCCGCAGCGGACCACCGTCGAACTGCTCGCCACCGCGCTGCGCCTGGCCGGTGCCGAACGCGCGGAGTTCATCGCCTCGTCGCGGGGACAGGGACCGACCGGAATCGAGGCCGGATCGGCCACCCCGGCCGGAGTTCCGCCGGCCGGCTCGGCGGCCATCGGTGTCCCACCGGTAGCGCCCGGCGGCCGACCGGCACCAACCGGCCTCGGCCTGCCCGCGCCCGGAGCACTGATCGGCCGGGACACGGAGGTGCCCGAGTTGGCCGCCCTGCTGACCGGTGGCACCGGTGCCGCACCGTCGGTGGTCAGCCTGGTCGGACTGGCCGGGGTGGGCAAGACCGCCCTGGCCCTGGCCGTCGCGGACCGGGTCACCGCGCAGCACCCGGGCGGGGTGGCCGGCATCGTGGTCACCGACCTGTCCATCGAGAGCGACGTGTTGTCGGCGGTCGCCACCGTGTTCGGCGTCGGCCGGGCGCAGGACCTGGCCGCCCGGCTGTCCGTCGGACCGTCGCTGCTGCTGGTCGACGCGGTGGAACGGGCACCCGGCGCGGTCGCCGAGGCACTGCACCGGCTGATCGTCGGCGTGCCGACGCTGCGGGTGCTGGCCACCGGCCGACATCCGGTCGGACTGGCCGGCGAGCGGGTCTGGCCGGTGGCGCCGCTGGAGGTGCCGCCCGCCGACGCGCCCGCCGAGCTGGCCGTCGTCGCCCACTACCCGGCGGTCGAGCTCTTCCTCGCCCGGCTGCGCCAGGTCCGCCGGGAACCCCCGCAGCCGGACGAGCTGGCCGCGCTGATCCCGCTGGTCCGCCGGCTCGGCGGGCTGCCGCTGGCGATCGAGCTGGCGGCGGCGCGCGGCGGCATCCTCGACCTGTACGGGATCCTCGACCGCTACGGGGACCGGGTGCTCGACCTGGCCCGCCCGGCGGCGGTGCACGAGGCGGTCGCGTTGACGCTGCGCGACGCGGTGGCCGCCTCGTACCGGTTGCTCGATCCGGACGACCGGGCCGCGCTGCGCCGGCTGTCAGCCTTCCGCAACCGGTGGTCGGTCGAGCTGGCCGAGGCGATGCTGACCGGTGAGTCCGACCGGGCGGGGCGACCACTGCCCGCGGACCCGGTGCCCCTGCTCGACCGGCTGCTGGCGCTCGGACTGCTCAGCGCGCGGGGCCGGGGCCCGTTCCGGTTCCGGCTGGTCGACGTGGTGCGGGACTTCGCCGCCGAGGCGGCCACCGCCGACGGCGAGCAGACCGTGATCCGGCGCCGGCACGCGCAGGTGTTCGCCGGGCTCGCCGCCCGGACCGCGCCCGAGCTCAACGGGGTCAACCTGGGTGCCGCCGTACGCCGGTTGGACGAGGTCTCCAGCGACCTGTGGGCGGCGCTGGCGCACGCCGCGACCGACGACCCGCACACCGCGTTGCGCCTGGCGGCGAGCCTGGTCCGGTGGTGGCGGTTCCGGGGCAGGGACGTCGCCGGGCGGCAGTGGCTGCGCCGGTTGCTGGACGACCCGCGTACCGCTCGGGCCGACCCCGGTGTCCGGGCCTGGGCGCGGGTGGGAGTGGCACAGCTCGCCGCCGCACACGGCGCCGGCCCGCAGGAACTTTCGGCGGCGCGGGCGGCACTCGACTGGTTCCACGACAACCGTGACGTGGTCGGCGAACTCGCCGCGCTCGGCGTGCTCTGCGGCCTCTGGACGGCCACCGGCGGGTACGGCGAGGCGCGCCGGCTGGGCGAGACCATGCTGACGCTGGCCGGCCGCAACGGTCGGGTACGGGACATGGCGGTGGCACAGCACTACCTGACCTGGCACGAGATCCGCAGTGCGAACCTGTCGGCGGCGCGGCGGCGGCTGGCCGCGATGGACCTGCTCGGCGCCCAGTGCGGGGACGAACGGCTGCGGGCGTTGGCCCGGGCGAACCTGGCCGAGGTGGCCCGCCTCGACGGCCGGTACGCCGACGCGGTCAACCAGGGCCGGCGGGTGGTCGCCGCACTCAGCGACGACGGCGACCCGACCCACCGCCGGCAGGTGCTCGGCACCGTCGGGCTGGCCCTGGCCCAGGACGGTCGGCTGGCCGAGGCGAGCGCGGTACTGGCCGAGTTGCGGATGAACACCGTGTCGCCGGTGACGTCGGCGGATGTCCGGTCGTCGGGCGAGGCGTTGGACACGGGGCGGCCGCTCGTCGACGACCGGGGCGGTGTCGAGGACGGGACCTGCGCGTTGATCGAGGCGATCCTGGCCGTACAGCGCGCCGACCGGGAGTGGGCGGTCGAGTGGTTCGCCGCGGCGGCCAGCGCGTACACCGATGGTCGTGACCTGCGGGGTGCGGCGGAGGCGTTGGTCGGCCTGGTCGTCACCACCGACGACCCGGAGGCGCGTACGGCCCTGCTGGCCCGGATCGACCAGGTCTGCCGAGAGGGTTCGATCACGCTGCTGCCCCGGGAGGGGGCGCTGCTGGGTGCGCTGGCGTCAACAGCGCTGGCCGAACCGGTCGATTGACCCCGGCTCTCGGGCGTGAAGCCGGCTCTCGGGTGTGGCGCGAGCGAGACTGCCCCCCGACAGCCCCTCATTGCCTCCCGCTCGCGCCACTTCCCCCGGAGCCCCCGTTCGATGGACACTAGTCGGCCCGAGCGAGCGTTTCGTCCGGTAACACGGCTTATGCCGAAGTGCGCGAATGACTTCTGCCGGTTTTTCTGCCGGTCCCACCGGTGCTCGGGATGGACCTCCTTCGCCGGTGCGGGAGTCAGGCGGCGGGCGCGGTGTCGTCCATCCCGGTGCTGCCGGCGGTGGCACCCGGATTGACCGCGTCCCGTACGTCACGCAGCGCGCCGAGCAGTCCGTGTAGGGCCTCCGGGGCGAGTTGCGAGGTGAACCACCGCTCGATCAGCGCCAGGTGGCCGGGGAGGGTCTCCTCCAGACGGACCATTCCGGCGTCGGTCACCACCGCGAAGAGGCTGCGCCGGTCGGACGCGCAGGCGTGCCGGCAGAGCAACCCGTCGCGTTCCATTCGGTCGACCACGCGGGTCACGCCGCTGGTGGAGAGGGAGGTCTGGGCGGCGAGGTCGCTCATCCGCAGTTGCCGCTCGGGTGAGCGGGCCAGGCGCATCAGCACCTCGAACTCGACCGGCGACAGCCCGTGCTCGTCGAACTGGGCGGCGAACCGGGAGGTCAGCCCGGCATGGACCTCCATCAGCAGCCCGAGGGCGGTGATGCGGGGGTCGTCGGAGAGCTTTTCGATCGATGCCACCGGCACATCCTAGCAATCCTTGACAACGGGAATATTGCTCAGTCTATAGTTGCTCCGTCAGTCGTTGATGTACTCAATCATCCCCCGGAAGGGTCACGATCATGACCAGCAGCACGAACTCCGCCACCCGTGACTGGGCCGGCCTGACCATCCCGGCCGCTGGCACCTACCTGCTCGACCAGGCGCACAAGCGCGTCGGCTTCGTGGCCCGGCACATGATGGTGAGCAAGGTGCGTGGTGAGTTCACCGAGGCGACCGCCACCATCACCGTCGCGGAGGACCCGTTGCAGTCCTCGGTGACCGCGACCATCTCGGCCGCCAGCATCACCACCGGCCAGGCCGACCGCGACGCCCACCTCAACGGCGGCGACTTCTTCGAGGCGGAGAAGCACCCCAACCTGGAGTACCGCAGCACCGGCGTGAAGTCGCACAGCGGCGACGAGTTCGTGCTCAGCGGTGAGCTGACCATCCGCGGCGTCACCAATCCGGTCGACCTGAAGGTTGAGTTCCACGGCGTCGGCACCAGCCCGTTCGGGCAGGAGATCTTCGGGTTCACCGCGACCACCGAGATCGACCGTGAGGACTGGGGTCTGACCTGGAACATGGGCCTGGAGACCGGTGGCGTACTGGTCGGCAAGAAGGTCAAGATCGAGATCGAGGGCGAGGCCGTCCGCCAGGCCTGATCGACTCTCCATATCGGACAGTGTGCTACCCGCGTCCGGTACGCGCGCGCCCACCCCGGGACCGGTTCGCCGGTCCCGGGGTGGCGCGAATTTGAGACCGAATGCGAGCGTGGACTGACTCTGTGCGATGGTTTGATCGACGTCGTTGGCGGCCCGTCCGCCGGCACCGTCGCTGATCTGGTCGGACGCGGTCCTTACTCGTACCGTAATAGTTCGGTCGCGGGAAGAATCCGGGCATCGGCTCCTCCGGGCTGCGCCGACAGCGCTTCGGCGCCGGGGAGGACACATGGGCACTGAGGTCGGACAAACCGCATTCTCCCGCGCGGATCGCATCCGCTACCGGCAGAAGGTACGCCGCTGCCTGGACGTCTTCGCGCTCATGCTGGACGACTTCGGCTTCGACGCCGAACGGCCGACCACCGGCCTGGAGATCGAGCTGAACCTGGTCGACGCCGACGCCGAACCGGCGATGCGCAACGAGGAGATCCTGGCCAACCTCGGCGACCCGATGTTCCAGACCGAACTGGGACAGTTCAATCTTGAATTCAACGCCCGACCGCGCCTGATCGAGGGCACCGGCTTCGCCGACTACGAGCATGACCTGCGGGTCAGCCTGGACCGCGCCGACGACCGGGCGATCAAGGCCGACGCCTCCGTCATCCTGATCGGCATCCTGCCCACCCTCACCGAGCAGCACCTGGTCGCCGACAACCTCTCGACGAACGCGCGGTACCGCGTACTCAACGACCAGATCGTCGCCGCCCGTGGCGAGGACATCGAGATGGACATCCGGGGAGTCGAACGGCTGCACACCCAGACCGACTCGATCGCACCCGAGGCCGCCTGCACCAGCATCCAGCTCCACCTTCAGGTCGCGCCGGACAACTTCGCCAGCTACTGGAACGCGTCCCAGGCCATCGCCGGCATCCAGGTGGCGGTCGGCGCGAACTCGCCGTACCTGTATGAACGGCAACTGTGGGCGGAAACCCGGGTAGCGGTCTTCGAACAGGCCACCGACACCCGGCCGGACGAGCTCAAGGCCCAGGGCGTACGACCACGGGTCTGGTTCGGCGAACGGTGGATCAATTCGATCTTCGACCTGTTCGAGGAGAACGTCCGCTACTTCCCGCCGCTGCTGCCGATCTGCGAGGAGGAGGACCCGGTCGAGGTACTGCACCAGGGCGGCGTACCGCGCCTGGGTGAGCTGCGGTTGCACAACGGGACCGTCTACCGGTGGAACCGCCCGGTGTACGACATCATGAACGGCCGCCCGCACCTACGGGTGGAGAACAGGGTCCTGCCGGCCGGTCCGACCGTGGTCGACATGCTGGCCAACGCCGCGTTCTACTTCGGACTGGCCCGCGAGCTGGCCGAGGCCGAGCGACCGATCTGGAGCCAGCTCACCTTCAGCGCGGCGGAGGAGAACTTCCACTCCGCCGCCCGGCGTGGCATCGACGCCGCGGTCTACTGGCCCCGGCTCGGCGAGGTAAGGGTCACCGACCTGGTGCTCGACGTACTGCTTCCCCGGGCCGCGGTCGGACTGGACCGGTTCGGGGTTGCACCGGCCGAGCGCGACCGCCTGCTCGGCATCATCGAGCAACGCTGTCTCACCCGCCGTAACGGTGCGGTCTGGCAGGCAAAATCGGTGTGGGCCGCCGAGCACCGCCACGGCCTGGACCGCTCGGCCGCGCTGCATCGGATGCTGCAACGGTACGGCGAGCTCCAGCGCACCAACGAACCCGTACACACCTGGCCCATCGACTGACGAGGGAACCGGCCCGGTCCCGTCGCGGGTACGCGGGCAGTCAGCGGGTACGGCGTCCGAACCGGGCCGACCTGCTCTTCGGCTTCGCCGCGTCCTCCGGCCGGTCCACGCCCGCCGACGGTTCCGGGCGCACCGCGCCGTCCTCGTCGTCCCGCTGTCCGGAGTCCGGCCGGTCGTCCCGCTGCCGCTCCGGCTCCGCCGCCCCGAACCGCTCCGTAGCGGCGTCGAACCGCTCGCTGCCCGGCTCGGCACTGTAAGGGGTGCCCGGCTCGGTGCCGTACGCGGTGGTCGGCTTGGTCTCGTGCGACGTTGTCGGCTTGGTTTCGTGCGGCCGGGGCGAGGGGCGGTCGTCGTCGGCCGGGCCATCGGACCCGCCGACCCGCTGCATCGGTACCGGATTCCGCTCCGGTGACTCCGTCGGGTCGGCACCCGCCGGTTCCGAACGCACCGGCCGGGCGGTCGAGGCGCGCTGCGCCAGCGCCGCCACCAGCGCCGAACCGGCCAGGCCGGCAATCACCGCGTACGGTGCGGCCAGGTGCGCCGAGACCTGCTCGGCCCGGATCCCGACCAGCCTCGGCGCGGCCAGGAAGTACGCGGCGGCGACCAGCAGCGGCCCGGCCACGCCGGAAACCACCGCCCCGACCCGACGTTCGGGCAGCCGTGCCGTGGTGCGCGCCGCGAGCGCTCCGATCAGCAGCGCCGAACCGAGCGCGAGGGCTGCGCCGGGCCAGTAGAAGTAGTCGCGGAACCAGAACCGTTCGCTGTCCGAGGTGATCTGCCAGACGCCGAGCTGTGCACTGCCCAGGCCGCGCCCGGAAACCACGCCGTCGACGACCGACACGATCGCGAGCAGCCACAACCAGCCGACCGTGGCGATCACGTTGCTGGCGACAGCCGGCGAGGAGAGCGCCCAGATCGCCATCACCAGCCCGAGCATCACGCCGATGACCGCGTACCCGGCGGCGATGCTCTGCGGCGAGACGCTGTCGGCCCGGGTCGCCGCCCTGGCCGGTACGGCAACCAGCGCGACGGTGACCAGCCCGCCGACCGCGCTGGCCAGCGCCAGCGCTATCCGCCACAGTCCGGCGGCGAACGTTCGTCCGGCCGGCGTGAGGGTTCCCACCGGGCTGGTCGAGCGGGCGGTTTCCGGCGCGCCGATTCGCTGCGCCGCGATCGCACCGGCAACCGTCGAGGTGGCGGCGATCCAGGCGGCCCAGGCGAGACTCGCCACCCAGGATGCCTCGCTGGTACCGCTCGCGGACGGCAGCCAGGCGATGATGCCGAGCCCGTAGCCGAGCCCCAGTTGCGCGGCACCAGCGCCGGCAGCTACGCCGATCGCGATGGCGACCGATCCTCCCCAGCCTCGTACGGCCATGCCGGGCAGCGTAGCGTCCACCCGCCGGCAGGGCGAGTCACGGCGGTCGGGGTGCCGGCCCCCTCACGGAGGGTGCGGATCGACGCCCGATTGGATGGCGGTTGCCGGTAGCCAGCACACTTCATCAGTCAGATGTTGATTGTCGGCGGGCGGTTCGGTGCCCGGATGGTGAGGCAGTGGTCGACATGACGGATGGGAACACGAGCTGGCAGACATCGTCGCCGGTCGAACAACCGGATCGTCCGCGCCGAGGTGCGATGGTCGCCGGTGCGGCGGTGGCGACGCTGCTGCTCGCCACCGTCGGCGCGATCGGCGGTTGGGCCCTGGCCAACAGCGAGGGCACCGATCCGAGTACCGACGCCGGACCGGGGGCGACCAGCACCCTCGACCCGTCCCCGTCGCAGACGTCGAAGCCCCGTCCGACCACCGCGGCGCCCAGGACACCCCCGGCGTCCGGACCACCGGCCGGTCAGTTCGCGCTGCCCGACCTCACCGGTCAGAGCTTCGAACGGGTACGGGAGGACCTGCGTGACCGTGGCCTCGGCTGGCGCCTGATCTTCGGTGGCTCCGGCGAGGATCCGACGGTGGAACGTACCGATCCTGCGGCCGGCGCGAACGTACGCAAGGGCACCACCGTCAAGGTGTACGTGGCGGGGGCGGCGCCGCTGACGGACGTACCCGAGGTGACCGGGCTCAGTTGCAGCCAGGCGCAGTCACGGCTGGTCGAAGCGGGGTTCGAGCCGGACTACCGCAGCGGCAAGAGCGGTCCGGTGCTGCGGCAGGACCCCGCACCGGGCGAGCGACTGCGGTGGAACGAGAAGGTCGCGGTCTACTGCGGCAGCCTGCCGAACAATCCGCCCGGACAGCCCACGCCGGCCGCCACCTGACCCCGACCCGGTCTCCCCGGCCACCGGACCGGGCGTCGGGTGGGTCCGGCCGGAGGGCGGGTGATCCGTGTCCGGTGGTGCGGCGGTTGGCGGAGCAGTCAGCCGGATAAATTGGACGGGCGCAGTTTGCCGGGGAGAGGACGTGCCATGGCGAAGGACGGTCATCAGCCACGGGACGTGGCCGAGGAGCCCCCGACCGAGCCCATCCCGCAACCGCCCGAGCCCGCAGCGCCCTCGGAACGGCCCGCAGCTCCGGACAGGCCCGCAGCGACCGGTGAAGAATCCGTCGGTGAGCCGGACGAGCCTGCCGACGTGTCGCAGGAATCCGTCGGGCAGCCGGAGCAGGGCGGGGAGTCCGACCGGGTGACCGCGCCGGATGCCGAGCCGGCACCGGCGGACCCGGCGTCCGCGCCGGATGCGGTCGACCGGCAGCCGGCCTCCGACGAGACGATGTTGCTGCCGGGTACGCCCACCGCTCCGCCGGCCGACGAGACGGTGGCGTTGCCTCCGTCCCCCGCCCCGGCCAGCGACGAGACGGTGGCGTTGCCTCGCCCGTCCGCCGCTCCGGCGGCCGACGAGACACAGGTGTTGCCGGACCGATCGTCCGGTCCAGGCATCGACGAAACGCAGGCGTTGCCCCCATCGCCCGCCCCCACCGGCGGCGACAGAACCGTGGCGTTGCCCGCCCCGTCCACCGGCGCGAGCGTGGACCAGACGGTGGCGTTGCCTCCGTCCGCCGGCCCGGCCAGTGACGAGACGATGGCGTTGCCTCGTTCGAGCGGCGGGTCGGGTGGGGACGAGACGATGCCGTTGCCGGGCCGGTCGTCGGGCTCGGAAAGCGATCAGACCATGCCGATTCCGCGTCCACCGACCGGTCCGGCGGGCGACGTGACGGCGAAACTACCCCGCCGTACGTCAGACGGGTTGAACCGTACGGCGACGTTCCCGGCGGTTGGCGACGGCGGCCAGCCACCGGGCGGGGCCTGGTCGGGGCGGGCAGGGGTTCCCCCGCCGGCGCCGCCGGTAGTACGGGGACCGGCACCGGCCGAGTGGTCCGGTGACGACGGGCACCCGCGGCGTTGGTGGCTCCCGATTCTGGTGGGACTGATCGCGCTGGTCCTGCTCGGGGTCCTGGTGTTCGGCGTCTGGCTGATCGTGCAGGGGAATCCGGGCGACAACGGACCCGCACCGGTCCGACCGTCGCCGAGCCCGACCGCCACGGCTGCGCCGACATCGGCGGCGCCGACCACTCCGGCGGCCACTCCGACCGAGAGCGCCGCCGCCATCGTCAGCGTGCCGCCGGTGATCGGGCTGAGCCAGGAGGACGCCCAGGCACTGCTCGACCAGGCGGGGTTGCCGTTCCAGGTGCAGTTCCGCGAGTCGGATCGCCCGGCCGGTACGGTCATCGCCTCCGATCCGCGGCCGAGTACGCCCATCGCCGTCGGTTCGCAGGTCACCCTGACGATCGCCGAACCGCCCGCCCCGACGGCGACCCCGACTCCGGCGCCGACCACCGGGCCCCCGGTCACGCCCGACCCGACACCGACAGGCTGATCCCCCGGGCCGGAATCCGCCGACATCCGGTCGACGTGGCTCCGACGGAGATCACCGGGGCGGGTGGATCACCGGGACCGGAGCGGAGATCATCAGAGCCGGAGCGGATCACCAGAGCCGGCGGCGTCGGCCGACCATGGTGAGGCCGATCGCCGCGATGAGGAGCCCGAGCAGGCCCGAGTAGACCAGTGAACGCTGGTAGCCCGTCGGTCGTTGGTCCATCGCCCGGTCCGGGCCGGTGGCGTGGGCACTCGACCGGGTGGCCAGCGAATCCGAGCCACCGACGCCGCCCGCCGGTGGCGTCGGGTCGACCGGCGGTGGGATCGGGGCGACCACCTCCGGTGGTGTGGACCCGCCGGGCAACCTGGTGGGAGGCAGCGGTGTCGGCCACCCGTCCGGCGTCGGCGACCGGAGCTGGTCCGGCAGTGGGTACGACGGCCACACGGTGTTCGTGTCGGCGGGCCGCTCCTGCGGTGCGGGTGAGGTCAGTGCGGCCGGGCCGGTGGATCGGGAATCGTCGTTCCCACAGCCTGCGGCCGTGCCGCCGAGCAACACGACGAGTACGGGAAGGAGCATGACGGGCAGCGTCGGGCGGTGCCGAGCGCCGGATTTCGTGGCCATGGCCACCCCTGCGGTTCGGGCCTCGCTTGCGAGTGGTTCGCCGCCCGACTCGTCCGTTCTGTGAGCCGTACGGTCATCCCGAGTCTATGGGGGTGGGCCCGGCGGTGCCGGTCGAACGCCGGGATGCCGCATCCCGCGCCGGTACGGGTCAGCCGACCCGTACCCGGATCGGCGACGCGTTGCGGCCCGGGACGGTCCGTGGTCCGGCGTTGAGGTGTCGGGACGCGGGAGCGGCGAGCCGGACCGCGCGCAGCCCGTCCAGCTGTACGAAGATCGAGCGACGGGCGACGGCGTCCAGCGCGCTGTTGAGTTCGTATCCGTCGAGCCAGATCCATCCGTCGTACGTGTGCCAGTCGTGTGCCCGGATCACCCGGAAGAGGATCGGCTCGGCGAACTGGACGCTCGCCGCGCGGGTCACCTGGAGGACGTCACCTGAGCGGGGAGGAAGCACATCGACTCCTGTCCGAACTGACCTTGGCTGGACGATTGAGCTGGTGAGCTTTGCCACGGGAACCCGTTGTCGGTGTCTCGCGGTATCCCGCCGCCCGCAGCGGTGGGCTGGGGTGCTGGCCGGGCCGCGTCGAACCGGCGCCGGTCCGTACGCCGGCCCGGCCAACACCCGTCAACTCCGGGACCGCGCCAGCCGCCATAGCCGTGTGGCGTACAGCGGCGGGGCTATTACCCCGGAGCTTGTCCGGCTGGGGTGGTAGCGCGGAGGGCGGCACCGTCCGTTAGATAGGGAGGGCCGGTGCACGACCTCACTAGATCGAAACGCTGAGTAACCCGAGCCATACGGACAGGGTGCACGAAGAGCGTGATCAATGCAAGTTGCAGCATGGCTCTTGCGCGTTCGGTGTCGCTGATGCTTGAAGTGTCGCGTGTGGACCCGGCACACTGGGGCGGTCTTCGCCGCCGCGGCCGGCTGACGTACGTCCTTTTCCCGCCGCGAACCTGATCGCCCGCCGCCCCGACGGTCGCGCACCGCGGCGGGCCGAAACTCATGCGCGATCGACCGGAGGTGACCCGGTGTCCGAGCGCCGGAGCCCGACAATCCGCCGCCGCCGACTGGGAGCTGAGTTACGTCGGCTCCGTGAGGCCGCCGGAGTGACAATCGAGGTGGTCGCCGAGCGGCTGGAATGTTCGCAATCAAAAATCTCACGTATTGAGACAGGCCATACCACTGCCACAGTTCGTGACGTACGCGACATGATCAGTATTTATGGCATCGTCGGCGTCGAGAGCGAAGACCTGTTGCAGATCGCCCGGGAGGCTCGACAGAAGGGTTGGTGGGCCTCCTACAGCACCGTACTGACCAGCGCATACGTCGGATTCGAGGCTGCTGCCGGCTCGATCCGGGCGTACGAGCAGCAGGTCGTGCCGGGTCTGCTGCAAACCGAGGACTACGCCAAGGCGATGATCCGTTCGGCCCGCCCGGACATCACCGCCGAAGAAGTCGAGCAACGCGTCCGTGTCCGGTTGAGTCGTCAGTCGTTACTGAGCCAAGACGATCCGATCGACGTGTGGGTGGTGCTCGATGAGACGGTGGTGAGTCGGCCGGTCGGTGGCGAAGAAGTCATGCGCGACCAACTGAAGCGGTTGGTGGAAGCGGCCGATCAGCCGAATGTGACGATCCAGATCTTGCCGTTCGACGTCGGTGCGCATGCCGGCATGGACGGCACCTTCACGATTCTCGACTTTCCGGAACCAGGTGACCCGCCGGTGGTGTACGCCGAAAATGCCACGGGTGGTCTCTTCCTGGAAAAGGCCGACGAATTGCAGAAGTACGCCTTTATTTTCGACCATATTCGAGCAGCGGCCATTCGTCCGGAGGACTCCGTAGCTCTTATTGGAAAGTTAGCAGAGGAGCCATTGTGGAAGTGGAGACAAAGGGGTTTCGCGTAGACCTCACCAGCGCGGCGTGGTACAAGAGCTCGCGTAGCGGGCCGAATTGTGACAACTGCGTCGAGGTGGCCTTCGTGAGTGGCGCGATCGCCGTTCGTGACTCGAAGAACGCGGCCGGGCCAGCCTTGATCTTCACGCCGGACGAGTGGGACGCCTTCGTCGGCGGTGCCAAGGACGGCGAGTTCGACCTGGGCTAGTCAGACGCACCATGCGGGCCACTTTGAGCGCGGTCACCCGATGGGTGCCCGCGCTCTCCATGTCCGGACCCCGGCACCCGCGCTCTCCATGTCCGGCACCCGCGCCGGCACCCTTCCCAGTGCTCCGCCGCAGGTCACGGCAGGTGTGGCCGGCTACTGATCCGTTCCACGCCGTCGCCACCGCCGGTCCGCGTCGTTGTACCAGGCGGCGCGGCACCCCGCTGGGCCAACCCGCCGCGCGGGTTCGCGACGGAGCGAGGCAGGCGAGACGGATGACGATTGGGTCGGAAAACCTGGGCAATGGGTCGGCGAAGCCGGAACGGCTCGCCGGTAAGTATCGCGGTGCCCGACGGGACGGTGTGCTGGCCGACGACGGCCCTCCCGGCCAGGACCTCGGCTCCCACGACGGTGGGGTGACCGACCTGGGATCGACCGGGCCGGTCAACCGGCCGCCGAAACTGCCGTCGCTCGACCTGGGCGGGCTCACCGAGCCGGTGTATCCGCCGCCGGACTGGGCCGAACCGCAACCGGAGTCATTGGTCGATCACCCATTGTTGCGTGGGCTGTTGCTCGAATTGCCGTCGAAGGGCTCGCTGCCCCGCCAGGAATGGCTGGACCGGTGGTTCGAAGCCGCGCGGGCAATTCTCGAACTGCTATACGTGCAGGACTCGGGTCGCCCGCGCTGAAGACGACGGCACGGCCGGTCGTACCGCGGTCGAACCCTCGGCGAGCCGGCTGTGCCGCAGCGCGTGCCGTACGCCGATGATGCTGACCGCGGCCAGGCCGACGGTGAGCGCGAGCCCGGCCAGGGCCGGCGCGGCCAGCGGGACGATCGAGGTGGCGGCCGCTACTGCGGGCAGCATCACCAGCCCGGCCACCTGTAGCGGCAACGCGACCATCGGATGCGCCGCGCCGGCCCGCAGCACGGGCGGGACCGGAGCGTCCGGGGCCGCGGCAAAGGCGCCGGCACCGGCCCGCAGCCGGCGGAGCCGCCGTACGGACAGCTTCGCCACGGCGATCGCCGGCACGGCGGACAGGGCCAGGACGAGCGGTGCGCGGTCGGCCACCGTCGGGCCCGACGCGACCAGCGCGGCCAGCCCGAGCGCTGCCATCGCCCCGAGCCCGGTCATCGTCAGGGCCAACAACCAGGTGGTACGACGACGCAGCGCGCGGGGACTGTCCGATTGCGGCAGTCCATCCGCGACGATGCCGGCGGTCAGCCACACGAGGGCCACCGCGATCAGCACGGCCAGGTCGATATCCACCAGTCCAGCATTGTCCGGTTCCCCGCGCGGGAAATCAGGGCCGTGCCCTGGGCCGCCCCCGGAGTTCGTCCAGTAGGGGTGACCCGGGGCATCCGTCCGAGCCGGTGAGCGGCTAGAGCGTACGCAGGTGGAAGCCGCCGTCGACGTCGATGACCTGCCCCGTGCTGAACGGGAGCAGGTCGGTGGCGACCGCGACCACCGCCCGGCCCACGTCGTCGGGCTGTCCCCAGCGGCGGATCGGCGTCAGCCCCTGGTTGAAGATCAGATCGTCGTACCGTTCCTTCACCCCACCGGTCATGTCGGTCTCGATGATGCCCGGCCGGATCTCGTACACGTTGATCCCGTGTTCGGCGAGCCGGGCGGCGTAGAGCTGGGCGGTCATCGCCAGCCCGGCCTTGCTCACGCAGTAGTCGCCACGGTTCACGCTGGCCGTGTACGCGCTGATCGACGAGACGATCACGATCTTCGGACTGCTGACGATCCCCGCCGCCTGATGCTCGATCATCGTCCGGGCGGCGAGCTGGACCAGGAAGTACGGCCCCTTGAGGTTGATCTCGATCAGCCGGTCGAAGGACTCCTCCTGCGCGTCCAGCAGGTCGGCCCGAACGTTGGGCGCCACGCCCGCGTTGCTCACCAGCAGGTCGAGCCGGCCGAACGTGTTGACGGTTTCGTCCACCAGGTGCTGCCGGTCGGCCCGCTGCGAGACGTCGGCCCGTACCGGTAGGGCCTGGCCACCGCGCGCCTGCACCTCCTTGCCGACCTCGCGGGCGGCGTCGGCGTTGCTGGCGTAGTTGACCACGACGTCGTAGCCGGCTCCGGCGAGCGAGAGCACGATGCCCCGCCCGATGCCCCGGGAGCCGCCGGTGACGATCGCGACCGGCCGCCGGCTCACCGGGCCGCCCCGACCGGCGTCGCAATCACCGGTACGGACGCCGCCACCGGCCCGAAGAAGGTGTAGTACGGCTCGTCGCGGGCCACCCGCTGGACATAGAGGGCCAGTTCACGAGCGTGGTAGTCGCCCCACATGCTCGACTCGCCGTTCGGCACCCGCTGTCCCGCCGGTACGTGGTCCCAACCGTTCGGCCGGTGGTAGACCGAGTGCAGGATCAGCCCCTGGTGTCCACCGTCGGTGCTCAGGTAGGGCTCGTCGAACAGGGTGTCGCAGACGGTCAGCCCGGCCTGCCAGTAGCGCTGCCCCTCGGCGACCCGACCGATCGAGCCGAGGTAGCGGCCGAGCCGGAGCAGCCCCTGCGCCCCGATCGCCGCCGCCGACGAGTCCACCGGCTCGTGCGCGTTGTACGGGTCGGCCGGGTGCTCCAGGTAGTCGCCCATCCGGGACAGGCCGGGCGCACCGGTGTCCCAGTAGGGGATCCCGTCGACCGGGGTGTGGGCCAGGTAGAAGTCGCAGGTGGCGATCGCGGCCCGGAGCAGCGTCGCCTCGACCCCGGCCCGGCCGCCGTACGGCTCGAACGCCTCGTCCGGCAGGACGGCGAGGAATTCGAGCTGCTCGGGGAAGCCGAGCATGGCCCAGGCCAGTCCCCGGGTCCAGGTGCTGAACGGGGAGTAGCCCTGCTGCGTGCTCGGGCACCGGTAGCTGCCGTCGTTCACGTTGAAGATCGACTCATGTGCGGTACGACCGGAGATGTCGTAACTGTCCCGGCCCTCGCCGTAGAAGACGTTCCACCGCGCGGTGTTCGTGGCGTGCTCGATCAACCGGCCGAGCAGTGAGATCCGCTCGTCCCGCTCACCCATCAGTACGTGCCCGAGCAGGTGTGACACGGCCAGTGCCCGACAGGAGCGGATGGTGTCGACGAAGAGCGACTGCGGCCCGTTGAACGAGTAGATGTAGCCGGTGCCGTCGATCGTGTCCCGCCACCGGGCCGCCTGCACCGCGCCGGTGAGCTTCAGCGCCAGCTCGTGGAAGTGCCGCTCGCCCCGGTCGTCCGGGATCCGCCCCTCGTTCATCAGCCGCCACAGGTTGCCGTACGTGCTGACGTTGTTGAACCCGTGGTCGTGTACGCCGATGTGGCTGACGTGGCTGGCCATCACCGCCACGGTCTGCTCCCGCCCGATGTCGAGGAACCGCCGCTCACCGGTGGCGTCGTACTGCAACAGCGCGGAGCCGTACTGGAAGCCCTGGGTCCACTCGGTCCACCCCCGCGCGGTGTACCGGCCCTCGACCGTGAACACCGGCGACGGCGAACCCGCCGGACAACTCCGCTCGATCGAGTCGATCTTCTCCGCCGACAACGCCCAGAGCCGTTCGATCTTCGGCACCAGCCGCCCCGGACTCAACTCCCCATCGCTCCTCATCATGCGCCCAGCATAGGAAAGCGCTTGCCCAAAGCCCACCCCCACCCCTCTCCCACCCCCAGCCATGACCCAAACACAGAAAAAGAGTGCCCATCCAAGCCCGGATAAGCACTCTTTCCCTACATCTGCCGCCCCCACCCAGCCCACCCACCCCAGCCGCCGCCCCAGCGCAAGCGAGGTCGCGAGTCGACGAAGTCACCGCATTGGGCGGCGCGAAGCGGAGCGAGCCAGCGACGGCGAAGCCGGCGCCAGCCAGCAGAGCGCCAACTAAACAGAAAAGGTGGGGGGAGGTTCGGTGGCGGGGGGTGGGGGGGTGGCGCGCCAGAGTTTGGTCTTCTGGGCGGTCAGGCGGGCCAGGTAGGCGGGGTTCAGCACCAGGTAGCGCTGCCACAGGCGGCCCGGCTCCAGGCCGAGTCGCCACAGCCACTCCAGTCCGGCCCGCTGCATCCACGGGGGCGGCTTGCGCAGCAGACCGGCGTGGTAGTCGAAGGCGGCACCGACGGCGAGCAGCGGCATGTCCAGCAGCGGGCGCATCGCGTACGCGAAGACCTCCTGGCGGGGGCAGCCGAGCCCGACCAGCACGACCCGGGCGCCCGAGGCGCGGATCCGGTCGGCGATCTCGTTCTCCTCGTTCGGCCGCGCCTGACGGAACTTGGACGGCTCCACGCCGGCGAACTTCAGGGCCGGGAAGAGTTGCTCCAGCGCTGGCACCAGCCGGGCCAGGGTCGCCTCGGTCGAGCCGTACAGGTAGACCGGCAGGCCGGCGTCGGCGGCGCGGGACAGGACGCGCAGCGTCAGCGTCGGACCGTAGACGCGGTCGGTCAGGGCGGCGCCGTGCAGCAGGTTGAGGGCCCAGCGGACGGGCTGGCCGTCCGGCGTGACCACGTCGAACGAGTTCAGCCTGGCGTTGTGCGGCGGGTCCAGTACGCCGGTCATCACCCCGTGTACGGCCAGCGCGGTGAGCGCGAACGGACGGCGCTCCTGTGCGGCGGTGATCACTGCGGTCGCGGCGGCGTCGTAGTCGATCGCGTCCACCAGTACGCCGAGCACGTTCCGTTTACCCTTGGAGATCATCGCGTTCCCTTGCTGCGCCGGGCGGCGCGGTGACCCCCGTGATTGAGCTGACTGGTCGAGCCGTGACACCCACTCATGGCACCCGTGCCGTCATGCCTGCGGTGTCCACTTGTCCACGTTGGCTTCGTAGATCTCCCGCAGGATCATCGGTACGTCGTAGATCTGCTTCCAGTCCGGGTAGTGGGCCTGGAACGACGCGTTGGAACCGATCCACCACTGGTGGTCACCGACCCGGTTCTCGTCCCGGTACTCGGTGATCATCGCCTGGCCGGAGATCTCCTCGGCCAGCGCGAACGCCTCCAGGTGCGAGCAGTTCGAGTGACGCCCACCGCCGAGGTTGTAGACCGCGGCCGAGCGGGGGTTGCGGAAGAACGCCTCGAACGCGCTCACCACGTCGTGGCTGTGGATCGCGTCCCGCACCATCTTGCCCTTGTACCCGAAGATCTTGTACGTCCGGCGTTCCATGTTGCAGCGCATCACGTACGCGAGGAAGCCGTGCAGTTCGGTGGCGGAGTGCGCCGGGCCGGTGAGCGTGCCGCCCCGGAAGCAGGCGGTGCGCATGCCGAAGTAGCGGCCGTACTCCTGCACCATCACGTCGGCGGCGACCTTCGAGGCGCCGAAGACGGAGTGCAGGGTGCCGTCGATCGACATGTCCTCCTTGATCCCGTCCGCGTACGGGTGTTCGGGGTCGATCTCCCAGCGGGTCTCCTGCTCGACCAGCGGCAGGCTGTTCGGCCGGTCGCCGTAGACCTTGTTGGTCGAGCAGTGGATGAACGCCGCCTCGGGCGCGTGCTCACGCACGTTTTGCAGCACGTTGAGCGTGCCGCCGGCGTTGACGTCGAAGTCGGTGAACGGGTCCCGGACGGCCCAGTCGTGCGACGGCTGCGCGGCCGTGTGGATCACCACCGAGATCTCGCGGCCGTATCGGCGGAAGATCTCCGCCAGCGCGTCCCGGTCGCGGATGTCGGCGTCCCGATGGGTGTACGCCCCGCCGAGGTCGCTGGTCAGCCGCAGTACGTTCCACGCGGTGGACGCCTCGGCGCCAAAGAACTGCCGGCGCATGTCGTTGTCGATGCCAACAACGTCGAGACCGAGGCCGGCGAAGTGCCGGACCGCCTCGGAGCCGATCAGACCGCCTGATCCGGTCACCAGCGCGACACTCACACGACACTCCAGGATCCTCGGCGACCGTGAACCACCGGAGCATAACGTGGCGCCGACCCGGGCCGGGCACTCGTGCCCGGAGACGAGTGAAGGGCCCCGCGTGAACGCGAGGCCCTTCAAGTTGGTGGGGAAGGGGGGAGTTGAACCCCCACGCCCTTTCGGGCACACGGACCTGAACCGTGCGCGTCTGCCATTCCGCCACTCCCCCGTGCGCCAAGCCCGGGACAGATCGCTCTGTTCCAAGCCCCGCTCGGGCCCAACCAACTTCAGCTTATCCCAGCCAGTTCTACGACTGACGCCGGGACATATTACGCTGTTCGTACTGCGACCGTGGGCGTTACCGCTTGCGGCGCATGGAACACTAGCACGAGGACTCCGGCCCTCAAGTACGGGTCGGCAGCGGACGGCCGAGCGGCGTGCAAGCCGCGTGTGCGACGGCCGGATACCATCATGTCCTCGGGACCCGAGGAGGAGCCGGTGAGCGTGCTGCAACGCTTCGAGAAGCGTCTGGAAGGCCTGGTCGAGGGGGCCTTCGCAAAGGTGTTCAAGGGGGTCGTCCACCCAGTGGAGATCCTCAACGCGATGCAGCGGGAGGCAGAGGCGCACAAGGCGATCCTGGCTGGTGGGCGCACTCTCGTGCCCAACCGCTACGTGATCGATCTCTCGCCGTACGACCACAGCCGGCTCGCGCCGTACGCCGCCGCGCTGGCCCAGGAGCTGGCCCAGTCGCAGGCCGAGTTCATCGGCGAGCAGGCGTGGACGGTCTACGGCGACGTGATCGTCGAGATCGAGCGCGGCGACGGGCTGGACACCGGCATGTTCCGGGTCACGGCCGAGGTCTACACCGGTGGCGACGTCGCGCCGGTGCAGCAGCAGGCGTACGAGCAGCCCGGTCAGGGCGGCTATCCGCCGTACGAGCAGCAGGGTGGTGGCTACGGCCCGCCGCCCGGCCACGGTGGCGGCCGCAACGTGCGGCTGGTCTCCGGTGACGGGCGCAGCTACCCGTTGCAGATGGGCTCGACCGTGATCGGCCGGGGCGACCAGGCCAACCTGCGGCTGCCCGACGTCGGCATCTCCCGCCGACACGCCCGGCTCGACTTCGACGGCGCCCAGGTGGTGCTCACCGATCTGGGTTCGACCAACGGCACGATGGTCAACGGCCAGCGGGTCTCGGCGGTCGCGCTCAATCCAGGTGACATGGTCCAGCTCGGGACGACCACCCTCACGTTCCGAGTGGACGGCTAAAAACTTGGCGCCCTTCGTCATCACCGTTGCCCGGTTCGGGTTCATCGTCCTGCTCTGGGTCTTCGTCTTCACCGTGGTCGGGGTGATCCGTCGAGACCTCTTCGCCGGCGCCCGGTCCAGTCGTCTGGTCGCGGCGCCACGGGGGATCGGCGCGGTGACCGGACAGGGCAAGCCAGCGAAGGTGAAGCGCGGCAGAGCGGCTCACCAACTCGTCGTCACCGCCGGTCAGCTCGCCGGCACCCGGATCACTCTGGGTGAAGGGCAGATCACCATCGGCCGCGCGGAGGACTCCACCCTGGTGATTACCGACGACTATGCCTCGGCCCGACACGCCCGACTGGTGCCCCGCTCGGGCCAGTGGTTCGTAGAAGACCTCGGCTCGACTAACGGCACGTACCTCGATCGCGCTAAGGTCACCGGACCAACCCCCGTCCCCCTCGGCGTGCCGATCCGGATCGGCCGCACTTCTCTTGAGTTACGGCCATGACTCTGACCCTGCGCTATGCGGCCCACAGCGACCGCGGTCTGATCCGAGACGGAAACCAGGACTCCGTCTACGCCGGTCCGCGGCTACTCGCCGTGGCGGACGGCATGGGCGGCATGGCCGCCGGTGACGTCGCCAGCAACATTGTCATCGGTGCGATGGCGCCGCTCGACGAGGACGTCCCCGGGGATGCTCTGGTCGACGCGCTGCGCTCCGCCGTCGATACCGCCAACCAGCAACTCCGCGACACGGTGGACGCCAACCCGCACCTGGAGGGCATGGGCACCACCCTGACCGCGACGCTGTTCTCGGGCAGCAAGATCGGCATGGTGCACATCGGTGACTCCCGCGCGTACCTGCTGCGCGACGGTGAGTTCGGCCAGATCACCAAGGACGACACCTACGTCCAGATGCTCGTCGACGAGGGCCGGATCACCCTGGAGGAGGCGAGCAGCCACCCGCAGCGGTCGCTGCTCACCCGGGCCCTGGACGGCCGCGACATCGACCCGGAGTACTCCGTCCGGCAGGTGCTGCCGGGCGACCGCTACCTGATCTGTAGCGACGGCCTCTCCGGCGTGGTGAGCGCCGAGACCATCGGGCAGACCCTGCGCGAGTACACCGACCCGCAGCAGTGCGTGGAGCGGCTGGTCCAGCTCGCGCTGCGCGGTGGCGGCCCGGACAACATCACCGTGGTCATCGCCGACGCCACCGACCAGGACATCCTCGAAGCCGCGCCGATCGTGGGCGGTGCCGCCGCACGGGACCGGGGAATGGCCACGTCGGCCGACGACTCGACGCCGGCCGCTCGGGCCTCGGCGCTCACCCCGCCGCGCCCGGCCAGCCCGGAGCCGGTGAACGCCTCGGCGAACGGCGACGACGACTCCGACCGGCCCCGACGCCGACCGCTGCGTACGGCGGTGCAGTTGATCGTCCTGGCCGGCATCCTCGGCGGCGGTCTCTGGGGCGGCTGGACCTACAGCCAGCGACAGTTCTACGTCGGCGCCACGGAGACCGGGCAACTCGCCGTCTTCCGCGGCGTGCCCGGCCAGATCGCCGGGCTGGACCTGTCCAGCGTGCACGCGACCAGCCGGGCCGAGCTCGACGACCTGACCAACGCCGCCCAGGAGCAGGTCAAGCAGGGGATCCAGGCCAAGGACGAGCCGGACGCGGAACGGCTGCTCTCCGAGCTGACCGTCGACCGGCCGGGCAACCCGAACCTGAAGCCGACCTGCCCGCCGAGCCCCTCGCCGTCGAGCGAGGCCCCGAGCCAGACAACGCCGGCCGCACCCCCTGCCGGTACGCCGGCGGTGAACGGCACCCCCGGCGGTCCGTCGTCGCCCGCGGCGGGTTCGGGTATCACCCCGAGCGCGCCGGCGCCGACCGACCCTGCCAGCCCCGACCTGCTCCCGTCCGACACCCTGCCGCCGGCCACCCCCGACCCGGCGGGATGCCGGTCGCCCGAGTGACCGTGAGATCGAACGATCCGAGGGACTCATCGTGACTGCCCCAGCCGGACCGCCGCCAGCGCCCGCAGTCACGGGTGAGATGCCACGCGTCCGGGACACCAAGTCCCGGCGCAACGCCGAGTTGGCGCTGCTCCTGCTGGCTATGGCGCTGGTCGCCGTGTACGCGGCCACCGTCGAGGCGAACCTGCTCGACACGGTCACGATGGACTTCTGGGTGCCGACCGCGGCGCTGACCGCGGTGTTCCTCGGTCTGCACCTGGTCATCCGCTACCTGGCGCCGTACGCCGACCCGGTGCTGGTGCCGGCGGTCGCCCTGATCAACGGGCTGGGTGTGGGCTTCCTGCGCCGGCTCGACCTGGTCGACCCGGACCTGGCGCCGGAGGCACGGGCCGACTTCCCGATCTTCGCGGGCACCGGCGGCCGGCAGCTGGCCTGGACCCTGGGCGCGGTGGTCTTCGCGGCCGTGCTTCTCTTCCTGGTCCGTGACCACCGGGCCATCTCCCGGTACGCGTACACGCTCGGCCTCGCCGGCATCGTGCTGGTGCTGATCCCGGCGGTGCTGCCGAGCCGGTACTCCGAGATCAACGGTGCCAAGCTCTGGATCATGATCGGCGGGTTCTCCATCCAGCCCGGTGAGTTCGCCAAGCTGGCCCTGCTGGTCTTCTTCGCGTACTACCTGGTCCGCAAGCGCGAGGTGCTGTCGCTGGCGAGCCACCGGTTCCTCGGCATCGACTTCCCGCGCGGGCGGGACCTCGGGCCGGTGATCGGGGTCTGGCTGGTCAGCCTGATGGTCCTGATCTTCGAGAAGGACCTCGGCACCTCACTGCTCTACTTCGGCATGTTCGTGGTGACGCTCTACATCGCCACCGAACGGGTCAGTTGGTTGATCATCGGTTTGGTGCTCTTCTTCGGCGGCGCCTTCCTGGCGTACTTCCTGGGCAGCACGGTCGGCGGTCCGTTCGCCAACTTCTACCTGCGCGCCGAGATCTGGCTGCACCCGTTCGACAAACCGTACGACGACGGTTACCAACTCGTGCAGGGGTTACTCGGGCTCGGTACCGGAGGTCTGTTCGGCGCCGGGCCGGGCGGCGGTCAGCCGACCGAGGTGCCCGAGGTGCACAACGACTTCATCTTCGCCGGCATGGGTGAGGAGATCGGCCTGTTCGGGCTGACCGCGCTGCTGGTGATCTATCTGCTGATCGTGGAACGCGGGCTGCGGGCCGCGCTCGCCGTACGCGACTCGTTCGGCAAGCTGCTCGCCGGTGGTCTCGCCTTCACCCTCGGGTTGCAGGTCTTCGTCATCGTCGGCGGGATCAGCAAACTGATCCCGCTCACCGGCCAGACCACCCCGTTCCTCTCCGCCGGTGGATCGTCGCTGATGGCGAACTGGCTGCTGGTGGCGTTGCTGTTGCGGATCTCCGACGCGGCCCGGCGGCCGGTGGACGGTTCCACGCCCGGACGTCCGGCGGGCGGGTCCGGGACACCACCGGCCCAGCTGCACGGTGCCCCAACGGAGGTGATTCGCCCGTGAACGCGCCACTGCGTCGGGTCGGTGTGGTCGTGATGGTCCTGTTCGGCCTGCTCTTCGTGAATCTGAACTGGGTCCAGGGCTACAAGGCCGACGAATACCGCACCAGCGACTACAACGGTCGGGTCCAGGTCGCCCAGTACGACCGCAAGCGCGGCAACATCGAGGCCGGCGGCACCGCCCTGGCCAGCAGCAAGGAGACCAGCGGCAAGCTGAAGTTCCTCCGCTCGTACGTCGACGGGCCGATGTACGCCCACGTGCTCGGCTACCAGCCGGTCAACATCGGGCCGACGGGCATCGAGCGGAGCGAGAACGACTTCCTGAACGGCACCAGCGACCAGCTCTTCGGCGACCGGGTCCGGGACCTCTTCACCGGTGACCAGACGGCCGGCGGCAACGTGCTACTGAGCCTGTCCCGTCGGGCCCAGCAGACCGCGTTCGACGAGATGTCGAAGAACAGGGTCGACGCGGTCAAGGGCGCGGCCGTGGCGATCAACCCGACCACCGGGGCGATCCAGGCCCTGGTCTCCATGCCGAGCTTCGATCCCAACACGCTCGCCACGCACGAGACCAAGGCGGCGAGCGAGGCGTACAAGAAGCTGGAGAACGACCCGAACGGGCCGCTGCGCAACCGCGCGCTCTCCGAGACCCAGCCGCCCGGCTCGACCTTCAAGGTGATCGACGCCGCCGCCGCGCTGGAGGCCGGCTACAAGAAGGACACCAGGATC
The DNA here is from genome assembly GCF_036250065.1 of Micromonospora sp. NBC_01699. Lineage (NCBI taxonomy): Bacteria > Bacillati > Actinomycetota > Actinomycetes > Micromonosporales > Micromonosporaceae > Micromonospora > Micromonospora sp. NBC_01699. The sequence continues at coordinate 7,989,205 of NZ_CP109199.1, read as the reverse complement.
CCGGCCGGCTCCAGCTACACCGCGCCGACCTCGGGCACGGAGATCCGCAACGCCGCGCCGAGCATCTGCCCGGAGGCGGAGGTCACCCTGATCGACGCGCTCACCGAGTCGTGCAACACGGGCTTCGCGCGGCTCGGCGTACAACTCGGTGCGGACAAGGTCAAGGAAACCGCGCGGAACTTCGGCTTCGAGGACGAGGACCTGACCGTCGGCCGGCTCGACGAGGGCGGGATGGCCACTGCGGCCAGCCGTACCGGAGACATCCAGAACCCGGACGGCGGGGACGACCCGGCGGCCCTGGCGCAGTCGGCGATCGGCCAGAACAACGTCCGGATGACCCCGCTGGAAGGCGCGATGATCGCAGCCACGGTGGCGAACAACGGCAAGCAGATGCGGCCGTACCTGGTGCAGCAGTTGCTCGGGCCGGACCGGACCACCGACTACTACACCGCGGACCCGCGCGAACTGCGCCAGTCGGTCAGCCCGCAGGTCGCCAGCGACCTGCGGGACATGATGTTCAGCGTGGTCACCAACGGCACCGGTAACCAGGCCAAGATCAGCGGCTACCAGGTGGGTGGCAAGACCGGTACCGCCCAGTCCGACGCGAGCACGCAGGACCACGGCTGGTTCATCGGCTTCGTGATGAAGGACGGCAAGCCGATCTCCGCGGTGGCGGTGCTGCTGGAGGCGGCCGGCAGCGGCGGCAGTTCCGAGGCGGCCCGGATCGCTGGCAAGATCATGCAAGCGGTCATCCAGGACGGGGGAGGCAAGTAATGCTCAGCCCCGGCGTTCTGCTCGGCAACCGCTACCGCCTGGACGAGCGGATCGCCGGTGGCGGCATGGGTGACGTCTGGCGCGGTACGGACGAGGTGCTCGGCCGTACGGTCGCGGTGAAGATCCTGCTGCCGGCGCTGCTCGACGAGCCCGGCTTCGCCGAGCGGTTCCGGGGCGAGGCCCGGACGATGGCGACGATCAACCACCCCGGCGTGGTGGACGTTTACGACTACGGCAGCGACCAGCAGATCGCCTTCCTGGTGATGGAGTACGTCGAGGGCGACGCGCTCTCCACCACCCTGGGTCGGGTCGGCCGGCTCACCCCGGCGCGCACCATGGCGCTGGTGGCGCAGGCCGCCGACGCGTTGCACGCGGCGCACGAGAAGGGCATCGTGCACCGCGACGTCAAGCCGGGCAACCTGCTGGTACGGCCGAACGGCACGCTGGTGCTCACCGACTTCGGCATCGCCCGTTCCGCGCTCGTCGGCCAGCTCACCGCGGCCGGCTCGGTGCTCGGCACCGCCTCCTACATCTCGCCGGAGCAGGCGACCGGGTCCACCGCGTCGCCCGCCTCGGACGTCTACGCCCTCGGTGTGGTCGCCTACCAGTGCCTCTCCGGCCGGCGACCGTTCGAGGGGGAGAACCCGCTCGACATCGCCATGCAGCACGTACGGGACGCTCCCCGGCCGCTGCCGGCGGACATTCCGCCGGCCGTACGGGCGATTGTCGAGCGGTCGATGGCCAAGGATCCGGCGGCCCGGTGGCCCACAGCGGCCACGCTGGCCGCGGTCGCCCGGCAGGCCGCGACCCCGGCGCCGCCGATGCGCCCGCCGGTACACCCCGCGCCGGCGCAGCCCAACCGGGCCGCCGTGCACCCGTCGCCGCCGGCCCCGGCACAGCCGGGTCGGCCGGCCGGCTATCCCGGTTCGGTGCCGCCGGGTTCACCGGTTGCCGGCCCGGTCTCCGGAGCGCCGCCGATGGGGCCGGGCGCGACCAGGGTGGGCCCCGCCTACCCGCCGGCAGCGGCCGCCCCGGTCCCGAACCGGCCCGGCTCGCCGGCCGCCCCGCCGCAGCCGGCGGGATACCACCGGGGAGCGGCCTCGGTGCCGACTCCCCGACCACGGCAGGAGCTCAGTTACGCTCCGCCACCGGCGGCGGTGGCGTCCCGCCCCCCGTCGCCGGCCAACCGGTCGTTGGTGGTGGCGCTCGCGGTGGTGCTCGGGCTCATAGTCCTGATCTGCTCCGGCGTGATTTCCTACTCCCTGACGAAGGGCAACAAACAGGATTCCGGCGGCAACTACGGCTTGCGGACAGTGACGTCTAGCTTGCAGAGAGTCAACGAAGGCGACGTTTCGCAATATGCGTCGTACCGTCGGATAGAGCGGTACGGGTACGGCGCCCGGATGACCCAGATGAGCGAAGGACGACAGACGCGATGACTGCGCAGGCCCGCCTGCTGGGTGGCAGGTACCAGGTCGGCGAGCTGCTCGGCTACGGCGGCATGGCCGAGGTGCACCGGGGGCGCGACCTCCGGCTCGGCCGGGACGTCGCGATCAAGATGCTGCGTACGGACCTGGCTCGGGACGCCACCTTCCAGATGCGCTTCCGCCGGGAGGCGCAGAACGCCGCGTCCCTCAACCACCCGGCCATCGTCGCCGTCTACGACACCGGCGAGGAAATCGCCCCGACCGGCGAGACGCTGCCGTTCATCGTCATGGAGTTCGTCAACGGGCGCACCCTCAAGGAGGTGCTCGCCGCCGAGGGGCGGCTGATGCCCCGGCGCGCCCTGGAGCTCTCCGCCGACATCTGCGCCGCGCTGGAGTTCAGCCACCGGCACGGCATCATCCACCGGGACATCAAACCCGGCAACGTGATGCTCACCCTCAACGGCCAGGTCAAGGTCATGGACTTCGGCATCGCGCGGGCCCTGGCCAGCGGTGCCACCACGATGACACAGACCAGCGCCGTCATCGGAACCGCCCAGTACCTCTCGCCCGAGCAGGCCCGCGGCGAGCCGGTGGACGCCCGGTCGGACGTCTACGCGGCCGGCTGCGTGATCTTCGAACTGCTCTGCGGACACCCCCCGTTCGTCGGCGACAGCCCGGTCAGCGTGGCGTACCAGCACGTACGGGAGGACCCGCCGGCGCCGAGCGACATCAACCGGGACGTCACCCCGCCGATCGACGCGATAGTGCTCAAGGCGCTGTCCAAGAACCCGCTCAACCGTTACCAGAGTGCCGGCGAGATGCGCGCCGACCTGCTCCGGGCGGCGGCCGGTCGACCGGTCATGGCCACCCCGGTGCTGCGCGACGACGAGACCAGCGCCCTACCGCCGGCCGGCGTCAGCCGCCCCGGTGGCGGCGGAACCCGACCGGCGCCGGCCCGGGTCGGCGACCCGCGTAGCCGCCGTGCCTCGGCCTGGGTGCTCGCCACCCTCAGCGGGCTCGGCGTACTCGCGGTGATCGCACTGGTGGCCGGTCTGCTGATCTACCAAAACGGCAAGTCGAACACGATCGAAGTGCAGGCGGTGGTCGGGCAGTCCGAGGCGGTCGCCGTCGCCGCACTTCAGAAGCAGGGATTCAGGCCCACCCTCGGTGATCGGGAGTTCAACGACACCTGCGTCAAGGACACCGTCGTCTCGCAGGATCCGGGCGCGGGGCAGGCGGTCCAGCCGAACACCGCGGTCACCCTGCGTCTGTGCGGGGGACCGGAGTCGGTGAAGGTGCCGGCGAACCAGGTCGGCAACCCGTACGAGAACGTCGCCGCGGCGTTGAAGGCGGCCGGGTTGGAGCCCGTACGCAAGGACGTGCTGAGCGACAAGCAAGAGGGCACCGTGCTCAAGCTCACGCCCGGCTCGGACGCGTCGGTTCCGAAGGGCTCGAAGGTCACCGTCGAGGTCGCCACCGGCAACCTCAAGACCGTCCCGTACGTGGTCGGCGAGTCCCGCGACGACGCCGAGAACACGCTGGACAACCTCGGGTTCGACGTGCGGATCGTGTTCGGCTCGAAGGTCGACCCGCAGGACGCCGGACGGGTGGAGAAGCAGAGCATCGGCCAGGGTCAGAAGCGGGCCCCCGGCACCGAGATCGTGCTCACCGTGACCCAGGCACGGGAACAGCCGCCCACGAATCCGACCACCCCGACACCCACTCCGACGCCGACCGGTGGCACTGGCGCGGGCGGCGGCACGCCGGTCATCCCCAACCCGATCCCGAGCGTGCGGCCGACCAGGAGCGGCATCCGCTAGCACGGCGGCGGTTCGCTCCGCCGTCGAAAGAAGGGGTACGGCCGCCGCCGGGTCACGCCCGGAGAGACGCGGCCGTGGCTAGACGGTGACGAAGGCCGAGCGGCGGCGGGCGTCGACCTCGGCGGCGAGCGCGGGGGCCAGGTCGAGTGCCTCCGGGTGGCCGCAGGCGGCCAGCCAGTTGGCCAGCATCAGGTGACCGCCCTCGGTCAGCACCGACTCGGGGTGGAACTGCACCCCCTCGATCGGCAGCGTTCGGTGCCGCATCGCCATCACTACGCCGGACTCGGTCCAGCCGGTCACCTCGATCTCGTCGGGCAGCGTCTCCGGCAGGACGGCCAGCGAGTGGTACCTGGTGGCGGTGAACGGGTCGGGCAGGCCGGCCAACACCCCCACCGACTTGTGCTGCACCTGGGAGGTCTTGCCGTGCAGCAGCTCGGGGGCGCGGGTCACGGTGGCCCCGAAGGCGACACCGATGGCCTGGTGGCCCAGGCAGACACCGAAGATCGGTAGGACACCCACGTACTCGCGAACCACGTCGAGGCAGATGCCGGCGCGTTCGGGCGTACCCGGTCCCGGTGAGAGCAGCACCCCGGCGACGCCGAGCCGGCCGATCTCGGCGAGCTCGATCTCGTCGTTGCGGCGTACCTCGCAGTCGACTCCGAGCTGGCCCAGGTACTGGACCAGATTGAAGACGAAGGAGTCGTAGTTGTCGATCACCAGGACGCGCATCGGGTTACCTGTTCGGGCTGGGGGGCGGGGTGTTGTTCGCATCGGTGTCGTACGGCACCGAGTGGTCGCCGCCGGTCGCCGGGTCGCCGCCGACGCCGGCGTCCTCGCCGGAGTCGACCCCGTCGGGGCCGCCGCCGTCCTGGGTCACCTGTACGTCGTCGAACGGCAGCAGCGGCTCGGCCCAGGGAAACACCACGTACCAGAGCAGAGCCACCGTCGCCGCAGTGAGCGCGACCGAGCCGACCAGCTTGCCGACCAGGCCAAATGGTAGTCGTCGCCAGATCCAGGCGTACACGGCTCAGCCCTTCAGCTCGTCCGGTTGCCCGGCCGACTTCGGTTGGGTACGGGCCAACTCGGCGTGCACGATCAGGCGCTGGTAGTTGTCGAACTTCGGATTGCAGGTGGTCAGCGTGAGCATCGCCTTGGTCGCCTTGGCCTTGGGCTTACCCGGTACGGCCGCGACCACCTCGACCTGGGTCGGCTTGACGATGATGTTGTCGGTGACCTTGTAGACGTACCAGTCGGTCTTTGACTCGACCACTATCACGTCGCCGTCTTTCAACTCGTCCAGCCGCCAGAAGGTGGCCTTGTTGCGGTGGCCGGCGACCGAGAAGTTGCCTACCCGACCGGGCAGGGCGGTGTTCGGGTAGTGGCCGGGCGCGTACCGGATGTCCTTCTGGGTGACGCCCTCGACCACGACCCAGCTCTTGTCGAGCTTCGGGATGTAGAGCGAGGCCATCGGCTTTCCACCGGGTGGCGCCTTGGGCGGGGCGACTCCGGGTCCCTGGGTCGGGCCGACGGTCGGGTCCGGTGCGGGCTCGTCCGCCCAGGCCTGCTCAAGTTCCTGGCTCAGGTCGCTCTGGTGGGCGTTGACGATGACCGACTTGCCCCAGATCTCGTACCCGGCGAAGAGCAGGATGACCAGGCCGAATGTGATCATGAGTTCGCCGCTGAACCGGAGCCCGGTGCGGATCCGCGAGCCGATGGTCGGTCGGGTCAACTCCGAGTAGACGCTCTTGTAGCCCTCGTCCGTACGCTCCGGGCGAAGTTTCACCACCCGCTCACCCCGTCGTGATCTGGAATCGGCCCCGGCCTTGTCGTCCGGGCCGTCCCGGTCCGTGTCCGGGCGCTGGTCGCCGTCGGTCGGCTCCCGCTTCGTCCGTCCCCCGCCGCTCACGATCGGCAGCAGGGTCGTGACGTGCGCCTCCGGCTTCGACTTCGGTTTCGGTTTCCGAGGGGTTACCGCCGGCAGCAGGGTCGTCGCCGACGGATCCCCGGCCGGCACCGCCGAAATGATCATCGTTGAGTTGTCCGGCCGCGGTGGGGTGGCCGGGGGCCGTCTCGGCGGCGAGGCGGGCAGTGGTGGCCGGATCGCGGGCGTGCTCGGTCCGGCTCCGGTGGCCGCCGTGGTCGCTGCCGTCGGCTGCCACTCCGCGCCCAGGGCCGCCCACTCGGCCGCTCCGGGGATCTGCTGGGTACGGTCAGCCGGCCCTGCGGCGGCCCGGGCGCGGTCAGGCTGCCCTGCGGTGCTTGGGGAACGGTCAGCCGGCCCCGTGGTGGCCTGGGCGCGGTCGGGTGCCGCCAGAGCGGCCTGAAGGCGTTCGAATGCCCCCGTGGCGCCGCCTCGGGCAGGGTCAGACCAGCCCGGACCGGGCTGGGTGCGGTCGGATCGCCCCGGGATGGGCTCGGTGCGGTCGGCCGGGCCGGGAATCGGCTGGGTGGGTTCGGACGAACCGGGTGGCGCAGGCGGGCGGGGTGGGGCAGGCGGTCGGGGTGGTCCGGGCGTGGCCGGCTCGGCGCGTTCGGACGGGACCGGCATGGTTCGGGCGCGTTCGGACGGGACCGGCATCGTTCGGGCGCGTTCGGGTGGGGCGGGGCGGAGATGTCCGGAGGCTTGCGGCTCCGACCCGGTGCCGGGAGCGATCGCAGTGGCGGCGACCGGTCCGGTCTCGCCGGTGGCGGGTGGAGGGCCGGTCAACGCCGTACCGGTGGGCCCGACCGTACCGGGCCAGACCCTGGCCGGGCCGTCGGACGGTGCGGTGGTCGACTTCGCGGGCCGGGCTGCAGGCCCGAACGCCCCGACGCTGGGGATCGGCACCGTCGCGTCCACGGTCGCCGCCGTCGGGTCCCGGGTCGGCACCGTCAGGTCCCGGGTCGCCGCCGTCGGGCCGCCCGTGGTCGGGACGGCGGGTGCGGTGACCGGGGTCGACGGGCGGGTTCGGCCGGGGCTCGTGGTGCCGTTGTGCTGGGCCGGAGACACCGGCGTCGGCCCCGGTTCGGCGGGGGGCGTGATCGTCGGGGGAGCGGCCGGGGTCGAGGCAGAGGGGGGACCAGGATCGGTGAAGCGGGGGATCACCATGGTCTGGTCGTCGGCGTCCGGGGCACGATGGCGTCCATTGCGCTCGTCGTGCGACGGGTCGCCGCTGATCGAACTCACCCCGGCACCTGGGCGGTACGCAGCCCGGTTGACCCCTCGAAGGCCGGCACGGTCACGCTGGACTCCACTGTCTCCTGGTATCCGAGTTGGAAGTGGTCCACGGCGTCCTTGAACAACCGGACGCCCTCGGAGGCGGCGAGGGCCCGCTGTAGGGCGGCGGGGTCACCAATTGCGGTGATCTTGAAAGGCGGCGAATATACCCGTCCGTGTAGCAACAGGGTGTTTCCTACGCAGCGTACCGCGCTGGTGGCGAGCACGCGGACGTTCATGATGGACATGCCCTCGGCCCCACCTGCCCAGAGAGCGTTGACAACCGCCTGCACGTCGCCCTGGTGGACCACGAGATCGTCGTTGCTCGCGTTCGCCGGCCGGCTGTCGTCGCCGAGCCGGGGAGCGTCATTGAGCTCGACCACGAGGCCCGACCCGGCCAGGGCGGTGAAGCCGGCCGCCACCCGACTGGCGGCGGCGCGGTCGCGCTGGGCGGCGACCGGCGCGTCGGAGCCGGCCAGCGACTCGGTCTGCCGCTCCACCTGCGCCCGCAGGTCCGCGGCCTGTTTCTCGGTGGCCACCACCTGGTCCCGGCGGTCCTTCATCAGCTGGGCGAGTTCGGGTCGGCGGTCCTCCCGCAGCGAGGTGCCGTTCGCGGTGGTCGCCGAGGTGGTGAAGAGGAGACCGGCGGCGAGTGCGATCAACGGCACAGCGGCCGACCAGCCGGGCCGTCGCTGCCCCGAGCGGCGGGGCAGTAGCCCGACAACCGCCCGACGGAGCACCTTGCGCCAGGAGATGACACCCGTTGTGTACTCCACCGAGCCCGTCCTCCCCATCGTGTCGATCTCTCGTACCGTGGGCGCCGTGTCCCACCCGGTAGCCGGATCCGTTCACCGGGAGCAACCGGTTGGCCCCGTTCATGGCCTGATCGGGCCATCGCGACTACGCTAGCTGTCGAACATTATTGGCCATGGACCGTCGCCCCTGCGTCCGGTTGTCAGGCCGGACGAGGATCGCCACCCCCTCAGGAGGAGCGCCGTGCCGAAGTCGCAGGTCCGCAAGAAAAAGGTCTACACCCCCCCGACCGACGTGCGCCCCTCGGGCACGGCGGCGACCCGCAAGCCTAGCCCGATCTGGCTGCCCATCACCGCGGTCAGCTTGATCGTCTTTGGCATCGCGTGGCTGGTGGTCTACTACCTTTCCGAGACCCTCTACCCCGTTCAGAGCTGGGGTTACTGGAACCTCGCGATCGGCTTCGGGGGCATGGTGGGCTCGTTGGCCCTGCTCTCCCGTTGGCGCTGATCCGGTCGAACCGGATCAGACAGATCTCGCACGACATCCCGCGCTGACCGTCCCGTACGGGTAGGTCGGTCGGTTCAGCCGGCGCCAGCACCGTCCCGCGGGCGCCGGCTCGGCGTACGCGCACCCTGACCGGCGCGGCAGGTCCCGACCGGCTCCGCCTAGGGTGTCCGTACGGCGGCGTATCCGGCTGCGAGAAATCCCACGTTACCAGTGGGTAACTTAGCGCGTAGGCTGCAAACACGATCGCACCCCCGCGGTCGTGCCAGTCGCCGGGCACGTCGTACACCGGGAGGCCAGGGCATGGGCAGCGTCCAGATCGTCACCACGGCCGTCGCCGCCACCATCACCGTGGTGGCGGTGGTGCTGGCGGTCCGCGCGGTGCAACGGATGCTGGCGGTGATCCGGTCGGGTCGGCCCGACCCGACGCGCTTCGGTGACCGCGCCCTGCGTACCCGGACGATGCTGACCGAGACGCTCGGGCACACCCGCATGCTGCGCTGGAGCGTGGTCGGCGCCGCGCACTGGCTCGTGATGGTCGCCTTCATGGTGCTCTCGCTGCTGGTGCTGGAGGCGTACTTCGAGGTGGTCACCCCGACCGGCGGGCTGCCGGTGGTCGGCCACTGGCTGGTGTACGGCCTGGCCACCGAGATCATCGGCATCCTCGGTACGGTCGGCATCCTGGTGCTGATCGCCATCCGGCTGGGCAACCGTCCCGGTAACCCGGAGCGGCGGTCCCGGTTCACCGGCTCGACCATGTGGCAGGGCTACTTCGTCGAGGCCGTGGTGCTGGCGGTGCTCGTCTGTGGCTTCCTGATCCGGGGTTTCAAGGTCGCAGGCGACCACTTCGAGTTCCCGGCCTGGGCCACCCCGGTCAGCCACGCCGTCGGGGCGGTGCTGCCGGACTGGTCGGACGGCACCAGCGTCACCGCCATGGTGAAGATCATCATCTCGATGACCTGGGTGATCGTCATCGCGCTGAACGTGACCATGGGTGTGGCCTGGCACCGGTTCTTCGCGTTCTTCAACATCTACTTCAAGCGGGACCCCGGCAAGCCCGGCTCCGGGCTCGGTGCGCTGCGGCCGATGATGAGCGAGGGCAAGCCCCTCGACTTCGAGGAGGCCGACCCGGAGAAGGACCAGTTCGGGGTCGCCCAGGTGGAGCAGTTCACCTGGAAGGGACTGCTGGACTTCAGCACCTGCACCGAGTGCGGTCGGTGCCAGTCGCAGTGCCCGGCCTGGAACACCGGCAAGCCGCTGTCGCCGAAGCTGCTCGTACTGAGCCTGCGCGACCACGCGTACGCGAAGGCGCCGTACCTGCTGGCCGGTGGGGGCAAGGACCTGACCGGTGAGGAGAAGGCGACCCAGGCCCAGCTCGCCCACCTGGACGTACTGTCCCTCGCCGAGGGGAACCGGCCGCTGATCGGTGGGGCCGAGGAGGGCGGGGTGATCGACCCGGACGTGCTCTGGTCCTGCACCACCTGCGGCGCCTGCGTCGAGCAGTGCCCGGTCGACATCGAGCACGTGGACCACATCGTCGACATGCGCCGCTACCAGGTGCTGATCGAGTCGAACTTCCCGCCCGAGGCGGGCGTCATGCTGCGCAACCTGGAGAACAAGGGCAACCCGTGGGGTGCCCCGCCGAACACCCGCGAGGACTGGACCAAGGGGCTCGACTTCGAGGTGCCCCGGGTCGGCGAGACCGAGGACTTCGAATACCTCTTCTGGGTCGGCTGTGCCGGGGCGTTCGAGGACCGGGCCAAGAAGACCACCCGCGCGGTGGCGACCCTGCTGCACGAGGCCGGGGTCAACTTCGCCATCCTCGGCGAGGGCGAGACCTGCACCGGCGACCCGGCCCGGCGGATCGGCAACGAGTTCGTCTTCCAGATGCTCGCCCAGCAGAACGTCGAGACGCTGAACGAGGCGTTCGGCGACCGGGAGCCGGCCAAACGCAAGATCGTCGCGACCTGCCCGCACTGCTTCAACACCCTCGGCAACGAGTACGGCGAACTCGGCGGCCAGTTCGAGGTCGTGCACCACACCCAGTTGCTGGCCCACCTGGTCGCCACCGGCAAGCTCACCCCGGTCGCGCCGATCGACGGCGGCGTCACGTACCACGACCCCTGCTACCTGGGCCGGCACAACCGGGTCTTCACGCCCCCGCGTGAGGTGCTCGGCGCGGCGGCGGCCGACGGGCTGACCGAGATGCCGCGTAACAGCGAGCGTTCCTTCTGCTGCGGTGCCGGCGGCGCCCGGATGTGGATGGAGGAGCGGATCGGCAAGCGGATCAACGTCGAGCGGGTCGAGGAGGCCATCTCGACCGGCGCGAAGACGATCGCGGTCGGCTGCCCGTTCTGCACCACGATGATCAGCGACGGGGTGAACGGCAAGGGGGCGGGCGATCAGGTCGAGGTGATCGACGTCGCCACCGTCCTGCTCCGCTCGGTCAAGCCGACCACCCAGGGACAGCCCGAACCCGCCGGTACGGCCGGCTAGCCACGCCGTTGGACCGGCCTGCCGCGATGTCGAGAACGGCCCGTTTCGCAGCGGCGGCCGTACGACTGGTTGGCCGGGCCGTACGTCTCGTGGTCGGGGTCCTGCTCGGCGCGGTTACCGCGGTGGTGGACCTGACGTACCTGATCTGGTCCGGGCTGATCCTGGTGCCGGTCTGGCCGCATCCGGGAGCCCGACGGGCGGCGGTACGCGAGATCCAGTCCGGTGCCCGGCACCTGGCCGAGGTGGAGCGGTGGCGCCTGGCGGCGTTCCTGGGCAGCGTCAACGCCGACGACTACAGCGGTCGGCGCGCGGTGCAGTACCTCTGTCTGCGCTGGGCCGTCGGCCTGCTCGGCGGCTTCGTCCTGCTGGCCTTCGCGTACGGCGCCCTGGCCGGACTGGTCTGGCTCGGTGAGTGGGTCGCCGGCCAGAGCCGTCCGCTGCTGTTCGCCGGTCAGCTCCTGCTCGGTCTGATCGGCTTGTTCCTGGTCGTGCAGGGGCTGATCGGCCTGGCCACGCTGGACCGGCGGCTGGGTCGGCGGTTCTTCGGGCCGAGCGGCCGGGAGGTGCTGGAGCGCCGAATCAGCGAGCTGGCGGTGAGCCGGGCCGGGATCGTCGAGGCGGTCGACGCCGAGCGGCGGCGGATCGAGCGGGACCTGCACGACGGTCTTCAGCAGCGGCTGGTCGCGCTCGGCATGCTGCTCGGCCGGGCCCGCCGCACCGACGACCCGGACCGGGCCGGGGAGCTGCTCCGGCAGGCGCACGAGGAGTCCCGTACGGCCCTGGACGATCTGCGCGAGGTCGCCTGGCGGGTGTATCCCGCCGCGCTGGACAACCTCGGCCTCCAGGACGCGTTGGCCGGGGTGGGCGAGCGGGCCGGGGTGCCGGTGACGATCCACTACCGGCTGGTCGAGCAGCCGCCGGACCGGGTCCGGACCGCCGCGTACTTCGTGGTGTCGGAGGCGGTGACGAACGCGGCCAAGCATGCCCGCGCCGGCCGGGTCGTGGTCGGGGTGGCGCCGGGGCAGAATGCGGTCGTGGTGACGATCGAGGACGACGGGATCGGTGGCGCGGACCCGACCGGCAGCGGCCTGGCCGGGCTGGCCCGCCGGGTGGCGGCGCTGGACGGCCGGTTCCGGGTGGACAGCCCGCCCGGTGGCCCGACCACTGTCGTCGCGGAGCTGCCGTGCGGGTGATCCTGGCCGAGGACTCGACCCTGCTGCGGGAGGGGTTGGCCCGGCTGCTGGTCGAGGAGGGGCACGAGGTGGTGGCCGCGGTCGGCGACGCGGTCGCCCTGGTCGCGGCGGTCGCGGCGGGACCGCCCGATGTCGTGGTCGCGGACGTACGGATGCCGCCGACGCACACCGACGAGGGGCTGCGCGCCGCCCTGGAGATCCGCCGCCGCTGGCCGGCCGTCGGGGTCCTGGTCCTCTCCCAGTACGTGGAGAAGCGGTACGCGGTCGAGCTGCTCGGTGGCCACACCGACGGGGTTGGTTACCTGTTGAAGGACCGGGTGGTGGAGGTCGGCGAGTTCCTCGACGCCCTGGCCCGGGTCGGCGCCGGCGGCACCGCCTTCGACCCGGAGGTGGTACGTCAGCTGCTCGCGCGTACGTCGCACGTGGACTCGTTGGGCCGGCTCACCGAGCGGGAGCGGGCGGTGCTCGACCAGATGGCGCAGGGGCAGACGAATGCCACCATCGCCGGGCAGCTGCACGTCTCGCAGAGCGCGGTGGAGAAACACGTGAACTCGATCTTCGAGAAGCTGGGGCTGTCGCACACGACCGGCTACAGCCGCCGGGTGCTGGCGGTGCTCCGCTACCTCGGTAGTTGACCTGCCGTCAGCGCTCGTGCCATCCGCATAGTCGTGGAACAATCGGCGCAGAGGTGAGCAGATCATCGATAGCCCGCTGTTGACGACCCTTCTGCCGCTGGTCGCCTTCGTGCTGCTGACCGCCGGCAACGCGTTCTTCGTGGTGGCCGAATTCGCCCTCGTGACCGTCGACCGGGCCCAGATCGACCAGCGTGCCGCCGCCGGGGATCGCCGGGCCGGCACGGTCCACAAGGCACTGCGGGAGCTGTCCTTCCAGCTCTCCGGGGCGCAGTTGGGCATCACCATCACCGCCCTGCTCACCGGCTATCTCGCCGAGCCGGCGCTGGCGAAGATCTTCGGCCCGGTGCTGCGGCCACTGATCGGCGACCGCACCGAGCCGGTCACCCCGCTGCTGGCGCTGGTGCTGGCCACGCTGCTGTCGATGCTCTTCGGTGAACTGATCCCGAAGAACGCCGCGCTGGCCCGGCCGCTGCCGGCGGCGCTGGCGACGGCCGCGCCGATGCGTACGTTCAGCATCGCCTTCAAGTGGCTGATCCGGGGACTGAACAACTCGGCCAACTGGCTGGTGCGGCGGCTCGGGGTGGAGCCGCAGGAGGAGTTGGCCAGCGCCCGGTCCGCCGACGAGCTGGGTCTGCTCGCCGCGATCTCGGCGCAGGCGGGGGCGTTGCCGCCGGACACCGCGATGCTGCTGCGCCGGACCATCCGGTTCGGCGACAAGCGGGCCGCCGAAGCGATGACGCCCCGGGTGGACGTGGTGGCACTGCGGGCCGGCGCCACCGTGGCCGAGCTGCTCGACCTGGCGCAGCGCACCGGGCGGACCCGCTTTCCGGTGTACGAGGACACGCTCGACCTGGTGACCGGGGTGGCCGGGGTGCCGGACGCGCTCGGCGTACCGCTGGCCCGCAGGGCCGAGACGACGGTCGCCGCGGTGGCCCGCGAGCCGGTGTACGTACCGGAGAGTCTTGACCTGGACAACGTGCTCGCCGCGCTGCGTCGCGCGGACGCCGACCTGGCGATCGTGGTCGACGAGTACGGCGGCACCGACGGTGTGGTCACGGTCGAGGACCTGGTGGAGGAGCTGGTCGGGGAGATCGCCGACGAGTTCGACCCGGCGGCCGGGCCGGACAGCGGGTGGATCGAGCTGACCGTGCCGGGCGGCGAGCGGACGGTCCTGGTCGACGGGGTGCGGCGCGGGGACGAGTTGGCCGAGCAGACCGGCTTCCGGCTGCCCGACGGCCCGTACGAGACGCTGGCCGGTTTCCTGCTGGCCCGGCTCGGGCACATCCCGGTCGCCGGGGAGGCGGTCACCGAGCAGGGGTACGAGTTCACCGTGGTCGAGGTGGACCGGCACCGGATCGAACAGGTCCGGGTGCTGCGCCCGCCGGAGCCGGGTGAACCGGGATGACCCGGCCGACGACGGGACACTCCCGGTGACCGAGCTGCTGATCGCCCTCGGCCTGCTGCTCGGCAACGGCTTCTTCGTCGGCAGCGAGTTCGCGTTGATCGCCTCCAGACGTACGGTGATCGAGCCGATGGCGGCGGTGCTCCGCCCGGCCCGGTGGGCGCTCTCGGCGATGAACCAGATTCCGCTGATGATCGCCGGGGCGCAGCTCGGCATCACCATCTGTTCGCTGGGTCTGGGTGCGATCGCCGAGCCGGCCCTGGCGCACCTGTTGGAGGGCCCGTTCCACGCGGTCGGGATGCCGGTGGGCGCGGTGCACCCGGTCGCGTTCGTGCTCGCCCTCGGGGTGGTGGTGTTCCTGCACACGGTGGTTGGCGAGATGGTGCCGAAGAACATCACCCTGGCCGGTCCGGAGCGGGCGGCGATCTGGCTCGGGCCGGCGATGCTGGCCTTCTGTACGGCGACCAAGCCGCTGCTGCTGGCGATGAAGTGGGCGTCCCGCCAGGTGCTGCGGTTGTGGGGGATCGAGGCGGCGGACGCGGTGAAGACGGTGTTCACCGCGGAGGAGCTGGCCGGGCTGGTCGCCCAGGCGCGTACGGAGGGGCTGCTCGACCCGGTGGAGCACGCCCGGATCGCCGGGGCGCTGGCACTGCACCGGCAGACCGCGGCGGACGCGTTGCGGCCGTGGTCGACGGTGACGACGGTGGCCGAGGACGTGTCACCGGCGTCGTTGGAGGTGCTGGCCACGAGTACGGGCCGGTCGAGGTTCCCGGTGGTCCAGCGCAGTACCCGACGGGTGCTCGGGTTCGTGCACGTCAAGGACGTACTCGGGTATGCCGGGGCGGCGCGGCGGGCGCCGGTGCCGGCCGACGTGGTGCGGGTGCTGGCGGTGGTGCCGCCGGACCGTACGCTGGCCGAGCTGTTGTTGTCGATGCGCCGGGAGCGTCGGCACATGGTGTTGGTGAGTGACGGCCGGGCACCGCTGGGTGTGGTAACGCTCGACGATGTATTGACTGCCGTCGTTGGTAGGTCCACTGAGATCGTTGTCCGGCAACCGATTGCGCCGGTTTGAATACAGCGAGCAGTATCCGCCCACCGGCCTTGATTCGCACTCGAACCTTCCCCTAATGTGGGGCTCCGACCGCTGTGGGACGTCGGCGCCCATTTCCCCCCTCGGGTGGCACCCGGCGGTCGGTAACGAAGGAGTCGGTGCCGGTGGCACGCGTGCCCTCCCATCGCCATTCGACCAATCATGAGCATCCGGGCGGCGGCAATCGTCGTCGTGCCTACCGCCTGGTGGCACTCGCCGCGGTGGTGCTCGCCGGACTGCTGCCCGCCGCCCAGGCGCAGGCCGCCCCGACGGTCGACGAAATCGAAAAGCAGATCGACGCCCAGTGGGTGCAGCTCGAACCGACCATCGAGCAGTACAACAAGGTGCACAGCCAGCTTCTGGCGAACCAGAAGAAGTCGGCCGACCTGCAAAAGAAGATTCAGCCGCTGGCGCTCCAGGCCAACATGGCCCTCGACCGGGTCGGTGACCTGGCCTCGCGCTACTACAAGACCGGCCCGTCGTCGGACCTGAACGCGCTGATCACCACCGGCTCGCCGACCCAGCTCGCGGACCAGCTCACCATCCTGGACCACCTGGCCCGGCAGCAGCAGGAGCAGATCGCCGACGTCACCGCGGCCAAGGACAAGTACGACGGCGAGAAGCGCAAGCTGGACGACCTGATCACGCAGCAGAAGAAGCAGGACACCGAGCTTGCCGGCAAGCGCAAGCAGATCAACGGCGAGATTGAGCGGCTGGAGAAGCTGCGGCTGACCGCGTACGGGTCGGGCGGCGCCGGTGGGTCGCTGCGCAAGGGCCCCTGCCCGGCGACGTACCCCGGTGGTGCCGCCGGCACCGCGGTCAGGACCGCCTGCGCGCAGATCGGCAAGCCGTACGTCTGGGGTGCGACCGGCCCCAACTCGTTCGACTGCTCGGGGCTGACCCAGTACGCCTGGGGTAAGGCCGGGGTGCGGCTCACGCACTTCACCGGTGCACAGTGGAACGAGGGCAAGGTGGTGAGTCGGGCCGACGCCCGACCCGGCGATCTGGTCTTTTTCTACAGTGATCTGCACCACGTGGGGATGTATGTCGGTAACGGGCTGATGGTGCACTCGCCACGGTCCGGTAAGCCGGTGCAGATGCAGAGCATTGACGTCATGCCGGTTGCCGGGTTCCGTCGACCGGGCTGACCGGGTTAATTGCCCAGATTTGCAATGAAGAAACCCCTTGCTGGCGACACCCGCCATTAGCAAGGGGTTCTCTTTATGTCGACCACAACACACCCTGAGTAATTGTCAGATATACGGAAAGATTGCCTTCCTGTCACGGGTTGCACTTCGATAACGGGCTTCCTACTGTGAGAGATCGTCGGGGCGGTACCAGTCCACCCAGCCCGGGTGGCACCGGCTCGACACCGCCGAATCGTTTCCCGAAACGAACCGGGGACCCAGCACCTCGGGGTGAATCCGCGAATTCTCGTGGTAGGGCGCCACTTCCCGCCCGAACCCGTCAGCTAACCCGGTAGGCGGTTCCGGAAGAAGGAGCGCCTACCCCGGTGGCTAACCATGCCCCGAGGCCGCTGTCCACACGGTCGACTCCGGTCGACCCGAGGACTTTGCGGTCGCGTACCCGTCGGCCCGTCCGTACCAGTTTGCTCGCCGTGATCGTCGGCGTAGCCGTCGTCCTGCTCGGGGCCCCGGCCCACGCCGACCCCTCGGTCGCCGAGATCGAGAAGCAGATCGACGTGGCCTGGAACCAGCTCGAACCGATCATCGAGAAACACAACGCCACCCGTCAGGACCTGGACGTCAAGAAGAAGCAGGCCGACGCGCTGGCCAAGAAGATCCAGCCGTTGCAGATCCGGGTCGACCTGGCCATGGGCAAGGTCAGCGAGATGGCGGTGCGGGCGTACAAGGGGGACAACACCTCCGCGATCAACGCCATCCTGACCACGGACTCGCCGACCATGCTCGCCGACCAGCTCACCATCCTCGACCAGTTCGCCCGTCGGCAGCAGCACGACGTGCAGGCGGTGGTCGACCTCAAGGAGAGGTACGCGGCCCAGAAGGCCCCGCTGGACAGCCTGGTCGCCCAGCTCACCCGGACCGAGGCCGACCTGGCCGCGAAGAAGAAGCAGATCGACGCCGAGATCGACCGGCTCCAGAAGCTGAGAATCAAGGTGTACGGCAACGGCGGCGGCGGTCCACTCGCCCCGGCCCCGTGCCCGTCGGAGTACCCGGGCGGCGGCGCCGGCATCGCCGTCAAGTACGCCTGCCAGCAGATCGGCAAGCTCTACGTCTGGGGCGCCGCCGGCCCGAACACGTTCGACTGCTCCGGCCTGATGCTCGCCGCCTGGGCCAAGGCCGGGGTGACCCTGCCGCACAACGCCGCCGCCCAGCGCCGGGTCACCGCGTACGTCAAACGCGCCGACCTGCGCCCCGGCGACCTCGTCTTCTACTACGCCGACCTACACCACGTCGGCATGTACGTAGGCAACGGCTGGGTAGTCCACGCCTCCCAAGCCGGCGAACCCATCAAAATGAAACCCGTAGACGAAGGCACCATCCACAGCTTCGGCCGCCCCCACTAGCCCCTCCCTCCCCCTCCCCCCGCTTGGCTTCCGCGCTTGGCTTCCGCGCTTGGCTTCCGCGATCTAGGGCAAATACGTGCTTGTTGATCTCCAAACACACGTATTTGCCCTAGATCGGCGAGCGGAGACGGGCGCGGGGGAGGGGAGGAGGGGTTTAGGGGGTTCAGGGGGTTAGCGGGTGGGCCAGGTTCGCCAGTGTTGCCAGGAGCGGCTGGGGGTGGGGCCGCGTTGGCCCTGGTAGCGGGAGCCGTAGACGGCTGAGCCGTAGGGGTGCTCGGCGGGGGACGAGAGCCGGAAGATGCAGAGCTGGCCGATCTTCATGCCGGGCCAGAGGGTGATCGGCAGGTTGGCCACGTTCGACAGTTCCAGCGTGACGTGGCCGGAGAAGCCCGGGTCGATGAAGCCCGCGGTGGAGTGGGTGAGCAGGCCCAGCCGGCCCAGGCTCGACTTGCCCTCCAGTCGGCCGGCGAGCTGGTCGCCGAGCGAGATGACTTCGAGCGTCGAGGCGAGCACGAACTCACCGGGGTGCAGCACGAACGGCTCGCCGTCCGGCACGTCAACCATCGAGGTCAGGTCGTCCTGCTGACTGGCCGGGTCGATGTGGGTGTAGAGATGGTTGTTGAACACCCGGAAGAGCCGGTCCAGCCGTACGTCGATGCTCGACGGTTGCACCAGTGCCGGCTCGAACGGGTCGAGCCCGAGGGTGCCCGCCTTGATCTCGATGACCAGGTCACGGTCGGAGAGCAGCATCCCGCCACCTTAGCGAGCGGTCGAGATCGACTTCGTCGTACCCGTACCGGCGGTGGTGTCGGGCTCACGCGTGTCGCACTACCGTACTCGAACAAGTGTTCGATAGACTCTGCCCATGGCATCCTGGTCCGAATTCGCCGCCGACGCCCCGCGTCTCGCCGAGGCGATCCGCAACCTCTTGCAGCAGTACGGGCCGGGTCTCGGCTACCTGGCGACCGTGCGTGCCGACGGGGGTCCACGCGTACATCCGGTGTCGCCGGTGATCAACGACGAAGGGCTCTTCTGCTTCGTCGTCGACTCTCCCAAGCGGCGCGATCTCGAACGTGACGGCCGCTACGCACTGCACTCGTTCCCGCCGGAGGAGAGCGACGACGAGGCGTACGTCGCAGGTCGGGCGCAGGCGGTCACCGATCCGGTGAGGATCGCCCGGCTGGCCGATGCGGTCCGGGCCGAGCCACGGGCCGACTGGCGGCTGTTCGAGTTCACCGTCGAGGCCGCCATGGTGGCCCGGCACGGGCGGGTCGACGCCATCCCGCTCGCCTACGGGGGGCGCGGCGGCGAGCGGCCGGGCGTACAGGTGTGGCTCGATCCGGCCGGCACCCGACCGCAGCAGATGTCCCGCCGCGGTCGCCGTACCCGCCGGCACCCCAATCCGTCGGACGTTCGTGGCGTCTCGACGGCCAACGGGGTCGACCAGCGCTTCACCCGTGAGCCGAGGGTGGGGGTGGCGGCCACCGCGCCCGATCCTGCGGTCTGGGCCTCGTGACGAGGTGTTCGGCGGGCTCCAACCGGGCACTGTGCTGGTAGGCGGGGCCCCTGGGACGCGACGAGGGCCGGCTCCTCGGGAATGGGCCGGTCCTCGTCGTTCGACTCCGCCTCAGGCGCGAGCCGTCAGGCCCGATACGCCTGCCACGCCTTCACCATGCGGCTCACCTGGCCGGGGGTGAACTCGTCCATGCAGGAGTCGACCGTGTAATCCATGAAGTTGTGGATCGGGTCGAGCCCCGGCTTGCTCACGCACGAGTCCCGGCCCGTCGGGCAGCCGAACGCCGGCTCCGCCTCGGCCGGGGTGTCCGCCACCGCGTCGCCGTCGCCCGTACACCCGTCCTGGAACGTGTGGAACAGGTCCAACCAGTGGCCGACCTCGTGCGTACCCGTGTCGCCCTCGTTGTACGGCTTTTCGGTACCGCCCGGCAGCGACTCCGAGAGCACCACCACCCCGTCGTACGTGGTCAGCTTCTTCTGCGGGAACGTCGCCCAGCCGAGCAGTTCGTCGCTGAGCGCGCCGAGGTAGAGGTTCAGCGTCTCGGGGCCACCTACCCGCAGCGCCTTCTTCATCTGCGACTCCGCGAGGCTGTCAGCCACGATCGGGTACCAGGCCGGGTTGACGACCCGGTTCAGCTTCTTGAGCTTGAACCTGAACGGCGTCAACGGGCTGCCGTCACCGCCGGTGAACGCCTCGTTCAACACCTTGAGCTGGGCGTTGATCAGTTCGCGCGGGATGTTCCCACCGATCCGGGTGCGGTCCTTGCTGATCACGTGCACCACCACCGGGATGGTGATCTTCGTCGGCAGGGTGCTGAACGGGGCGACGCCGACACGCTTGGCGTACGCGTTGTCCAGGTCGCGATTGCGCTGCGTGGCCTCGGCGGCGCTCAGCTCGTTGGGGTCGTGCCGGCCCGGCGCGCCGGGCTTGGCCTTGGCCTGCGGGTGGGCGCCCGCCGGTTCCACGCATGGCGCAGCCGGTGGCCCGGCCGCGACGGCGACTGCCGGCGTGGCGACCACCGCCGTGGACCCGAGCAGCAGTACGAGAGCAGCGCTCGCCACACCAGTCGAGCGAAACGCCTTCCGGACGCGATGGAAACCCATGACCTCACCTCTTCGCCCCACGGAGAGCGACGCAAAACTCACGCGCCGCAAGTTACAGGTGTGACGGACGTTACAGGCCGGGACAGTCTTCACATACGACGCGGATCGGCGTGGTTCCGATCGATCTGCCCCGCCCACCCGACGCCGCGCTCCTGTGTGCCGGGTACGTTGATGCGCGCCGACTGCGGACCAGGTACAGTGGGCTCCGCTCGCGGGTGTAGTTCAATGGCAGAACATCAGCTTCCCAAGCTGACAGTGCGGGTTCGATTCCCGTCACCCGCTCCAATATGAAAGCCCTGGTCAGACGTAAAGTCCAACCAGGGCTTCCGTTTATGCTTTTCGATTCCTTCGGTGGGCGCGCCTGTTACGTGCCCGATCTCGTTCCTGGGTCGCGTGGGTACCGAGCGCGTCGGCAATGCCCCTGTTCTGCTGTTGGGCGGCGTGTTGATAGACCAGTGCGGCTCGGGCGGAGCCGTGACCTACGCGGGCCATCAGGTCGGCAAGGCTCGCTGGCGGGGCGCTCCGGCTCCGGGATGGCCGAAGATCGTCGGCGGGTCGCGGTCCGTGGGTGGTTGCGCGAGCAATCCCACCCGTCATCCACCCGGGCGAGCCGAGCAGACCGCCGCCCGGCGAGCCACCGTCCGACGTGCGTCGAGGTCCGCTGATGTGGCACCGGGTGGCGGCCAGCTACACAGGGTGCGGGTCGACGGCGGACGGGATGGCAGAGCTTGCGATGGCCGACGATGGGGGGTGGATCGTCGTCACTATGGTGTCCCTGTGTTGACGTGGGCCCTAGCGGCTATCGGAAAGGTAGATTTCGGCGATGTTCCCGCATGGGGGTCATTCGTCACGACCTTAGGTGCACTTTTTGCTGCGATCTGGGCTGGCCGAACCGCACGACGTCTGTATGAGCGGGAATCTGAACGCGATAGGCGGGCCGAGGAGGACCGACGTGAGCGCGCAGAGGATCAGAGGCGTGCGCAAGCTGTGCAGGTTTGCGCATGGCTCGGGCGGATGCAGTATACAGGTCGGTGGTGTGCGCGCGTTCAGAACGACTCACGGACTCCCATACACAATGCGAAAGTAGAATTTTACTTCCGTCGCTTTGGTACGGAAGATGAATACATTTTGCGAGGGGTCGCTTCAGTAAACATCATCCCACCCACGAACGAGCCGGTGGACGTTTTCCCAGGTAATGGCATTGCAAAGGTTGCCGACGAAAAGGACGAGTATGGCAAACTTCACTCCGAAGATAAGTTTGCAGACTTCTCTGTCGCTATCGAATTCACGGATGCGGCTGGGTACCGCTGGCGGAGAGACGTGCGGGGACGCCTGACTGAGTTAAGCAACCAGGGGTGATCAGTATCAGACGAACCGCGCTGGGCCGTCCGGCGGCTAGTAGGCGCGGTCACGAGCGGTCACGAGCGGTCACGAGCGGGCATGAGACCTAGGCGGGTCAGCCGCCTCAGGTGCGCGTTGCGGGCATCAGGACCCATTGAGCACGCACTTCCAGACTGACGGCGTGCGAGTTCGTCCTAAAGGTTGTCGCTCCAGCTCGGTCCTGTGGAGCAGTGAATGCAGTGATCGGCACGGCAGACGTCGATTAGGCCACGGTGACGGCAGTCCGTCCCAGGGCAGTCTAGTTCGGCACACGTACCGGTGTCGTCTTCATGTAGCAGGACAGTTCCCTCGCACAGCACGGGGATAGGCGTTCCATCGGCTAAGCGGCCCATTCCACGACTCCTCCTTAAGGGAACTGCCCAAGTCTCCGACCTTCGATCGCCGTGCCAACAGTTCAGACCGAAGAGGTCAGCACGAAGCTAGTGGTCGCGCACCGTCGGCTGGTCGGCCAATGCCGTCGGGTCCGAGGTAGCGAGTTTGTAGCGGCCAGACGGTAAGGCGGGGGCGGTAGACCTTCTGCGATGGATCGACCGTGTACCGAGATCCAGCTAGGGCGGCGTCCTGATCGCCGCCATCACCCGCTTGCTTGAGCGGCCGGAGAGGTATCTTCAGCGCCGCCAGAACTGGCGTGCCGCAAACCCCTCACGTCGCAGCCAGTGCTCGGTATAGACAATCCGCTCCGCCTCAATGACCACGAGTGTGTCCTCGGGCGGCTCGGACAGCAGCCGACCCCGCTCGGCGTGCTCGTTCTCCCATCGGACCGCCGCCCAGTAGTGCGCACGGTCGGGATGCTCTGGGTCGAGCACCCTGGCGGTACCGAACAGTTGCGCACCGCGGCTACTGGCCAGCCCGACCAGCGGCGCGAAGATGCCGACGGACACGCGCGGGTCGGCGGCGATGTTGCGCATCTTCGGCGAACGTGGCGCGGCCGTGAAGAGCACCGCGAAGCCGAGCGAGTAGTAGCGCACAGGGGTGGCCAGTGGCCCGTCCGGACCCATGGTCGCGAGCACACACATGTTCTGCGACGACAGTAGATTGAGAAGACGCTCTTCAAGCCGTTCACAATCGAGCCGCTTTGCCGGCGTGGGCTCGGACAGCCACGGATTCGTCAACGGCACGCGGCGTCCTCGATCATGACGAGGACCCTACCCGCATAGCCTCCTACCAAAGTCGGCAGGACATGCCCTAGGTGGTGCTCGGAGCGAGTTCCACCCGAAACGTCGCTGGTTGCCAATCGTTGGGAACCGTTACGAGGCTATTACGTCTCTGCCGGGCGGCCATGGCGTCATAGAGCATCCCGATGCTGGCCGTATCTCCGGTGCTCGTAGCCTCATCGGCTTCGCCGTACGCGGTTTGCCCAACAGTCATGAACACGAAGCCGAACTCCGCATTCGGCCGAGGGATCGCGACCACGACAGGCGGCTTGGTTTCACTGAGGATTCGTGAGAAAACCTCGGTAACTGGCTCTTCGTCGTGGGCGACCACTACGGTCATGCCCGATTGATACCCGTTTCGAGCCATAAAGGCACGAAAAGCGGGATCCCTGAGCCTCCTGGCTAGGTCGAAGGTGGCGCTGCGGTCTTGTCTGCTACGCGCTGTCACCGTTCCACCTCCGCAGGTTGCCTTCCCAGTCATCTTCCAACATCTGAAGCGCCCTGTCGAACCACCTGTCGACTACTTTCCAGCCTTGATCGGGTGGAATTTCCTCCAGGGGGCGATGATCCCAGACGTCCTCGCCCGTGCTGCGTACGTACTGGTGGCGGTGGATGACACCCCGATCACAATCGATCTTGGCGACGTTGATCCATGCCCCATCGACCCGGACAATCTGTATAACCGCAAAATCGACGATGCGGTTTCGGTAGATGGACTGACGAACCCGCAGCTCGTTGCCGGGCTCTGGGAGTCGGATCGGGATCTCGATCTCCTCGCACGCCTCACGTGGCGGCGGGTCATAACGGCGTTGTTCCGGCACGATGGACATGTCGGCAAGCTGGTGTCGCTTTGGGCGCCCCTTTGCCTTGCTCAATCGTGTGCCTCCACAAGTTACGTCGACCCACCCACATGACCGGGCGAGGATATCGAGACGTTGCTCTGTGTGAGAAGTTGGTATCGCGATGAGGATACGTCCGCTGTGGATATCTACGGCTGCCCCGCCGGCGCCACACCGGTTGTGGCGCGAACTGGTCAACATATGACGGCATGAGCCCGCCCCGGGACTGTCGCGTACGGGGGGACGCGGCAGGCTCGGGGCGGGCGGTCAGATGGATCGTTTGACCTGTCGGATGGGTGGGCCGTAGATCCAGGTCAGGAATCGTGCGTCGGCGATGGGGCGGGACATGCCGTTGGCCAGGGCGCTGTCGCGGAAGCTGGTCATGATCAGGTGTAGGCGGTGGCGGTCCTGTTGGCGTGGGTACCAGGACCACATGCGGCGCCTGTAGGTCGGGCAGGGCCATTCCTGGCCGTCGTCGGTGCAGTACCAGTCTTCGTTGGGTCGGTGTGGGGGCGCCCTGGCCTTCGGGTGGCCGGTCGTACTCCATGGTTCATTGCCTCCGGTTAGATCAGGTGCACCCGTTCGAGCGACCCGTCGGTGTTTCGCAGGGTGAGGCTGCCGTCCCCGTGGTCGATCAGGTCGAGTACCAGGTGGTAGGCGACCAGCGCGCGGTTGATCGTGTCGGTCTTGGAGTCCCGGGTACGCCCGCAGGCCAGCTCAAGCGCACGAACCGAACGCGGTACCAGGTTGACGGTGACCTTCACCAGCGACCGACCGCTCTCCTCGTCGCCGCCCGCCCCAAGCTTCGATTCGTTGGTCACAGGATCGTGCCTGCTTGGGCGAGCAGTACGGATACGTCTGAGGCCGCTCTCGCCTCGGTCCACTCCTTGATCGCCCAGTCGAGCTGCCGGCACTCGTGGTCGGCCACGCACTGGGGACAGCGCCGACCGTCGACGTGACCCTGGAGCGTCAGGCGTACGGCCCACCAGATCCCGGCCCTCGTCAGCGGCTCATCCTGCCTGCTCATGACTCCCCGTCCCCAACCCCGTCCCCGACCCGTGCATCGATGCTCGTGCCCCGCGCGAGGGCCTGGAGGAACTCGATCGCGCGATCCATGTACGGGCATCCGTACTGGGTGCAGTGGAGGCAGACCGGTCGCCAGAGGCGCGAATTGCGGTGCCGCATGACCTCACTCCGAGCTATCCACTTCAACGTCTCGATGCTCAATTCCCCGCCCATCGGTCAGACGATGGGGTTCCGCCGGATGCGTCCGGACATCCCGATGGCGAAGAACTCCATCGGCAGTGTCCGGCAGTCACGATCACCGTCGCGGTCGTGCCGGCCACGGTTCGGCATCTGGATCTGATCTGGCGCCCGGCCCTGATGCGACAGCGGGCCTCGGTTCGGCACTCGGCGTCGCGGGGTGGGGCTCGGGGGCAGGTCGGGCGATCCTTCACCGGAGATTTCCGGGTCGGCAATCGGGTCGGTGTTGTCGTCGTTCACAGGGTGCGCCTCCATCTCGGACGGTTGGAAGTGGGGCCGTTCCGGCGGGGGACGGAACGGTCCTGCATGGTCCTGCACGTCCTCGCAGGCGTGTGCACCATTTGAGGGAGGTGAATTCGAGCGGGACCGTCAGATGACAGCTTGTAGGGATATCGATACGCTTGAAAGGCGTACGCGCGGGTCCGGGTGCTGGTCTGGCGATCGTGTCCGACCCCTGATGGCGCTCGGCGATCATGGTCTTTCTCTGGAGGTGCAATGGAACGCGAAGACCCCTTTCTCTTCATTCGTGATCAGCTTCGCAGGCAGCGAGCCCTACGTAATATGTCGCAAGAGGAATTTGGCAAGCGCGCGAACTACTCAGCCTCCACTGTTTCTGCCGTGGAAACCGGAACCCGTTTGATCGACATGCCGTACGCCAAGCGGACCGACGAAATCCTGGACACCGGTGGGCTGTTCGAGTCCCTGCTGAGGTCGGCGCAGGATGACGCCGAGCCCATCTGGTTCAAGCCCTGGCTGGAGGCCGAGCGCAACGCCAGGCAGCTCCGATGCTTCGAACCGATGCTGATTCCCGGACTGCTTCAAACCGAGAACTACGCCCGTGCGGTGCTGCGCCTCGATGACGTCCGCCCGGAGGCCGAGGTAGAGAAGCGGCTGGCCGCCCGGATGGAGCGGCAAGAGATCTTGAATCGCGAAAATCCGCCCCAGTTCGTCGGCGTCATTGACGAGTCGGCGTTGCGCCGTCGCGAAGCGATCATGGGTGAGCAGCTTGCCTACCTGCTGCGCATGGCGGAACTGCCGCATGTCCACATCCACGTCATTCCGTTGAGCGCCGGCCTGCACGTCGGGCTGTGTGGGCCACTGGCGCTGGCGATGCTGGCGGACGGGACCTGGGTCGGCCACATGGACGACCAGCTCAGCGGATCGCCGGTCGGCGCCGAGGAAGGAGTGGCTGCGCTTCTGGCGAGGTGGGAAGCTGTGCGGAGCATCGCCCTTCCCGAAGATCAATCGATCGCCCTGATGAAGGAGATTGAGAACCAGCATGGACCTCAGTAGGGCTCGATGGAGAAAGTCCACCAGGAGCAACACGGCAGGTGGGAACTGCGTCGAGGTCGCGGACAATCTGTCCGGCGTGGTAGCCGTTCGTGACAGTAAAGACCCGTCCGGCCCGGCGTTGATCTTCAAGCCGCAGGCGTGGCGCGGCTTCGTCAATCTCGCGAAGCAGAACTAGATCACGCAAATCTCTACGAAGCAGAACTAGATCACGCATCTCTGCGAAGCAGGACTAGATCACGCACGAACGCCCCCTGGCCTGGACGGAGGCGCTCTCGGCCCGACCTCGCGTCGGCTCGGGAGCGCCTTTGTCGTACCCGTGGGTCTGCCTGCCCTCGCGGGGTGAGGATCGCCGGTTGCCTTGACACCGACGGCAAGGTTTAGCGTGGGTGAAACAGGAGGTCAGCATGCTGATCGGCGAGCTGGCGGAAAACGCCGGTACGAGCACCCGGACGCTTCGCTACTACGAGGCACACGGACTCGTGCGGGCGAAACGTTCCGCCAACGGCTACCGCGTCTACGACGAGGCGGAACTGCGGGTCGTACGCGAGATTCGCGCGCTGCTCGCCGTCGGCTTCGGCCTGGACGACATTCGTCCGTTTGTCGCCTGCCTGCGCGCCGGCAACACGTCCGGACACGTGTGTCCGGACTCGGTGGCGGTCCTGCGCCGCAAGCTCGCCGAGGTCGACGCCTACATCGGCCAGCTTGGCGAGGTACGCCGGCAGCTACAGACTCAGCTCACCCAGGCCATCGGGCAACGGGAGGAAACATGCTCAAAGCACAGGAAACCGGCGCAGTAGTCACGGTCACCGATGACACGTTTGCCGCGCTGGTGCTGGCCGCCGACCGGCCGGTGGTGGTCGACTTCTGGGCCGAGTGGTGCCCGCCCTGTAGGGCGATCTCGAAGAGCCTCGGCGAGCTGGCCGACGAGTTCGGCGACCGGATGACCGTCGCGACGATCAACACCGACGAGAACCCGACCACCACCCGTGCGTACCGGATCATGTCGCTGCCCACGCTGCTGGTGTTCCGCCGGGGCGAACTGGTCGGCTCGACCGTCGGGGCCAGGCCAAAGAGCCACCTACGGCAGGCGCTGAGCACGCACATCGAGCCCTAGACGAGCAATCTCCTAACTCCCGCCGCCTACTCCACCGATTTCGTCGGCGATCTTGCACTTGTGGTGCCCGGATTAGGGCCCTCATCCGGATTTGTTCGCCACCACAAGTGCAAGATCGTCGCGCCGTTTGGTGTGCGGCGGTGAGAGCGGTTCGATCTGCGGGTTCTGTGGCTTTTGAGGGCGACGGGGACAACAACCAGCCAGAGTTAGGGATTATTCGTCTAGCGCACCGGTAACCGGTGGAGCCGATTGCACCGCCTCGGTAGGGTCCGGGCTCAACGTGGACGTGAAGACGTCAACAAAAAGACGTGGGCGCCGGGAGGTTGGCATGACGGGGAGCGGCGGCGGGGCGACGACCGAGCTGTGGCGGCCGACCGGACCGGCGGAGCTGGATCTCGTACGCGAATCGGGGTGGCGCCGCTGGCCGCCGCGCCTGCCGGACCAGCCGATTTTCTACCCGGTCCTGAACGAGGACTACGCGATCATGATCGCTCGGGACTGGAACGTGCCCAGTTCCGGCGTCGGCTACGTCACCCGGTTCCGGGTCGACGCCGAATTCCTGAACCGGTACCCGGTCCGGCAGGCCGGCGGGCGGACCATTCTCGAACTGTGGGTGCCGGCCGAGGAACTGGACGAGTTCAACGACCACATTGTCGGGCTGATCGAGGTCGTACACGAATTCAGGTGAGCAGGGCGCGGATCGCGTGCGCGCGGGCCTCGACCACCCGCGTCCTGGCCGTGTGCTCGGCCGGTTCGCGGTGGGTGGCCTGGTTGGTCAGCTGACCGGGCCACCTGCGGTAGAGCAGGCCCGGTTCGTGGATGAACCAGCCGGGGCTGATCGCGCTCGCCGCGAGCAGCAGGCCGGTGTCCTCGAAGGCGGGCAGTGCCATCCAACCGCCGAGGGCGAGCAGCAGCTCGGTCCGCATGCACAGGGTCGCCGGGTGCACCGGCAGTCCGTAGTCGTTGTCCTGCCAGAACGCGAGGATCGCGCCGGTGTCGACCAGGCCCTCCGGCGGGTCGTCGTACCAGTTTCGGGTGGACCCGTCGGTGAGCAGGTCGAGCACCCGCGAGGTGGTCCACCCGACGCCCGGATTGTCGGTCAACGCGGCAATGTCCCGGCCGAGTGCGCCGGGCGTGAGCTGGTCGTCGGCGTCCAGCACCTTGACCAACTCACCCTCCACCCGGGACAGGGCCAGGGTACGGGCGACGCCCGGCCCGCCCGGTCGGCCGCTGCCGGCGCTGATTCGCGGATCGAACTCGGGAAGCTGGTCGACCAGCAACCCGTCCTGTCCATCCTCCTGGACCAGCCACTGCCAGTCCCAGCCCTCCGGCAGCTCCTGCCCGGCCAGCGACTCGTACGCGCCGGCCAGGTAGCCGATGCTGGGCCAGTGGACCGGCGTGATGACGGAGACGAGCCGGCTCACCGCCGCCACCGCTTCAGCGCCGTCGCGTACGCCAGTTCGGTGCGGTCGCCGGGGAAGACGATGTCGGCGACCTCCACCACCCGTCCGGTGGTGTCGATCGAGGTCTTGCGTACGGCCAGGACCGGGTCGTCGGGGGCGAGATCGAGCAGGTCGGCCTCGTCGCGGGACGGGGGTCGGGCGTGCACCCGGTCCACGATCCGGTCCAGCTCGACGTCGACGGTGGAGAGCTGGTGCTGGGTGCCGCCGGGCCAGGGCTCGTTGTCGGCGTCGAGCAGGGCCAGGTTCGCCGAGGCCAGCTCGTACGGCAGGTAGGAGTGGGAGACCGACAGGGCGGCGCCGCGCGCTCGGGAGCTGGTCCAGTAGATCCGCCGCAGCAGTGGCGTACCGACCGGGAGTTCGAAGGCGGCGGCCAGGTCCGCGTCGGCGTCGACGCGGTCGTACTCGGCGTGGAAGCGCAGGTCGCTGGTGCGTAGTCCGGTGTCGTGTTCGGTGCCGCCGACCCGGCGTCGCCCCGCCTCGTCGAGCAGGACCCGGTCCTTCTCCCACTGGTACCGCTCGGTGTTGTCCCGGCGTACCCGGGGTGGGGCCGCTTCCCGGTTGTCGGCGGTGTCCGGCAGCTCGCCGCGTGGCTGCTGGTCGGGACGCGAATAGCGAGGGTGACGGTTGCGGGCGATCACCTGGCTGACGGTACCCGTCACGACGCCGACCCGCCCGCTATGCGGGTGCTTCACCCCGTGTCGTCCGATTGGGGCGACTTACTGATGGTTGATCTGCCGTACGTCTGCCCGTCGGACGGAGGTCGTAGGCTTCCGATCATGCGCGTGGGTATCGTCATTCTTCCCGACCAGCGGTGGTCCGAGTCGCAGCGCCGGTGGCGTCAGGCCGAGGCGTGGGGCTTTGACCACGCCTGGACGTACGACCACCTGGGCTGGCGTGACCTGGTGGACGGTCCGTGGTTCGACTCGGTGCCGACGCTCACCGCGGCGGCGACGGTCACCAGCCGGATCAGGCTCGGCACCCTGGTCGCCTCCCCCAATTTCCGGCATCCGGTGCATTTCGCCCGTGAGGTGACCGCCCTGGACGACATCTCCGGCGGCCGGGTGCTGCTCGGCCTCGGCTCCGGCGGGATCGGGTTCGACTCCGCCGTGCTCGGCGGCGAGACGCTGCCGCCCCGGCAACGGGTCGACCGGTTCGCCGAGTTCACCGAACTGCTCGATGCGATCCTGCGGACCGACCGGGTCGACTGGCGGGGTGACTGGTACGCCTCGGTCGACGCCCGCAACAACCCTGGCTGCGTACAGACGCCGAGGGTGCCGTTCGTGGTGGCGGCGAACGGGCCACGGTCGATGAAGCTGGTCGCCCGCTTCGGGCAGGGCTGGGTGACCACCGGCCTCGGCGGCGACGACATGGCCGCCTGGTGGCGTACGGTGACCGACCTCAGTGGCCAGCTCGACCGGACGCTGGAGGCCGCCGGCCGAGATCCGGCCACCCTGGACCGTTACCTCTCGCTGGACTCGGCACCGGTCTTCTCCCTGTCCAGTGCCGCCTTCTTCACCGACGCGGTGGCCCGTGCCGCCGACCTCGGCTTCACCGACGTGATCACCCACTGGCCCCGCGAGTCGAGCTGGTACGCCGGTGACGAGGCGGTGCTTCGAGAGGTCGCCACCACCGTGCTGCCCGGACTGGGATGACCCGGTCATGCCAGCCCTGGTCGACGCGGGTCAGAGCGCCAGGTCGTGGCCGTCGAGCAGGCTGCGTACGCGCAGTTCGCGGGCGAGTGGCAGCGGGCAGTCGGCGATGATCGCGGCGGTGCCGACCGGGGTGGCGCCACGGGCGGAGATCACCTGGTAGAGGGCGCGGACCTGGGCGCCGCTGGCCACCCAGTCGTCGACCACGAGCACCCGGTCGTCGGGGCGCAGGTGCCGGTCCCGTACGCCGAGGGCGAGTTGCCGGCCCCGGTAGTCGGGCGGGGTGGTCGCCCAGGTGGTCGGCTCGGCGATCCGCCGGTCCCCGGTGTTCTTGTACGCCGGCAGGAAGCCGATCCCGAGCGCGGTCGCCACCAGGGGCCCGAGCAGGAGGCCGGTTACCTCGGGGGCGAGCACGACGGTGGGCGACTCGGGGCGGAACAGGTCGGCGAGCGCCGGTCCGATTTCTGCCAGAACCTCCGGATCGCGCCACCAGCCCGAGATGTCGCTGACGAGGTGGGTGCTGTTCGGGCCGGGATCGATCCAGCGGAACAGCTCGGTCAGCCGTTTGCTCAGCTCAGCGCCCATCTGAACCATCCTGGAGTACGGGCACGACCGGCCCAGGGCAGGTCGGCCGATCGGCTACACGTTTCACCGCAAATACGGGCATAAGCATATGATCACGTTGACTTCCGAAGCGCCCCGCTCGCTACCTTCCGATCTTCATCATTGTGTCGTCAGCGGGAAGGACAGGTCGGTGACGGAGAAGCACCCCCTGGTTCGGATATTCAAGTCGCCGGTCGGCCTCACCGCCAGTGCCGCGCTGGGCGTGGCGCTCGCCGTCGGTGGCGCGGTCGGTGGGATCCACCTGGCCAGCGGCCCGGCCGCGTCGAACGTCTCGGCGACCGCCGAGGTCGTACCGAGCGGGTTGGCCAGCGAATCGCCCGGCGGTTCGGCCAGCGGATCGGCCAGCGCGTCGCCGACCACGGCCGCCCCGGTCACCCCGTCGCCGTCCGCGACCCCGGCCACGCCGCTGGCGACCCGGACGCCGGAGCGCGCCTCGCGTGGCAAGACCCGGGCCGCCGCCCCGAAGCCGAGCGCGACGACGAAGAAGCCCAAGCCGGCGGCGGCGACGCCGGTGGTCGGCAGCGGCACCTGCGGTGCCTCCTTCTACGACCAGGGGCAGCTGACCGCGAACGGCGAGAACTTCGACCCGAGTTCGCTCACCGCCGCGCACCTCACCCTCGCGTTCAACACCCGGGTACGGGTAATCAACCCGGACAACGGCAAGTCCGTGGTGGTACGGATCAACGATCGGGGACCGTACGTCGGCGGACGGTGCCTGGATCTTTCCCGGGCCGCATTCGCGGCGATCGCCTCCACCGACCTCGGCGCGATCACGGTCCGGTACGAGATTCTCGGGTGACAAGCCGTTGACCAGGTACGTCGACCGGCACCCCACTAGCTTCATGATCGGTGCGTAGCGGTGACACCGCAGCCGGGCACCGACCGGGTGGACAGAACCCACTCAGACGAGGGGTCAACTTCGTTCAACAGTGCCCGTCGATCAGGCATGCTGTTCGGCGTACCCATGCAATTCTTGCCGCCGGGCCGCCGCCCGCTGAGTTCTGGTTCCCGCGCCGGCCTCGGCGCGGCCCTCGTGCTGCTCGCGCTCGTGTCCGCGATCGAGGTGGCCGACGGCAGCCGGGCCGACCATATCGGACTCCTGGTGGCCGCCCCGTTCCTCGCCGCCGCTTTCGCGTCCTGGCGGGTGGTGCTGGGGGTGGGGGCCGCGGCCACCGGGATCGGTGCCGCCTTCACCCTGAGCGCGGAGAACGTCGAGCTGGGCAATGTGGTCAACGTCGGCGGCGTGATGGCCTTCATCGGCGTCGCGGCGGCGGTGGCCGTCGTCCGGCAGCGGCAGGCCGAGCAGATCGCCGAGTTGTCCAAGCTCGCCGCGGTGGCCCAGCAGGCCGTGTTGCGCCCGCTCGGGCCGCAGGTCGGCACGCTCGCCGTCGCCGCCCGCTACATCTCCTCCACCGCCGCCGCCGAGATCGGTGGCGACCTCTACGAGGTGATCGACACCCCCTACGGCGTACGGATGCTGATCGGTGACGTACGCGGCAAGGGGCTCGACGCCGTCCGGCTCGCCAGCATCGTGCTCGGTTCCTACCGGCACGTCGCGTACGAGCGGGCCGACCTGCGGGCGATCGTGGCCGACCTGGATCGGGCGGTGGCCCGCAGCGTCGGCGACGAGGACTTCGTCACCGCCGCGCTGGTCGAGGAGCGGGGCGGCACCCTGACGATCGTCAACTGTGGTCACCCGGCACCGCTGCTGCTGCGCCGGGGTCAGGTGATCCCGCTGGAGCCGCCGTCGCCGGCCCCGCCACTGGGGTTCATGCCGGTGGTCCGGCCGAGGGTGGAGCGGCTCGAACCGGGCGACCGGTTGCTGCTGTTCACCGACGGGCTCGGCGAGGCCCGCCGGGACGGCGAGTTCTTCCCCACCGAGGAGCGGGCCTGGCAACTGCTCGGCCACGGCACGGTCGCCGACGGGCTCGCCTCGCTGGAGACCGCGCTGGTCGAGTGGGTGCACGGACGCCTCGACGACGACATCGCCCTGGTGCTGATGGAGTACGCCGGACCCCGTCCCGTCACTACCGTTGCCGTGCCCAGTTGGGAAGTCGGCGCCTCGGACGGGTGACGCTGAGCAGCGCTTTCACTACTTCCTGTCGGTCATGTGTCCGCCGTCACTTCCGTTTTCGCCTTGTCGGGGCTACCGGTGAGTAATACAGTCGGAGTTACTGGCCGGTAACACCTGTTCGGAAGCGGGGCCCGCCCACATGACGCACTACAAGAGCAACATCCGGGACCTGGAGTTCAACCTCTTCGAGGTCTTCGGAGCGGATCGATCGTTCGGCCAGGAGCCGTACGCCGATCTTGATGTCGACACGGCCCGCAGCATTCTCGCCGAGGTCGACCGGCTGGCCCGCGAAGACCTCGCGGCGAGTTACGTCGACGGCGACCGCAACCCGCCGGTCTTCGACCCGGCCACCCACTCGGCGCCGCTGCCCGCAGCCTTCAAGAAGTCGTACGCGGCCCTGATGGAGTCCGAGTTCTGGCGGCTGGACCTGCCGCCCGAGCTGGACGGGACCAACGCCCCACGGGCGTTCTGGTGGTCGCTGGCCGAGCTGATCCTCGGCGCGAACGCCCCGATCTGGATGTACGCCTCCGGCCCGTCGTTCGCGCACACCCTCTACGTCGAGGGCACCGAGCAGCAGCGCGGGTGGGCCAAGCTCTTCACCGACAAGCAGTGGGGCTCCTCGATGGTGCTCACCGAGCCGGACGCCGGCTCGGATGTCGGCGCCGGCCGGACCAGGGCGATCCCGCAGCCCGACGGCTCGTGGCACCTGGAGGGCGTCAAGCGCTTCATCACCTCCGGTGAGCACGACCTCACCGACAACATCGTCCACTACGTACTGGCCCGGCCGGTCGGCGTCGAGGGCGTGGGCGGCCCCGGCACCAAGGGACTGTCGCTGTTCATCGTGCCGAAGTTCCACTTCGACTCCGAAACCGGCGAGCTCGGCGAGCGCAACGGCGTCTACGCCACCAACGTCGAGCACAAGATGGGCATCAAGGTCTCCAACACCTGCGAGCTGACCTTCGGTGAGCACGGCGTACCGGCCAAGGGTTGGCTGCTGGGCGACGTGCACGACGGCATCCGGCAGATGTTCCTGATCATCGAGTACGCCCGGATGATGGTCGGCACCAAGGCGATCGCCACCCTCTCCACCGGCTACCTCAACGCCCTCGAATACGCGAAGAGCCGCAAGCAGGGCGCCGACCTGCTCGCCACCGATCGGAACGCACCCCGAGTCACCATCACCCACCACCCGGACGTCCGCCGTTCGCTGATGCTCCAGAAGTCGTACGCGGAAGGGCTGCGCGCCCTGGTCTGCTACACCGCGAGCTGGCAGGACCGGGTGAAGCTGGCCCACGCCGCCGGTGACGAGGCGGGGGTGAAGCAGGCCAAGCGGGTCAACGACCTGCTGTTGCCGCTGGTGAAGGGCTGTGGTTCGGAGCGGGCGTACGAGATGCTCGGCCACGAGTCGTTGCAGACCTTCGGTGGCTCCGGCTTCCTCCAGGACTACCCGCTGGAGCAGTACGTCCGGGACGCGAAGATCGACACCCTGTACGAGGGCACCACCGCCATCCAGAGCCTCGACCTCTTCTTCCGGAAGATCGTGAAGGACAACGGTCGGGCGCTGATGGTGGTGGCCGGCGAGATCCAGGAGTTCATCACCGCTGAGGGCGGCAATGGGCAGCTCAAGGAGGAACGGCTGGCGCTGGGTCGGGCCCTCACCGAGGTGCAGACCATCCTCGCCACGATGACCGGTTGGCTGGGCGAGGTGCAGGCCGGCGAGCCGCGCGCGGTGTACAAGGTCGGGCTGAACAGCCGGCGACTGCTGCTGGCGGTCGGTGACCTCGTGGTCGGCTGGCTCCTACAGCGGCAGGCCGAGGTGGCCCTGCGTGCGCTGGGCGGCGACGTGTCGGCGGCGGACAGGTCCTTCTACACCGGCAAGGTCGCGGCGGCCCGTTTCTTCGCCCACGAGGTGCTGCCCCGCATCGGTGCCGACCGGCGCATCATCGACTCCACCACCCTCGACCTGATGGACCTCCCCGAGGACGCGTTCTGACCCCTCCGCTAGCGCCGTATCCGTAACCCAACCCCCAACCCCCAACCCCCAACCCCCACCCCCACCCCCAGAACACCTCGCCGATCTTGCACTTGTGGTGGCGAACAAACCCGGATGAGAGCCCTAATCCGGGCGCCACAACTGCAAGATCGGCGACTGGGGGTGGGGAGGGGGCGGGGAGGGGGTGGGTGGTGGGGGAGACTGCTTGTCGGGTGTCGCGTTATGGTGGAGGCGGTGCGAGTAGCAGTTTGTTGGGATTTGTCAGCTTTAGGTTTTTGGATTGGTCAGGTTAGCCCAGAAGCCATCGCACGGGGGAGTGCAGCGGACATGGGCGTCGGTAGCGGTATTTTCCTCATCGGACTGGGAGCCATCCTGACGTTCGCCATCAGGGCGAACATCTGGTGGCTGGACCTGCGCGCGGTCGGCTGGGTGTTCATGCTGGCCGGCCTGGCCGTGCTGTTGACCACGCTCTGGTACTGGCAGACCAGCAAGAAGAAGGCCCGGACCCTGATCGTCGAGGAGAACCGGCTGTCGCATCCGACCGCGATGATGCCGCCGCCACCGGATCCGCCGCCGCCGCAGGCTCCGCCCTCCTGACCGATTCCGGGGCGGGGGCGATCAGCTCCGAGCGGTGTGCGTGGCCTCTATCGGCCCCCGGCTGGGGCGCAGTTGCGTCCACTCGTCCACCGCGAGGCGGTGCACCGCGATGCCACTGGTGCGCAGCCCGTCCGGATCGGCGCGTACCGGGTCCAGCAGGCGGGAAAGGCCCGAAATGCTCGGATTGTGCCCGATCAGCAACACCACGGCCGCCGCCGGGTCGACAGCCTGGATCAGGTCCAGCAACTCTCTCGCGTCACCCTCGTACACCGAGGGTTCGTAGCTCACCACCGGCCCGCCGGCAGCCTCCGCCCCGACCCCGGCCTTCGCGGCCGGGGTCTCGGCCATCGCCAGGGCCACCCCGTGCCAGGTCTGCCTGGTCCGCTTGGCCGGCGAGCAGATCACCGCCGAGGGCAGGTGCCCGCCGTTGGCCAGCCAGGCTCCGGCGGCGCCCGCGTCCGCGTACCCACGGGCGGTGAGCGGCCGGTCGAAGTCCGCGATCCTGGCCGGGCGTTCCGCCTTGGCGTGCCGCAGCAGTACGACGCGCTTGGTCATGACGTCTCCTCGCTCCGCTCGTCGTCGTCATGACCTTTATAGCGTTGCCCGCTGGGCGACCTCGCTTCGCGCTCGGTCGGCAACGTCTCCTCGCTCCGCTCGTCGTCGTCATGACCTTTATAGCGTTGCCCGCTGGGCGACCTCGCTTCGCGCTCGGTCGGCAACGTCTCCTCGCTCCGCTCGTCGTCGTCATGACCTTTATAGCGTTGCCCGCTGGGCGACCTCGCTTCGCGCTCGGTCGGCAACGTCTCCTCGCTCCGCTCGTCGTCGTCATGACCTTTATAGCGTTGCCCGCCTGGCTCCTCGCATCGTCCCCGTCGTCCTGTGGGAGTCGGTGATTGGGCGACGAAGCACGTGGGTAAGTCCTTTGGTGCCGCAACCTCACAAAGTGGCCGCGGCGGGCCGGTAAGGCCAGCGGATAGCCAAGGAGGGCGACAAAGTGGGTATCGGTGGAAGTATCTTCCTCATCGCGATGGGCGCGATCTTCGCGTTCGCGGTGGACGTCGAGCTGGGTTGGCTCGATCTCA
Source organism: Micromonospora sp. NBC_01699 (assembly GCF_036250065.1). Classification (NCBI taxonomy): domain Bacteria; kingdom Bacillati; phylum Actinomycetota; class Actinomycetes; order Micromonosporales; family Micromonosporaceae; genus Micromonospora; species Micromonospora sp. NBC_01699. The sequence goes on along the minus strand of NZ_CP109199.1, from coordinate 7,952,202 downwards.
GCGTGGTCGGCTGGGTGCTGATGCTCGCCGGTCTGGTGGGCCTGATCATGACTTCGTGGCTGTGGCAGAGCCGCCGTCGTACGGTCGTCACCACTCCGGTCGAGGACACCCGGATCGTGCCGGTACGGGACGACCGCCTGGTCGAGGAGTACCGCGAGGTGCGCCGTCCCGGCCACCCCATCTGAGCCAACCGAACAACCGGGTTCACGGGCCGATCGACGGGATGCGGCCTGACCCACCATTCGTAGCCGGCGCGGACCGTCCCCCCACGCGGTCCGCGCCGGTTACTCGTGTCCGAAGCCGGCTTCCGCCCGGCGCCATCGCCGCTGACATCAGGGCCGACGTCAGGGCGGTCGACGTCAGGGCCGAGGTCAGGCGTAGAGGGCGAAGTAGATCGCGATGTGGTGGCAGATCGCGGCGATCAGGGTGCAGGCGTGGAAAAACTCGTGGTGACCGAAGACGGTCGGCCACGGGTTGGGGCGGCGCAGGGCGTAGAACACCGCGCCCACGCTGTACGCGATCCCACCGGCGATCATCAGCACCAGCGCGGTCACGCCGCCGTACCGCAGGATGTCGGGCAGCACCGCGACGGCTACCCAGCCGAGACCGAGATAGAGCGGGGCGGAGACCCAGCGCGGCGCGTGCGGCCAGACCAGTTTGACCGCCACCCCGGCGAGCGCACCGGCCCAGACGATCGTGAGCAGAATGGTCGCGCTGCGGTCCGGCAGCAGCAGTACGCAGAACGGCGTGTAGGTGCCGGCGATGAAGATGAAGATCATCGAGTGGTCGAGTCGGCGCATGGCCTGGAAGCCGCGTTCCGTCCACACCCGACGGTGATAGAGCGCGCTGGTGCCGAACAGGCCACAGACCGTGACGCTGTAGATCGCGCAGCTGACCAGCGGGCCCCAGCCGGGCCGGGTCGCGGCGAGCGAGCAGAGCACCGCCCCGCAGGCCAGGGCGACAAAAAAGGCGTACGTGTGCAGCCAGCCCCGCATCCGGGGCTTACCGATGTCGGCCGGTCTGATCCGCGCCGAAGTCGAGGTGGTCACCGCATCAGGCTACGGCAGCGTAAGTTACCCATGGGTAGTGGACCCGCTGACGTACGCGTCGTACCCGCCGGTTTGCCGCCGTGGTCCGGCACGATAGCCGGATGCGAATCTTTCCGGTCGGCGCCCACGCGCTGCTGCTCGAATGCGTGGACGGTGCCGAGGTGGAAAACTGGCGGACCGAGCTGTGGCGGCACCGCGAAGCCGGCGAACTGGTCGCCGTCGACATCGTGCCGGCCGCGCGTACGGTGCTGGTCGACGGCGTACCGGACCCGGACCGGGCGGCGGAGCTGATCCTCGGCTGGACCCCGCGACCGGCCGCCGGCACCGATGACGGCCCGCTGATGGAAGTGCCGACCGCGTACGACGGGGAGGACCTGACGGCCGTCGCCGAGTTGTGGCGGGTGGACGTACCGACGGCGGTCGAACGGATCGGCGGCACCGAACTCCGGGTCGCCTTCTGCGGCTTCGCCCCGGGCTTCGCCTACCTGACCGGGCTACCCCGGGCGTGGGCGGTGCCCCGGCTGCCCAGCCCCCGACCCAGGGTCCCGGCCGGGGCGGTCGCCCTCGCCGGCCCGTACGCCGGGATCTATCCGACCGCGTCGCCCGGCGGCTGGCGACTGGTCGGACGGACCGAACTGACACTCTTCGACGTACGCCGCGACCCGCCCGCCCGGCTCGTCCCCGGCACCCGCGTCCGGCTGGTGCCGGCGTGAGCGGGCACGGGCTGGTCCAGGTGGTACGGGCGGGTGGCCTCACCACCGTGCAGGACCTCGGCCGACCCGGCTGGGCGCACCTCGGCGTACCGCGCTCCGGCGCACTGGACCCGGCCGCCCTGCGACTGGCGAACCGGCTGGTCGGCAACCCGGAGTCGGCCGCCGCACTGGAGACCACGATGACCGGGTGCATCCTGCGACTGGTCCGGGCGGGCACGGTCGCGGTCACCGGTGCACTCGCGACACTGCGACTCGACGGCCGACCGGTCGACACCGGCGGGCCGGTCGCCGTACCCGCCGGAGCCCTGGTCGAACTCGGGCCGGCCCGGCACGGCGTACGCAACTATCTGGCGGTCGCCGGCGGGATCGCGGTCGAGCCGGTGCTCGGCAGCCGGGCCACCGACACCCTCTCCGGCCTCGGACCGGCCCCGCTGCGCGACGGCGACACCCTGCCCCTCGGGGCGGTCACCGGCCGGCCGGCACCGGTGGACTTCCTGCCCGTCGGGCCACCACCGACCTCACTCGACCTGCCCGTACGGCTCGGGCCCCGGCACGACTGGTTCACCCCGGAGGCCGTACGCACGCTGCTCGGCACGGCGTACACGATCGGGGTGATGAGCAACCGGGTCGGTGCGCGACTCGTCGGCGCGGCCCTGCCCCGCGCGGTGGCCGGCGAACTGCCGAGCGAGGGCGTGGTGCTCGGCGCGGTGCAGGTGCCGGCGAACGGCCAACCGTTGATCTTCCTCGCCGACCATCCGACCACCGGCGGTTACCCGGTGATCGCGGTGCTGCACGACGTGCTGCCGCTCGCGCAGGCCCGGCCCGGGACTATCGTGCGATTCCATGGACCGATCCCACTCGATTGATCTCAACGCCGACCTCGGCGAAGGGTTCGCCATCTGGCAACTCGGCGACGACGAGGCGCTGCTCGACGTCGTCACCTCCGCCAACGTCGCCTGCGGCGGCCACGCCGGCGACCCCGGCACCATGCGCCGCGTCTGCCTCGCCGCCGCCGAACGGGGCGTCGCCGTCGGCGCCCAGGTCGGCTACCGCGACCTGGCCGGATTCGGGCGGCGGCGAATCGACTACGCGTTCGCCGAACTGCGCGACGAGGTGACCTACCAACTCGGTGCGCTCGACGCGTTCTGCCGGGTCGCGGGCACCAGACTGCGCTACGTCAAGCCGCACGGGGCGCTCTACAACGTGGCGGCGGTCGACCACACCCAGGCCGCCGCGGTGGTCGCCGCCATCGCCGAGTACGACGCCACCCTGCCCGTACTCTGCCTGCCCGGATCGATGCTCGCCGAACTGGCCCGCGAGGCCGGACTCCGCCCGGTCGCCGAGGGCTTCGCCGACCGGGGCTACCAGCCCGACGGCACGCTGGTTCCGCGTACCGCCGCCGGGGCGCTGGTCACCGCCGCCGAGCAGGTCGTCGAACGGGCCGTACGGATGGCCGTCGAGCAGGTCGTGGTGGCGGTCGACGGCAGCCTGGTGCCGTGCCCGGCAGAGTCGATCTGCCTGCACGGTGACACGCCGGGGGCGGTGACCATGGCCCGTCAGGTACGGGCCGCGCTCCTCGCCGCCGACGTGAAACTCACCCCGTTTGCCTGAGGCTCGCCGGCCCGGTTTGCCTGAGGCTCGCCGGCCCGCCCGAGCGGCGGTCGGTCAGGCGTCCAGGCCGCGCAGGATCAGCGGTAGCCGGTTCGCGCCGCCCAGGGTGATCCGCAACGGGACGCCCCAGTCCTGCCGGGTCAGGTGACAGGCCGCGTGCTCCGCCTCGGCGTCACAGGTCGCCGCCTGCGCCGTGATCTGTAGCACCCCGGCCGGCACCGCCGGATTGAGCACGAGTTCGCGGGACAGGTCGGTGCTCACCCCGGCCCCTTCGAGCAGCAGCTCCGGCGGGGACGCGGAAACCACCACCCGGGTCGACGGCCCGAACGACTCGTCCAGCTTCTGTCCCGGCGCGGGCGTGAAGATGACATCCAGGGTGATCGTCCCGGCCGCCAGATCGGTCGGCGGCCGTTCGGTCCGCTGCCGTTCGCCGCTGACGGTGGTCGCGCCGGCAGCCGAGAGGGCACCGGGCGCCAGTCGGGTCAGCCGGTGTGCGGCCGACTCGACCACGAGTACGTCCCCGTCACCGGTGAGCACCAAATCGCTCGGCTCCGCCAACTCGGCCGCGACGGTGTTGACCAGCCCGGTCGCCGGATCGAACCGGCGCACGGCGCCGTTGTACGTGTCCGCGATCAGCACCGAACCGTCCGGCAGCGCGCACACCCCCAGCGGGTGCTGCAACAGTGCCTGCTCGGCCGGACCGTCCACGTGACCGAAGTCGAACAGTCCCTGGCCGACGGAGGTGTGCAGCACCCCGTCCTCGATGAAGCGCAACGCGCTGGTCTCGCTGTCCGCGATCCAGAGCCGCCGCCCGTCCGCCGACACCGACAGCCCCGACGGCTGCGCCATCCACACCTGGTCCAGCGGCCCGTCCTTGAGCGCCTCGACAGTGGTGCCGGCGTACATGCCGGCGGTCCGCTTGATCGGGTCGAACCACCAGAGCTGGTGGATGCCGGCCATCGCGACGATCACGCGATCGTCGTACCAGGCGAGATCCCACGGGGAGGAGAGGTCGATCGACACCGCGTCGTGCGGGTGGTCGTCGACCGTCGAGCGCCATTGGCGGCCGGTGCCGGCGACGGTGCGTACCTCGCCGGAGTTCAGCCGTACGCCCCGCAGCAGGTGGTTCACCGTGTCGGCGACCACGAAGTCGTAGCCGACGACCTCGGCCACGTGCGGCGGCAGCAGGCAGATCCCCTGCGGTTCGGCGAACCGGGCATCGTCGGGCCCACCGTCGGCACGGCCCCGGTCACCCGACCCGATCCGGCGCTGCACCGTCTCCCCGTCGGCGGCCAGCTCGACGATCGAGTGCCGGGACGAGTCGGAGACGAGCAGACCGCCGCCGTCGAGCACCACGGCCTTGCCGGGGAAGCGCAGGCTGGTCGCCGGTTGCGCGGGCGGGACGTACGGGCCGTCGCCCCGGTGCAGGGTGCCCTTCGCCTCGTGGGTGGCGATCAACTCCTCGATCAGCCGGCCCAGCCCCTCGGCGTGCCCCTCGCCGGCCATCATCGCGACGACGTAACCCTCCGGATCGACCACGGAGAGGGTCGGCCACGCCTTGGCCGCGTACTGCTGCCAGGTGTGCAGTTCGGGGTCGTCCAGTACCGGGTGGTGCACCTCGTACCGCTCGACGGCGGCGGCGAGCGCGTCGGCGTCCCGTTCGTGCTCGAACTTCGGCGAGTGCACCCCGACCACCACGAGTACGTCGCCGTACTTCTCCTCCAGCGGCCGAAGCTCGTCCAGTACGTGCAGGCAGTTGATACAGCAGAAGGTCCAGAAATCTAAGATCAACAGACGACCACGGAAGTCCTTGATCGAGTAGGACTTCCCGCCCGTGTTCAGCCATCCTCGGCCCTGTAGTTCGGGTGCCCGCACGCGTGGTTGCATAAGGCCATCTTGCCTGATGAGGGGCGCCCATCCGGCGCGTGGGGGACGCGGCAGCGGTACTCGCGACTCGGCCGTGCCGATCATCAGGACGGACCCGCCGGACCGGTATCGGCCGTCGATGAGGCGGTAGACCTCGGGCGGCCCCACCGGCCTAGCGAGGTCACCCGCTGCAACGATCGCCGAATGATCCGCCCCCACGTGCTCGCCCAGCGTCTCGACTCGACGGATGACAACTGACGTCGCGGTGACCCGGATGATGACCGCTGGGTACGCGTCGTCGCCGACAAGGATCGTCGCCCCCATGCCCAGGGTCGGGCCGGGTTCGTGCCGAGCGGCGTTTTCGCACTGGCCGGACGAATGGTGTGCGTGGGCGTCGCAGGACGGGCACCGAGCAAGCGTCGAACGCAGGGCGAAAGTCACTCGACTTACGTTAAACGTTCAACGCAGGATCGCCCACCGTAGCCAGGGTGAGCGTGGATCAGGCAAACCGTCAGGCGGTGGGTAGTCAACAAGGCTCAGGCTTTTTTTTAAGAGGCATTGCGCGGAAATGTGACCGCAAACCTCGCAGACCTCGCAGACCTCGCATGAGCGATTTTTTTTAAGGGGGGTCGTGGCTGGCGCTGCCCAGAGCGCCAGCGTGACGCCGAACGTTGCTGCGGTGAAGATCCATTGCGAGGCGGTCGGGAAGCCGTTGAAGCCCGCCGCGATCTTCAAGACCTCGACTGTGCCGTAGGTAGCGGCGAGCACGGCGACAGGCATAGGGCGGCGTAGGCGCGGCTTGATCCGCTGCCACCACTTCCCGCCGGGCCGTCGCACGTGGACAGCGTAAGAGGTGCCTGCATTGATCCGGTCCAGACACGACAAAGCCCCGCGCCCGGTGGTCCGGGGCGGGCGATCCGTAGACCGAGGGAATGCGTCGAACGTTCAGCGTACTGAATCGGTCAGCCGACCCGCCGGACCTCGGCCTGAAGCAAGATGGCCGGCTCGGTGCCGCCCAGGTTGACCGCCACGAACTCGGCGAAGGTCTCGACAACCTCGCCGGTCATACCGAAATAGCCGATGGGCTCGACCTGGTCGCCGAGGGTGGCTGGCGTCGCCCGCCGCGTGGTCTCTTCGTTGAGCCAGGCCAGCGCTTGATGCGCTAAACGTTTAGCGCGACTACAAACGCCCCGCGCCTGAGAAATTCCAGGTCACGGGGCGTTCGGAGATGCGTCAGGCGACGGGTGCACCCATCACGACCACGTCGCAGGTGACGTCGTTTCTGTTCAACTGCCAGGGGGAGACCGGGACGAATCCCAGGGCTAACAGGGTCGCGGCGAGCCGTACCGGGGCTAGGTGCCCGTTCGGCTCGTCGACTTCCAGCGGTACGGATCGGGTGACCTCCCCGCCGTCGAAGGCCACGCGTAGGACGCTCTGGTCGGTGAGCCTTCCGGCCGCGTCAACGTTGACGGATGCCGTACCGGGGGTGCCCGGTGGGAGCGCCGGGGGAGGGGTGGGCTCGGGAGCCTGGACGACGAAAAGCCGGGCCGTCGGGCCGGCTTCGATCTCGCCGAGATCGGTCGTCACTGATACCTTCCGGCTCACCTTCACGGGGGCGCCGGTGACGGTCGCCGACCGGGCGCCCTCTTCGACCTTCGCGAAGGCCAGGCGGTCGGGGTCAACGAGGACCACGGCGCCGACTTGCAGGGCGCCGACGGTCGTTCGTTCGGTCATGAGTGCTCCTCCCGCGCCGCCGATCAGGCGACGCTCATCGGGGTGTTGTTGCAGGGGCAGATCGGGGCGCCGACGTTTACGCGCACCCCTGAAGGTGCCCCAACTTGCCGACTAGCACTGCCCGCGCGCCCCATCGCGGGTCACGCCACCAGTTCCCCGACAGGAACACCGACTCATCGAGCCAGAACTTCCGGTAGAGCCGGTCCCGCTGCGTCGGCGCCAGTGCCGCGACCGCTTCGCGCACCTCGGCCCGGACGTCGGCGAGGTCCGCGACCCCGTACGCGGCGTCCTCGGCCGACACCTCGTGCCACTCGCGCATGACATCATCCGGGTAGGACTGCTCGACCTGGTCCGCGTGGACGACGCCCGCCGAGTTGACCCCACGCGGGGCGCGCACCTTGTCTTGCCCGGTCCACTTCCGTCGGTTTAGGACCCGCAGGACGTGCCACTTCGCCGCCTGAATCAGGTACGAGTCCAGGTTCGGCCCTGGTCCGTCGAGCCGCTGGTACGCCTGCCACATCGCGTACAGGCCCTCGGATTCGAGGTCGTCCGGGCTGACGCTGGGCGGGGCCAGCCGGCGGGCGAAGCCCTTCAGCCATGGGCCGGCCATGCCGGACACGGCCTCGTCGAACGGTGGGAGGGGTGCGGGGGCGTCAGTCGCGGTCACGGGTCTTGTACTCCTCAGCGTGGTCAACGAAGCCCCAGGGAGAGGCGTAAAGCTCGGCCCGCCACACCCGCGCGGGGTAGCGGTACCGTTCGCGGTAGAGCGACGGATAGGCGAGCAGGTAGCCGGTGTCTTGCATGGTCTGAGCGCCCGTTCGCATCGGCTCGTAGCCGTCGGACCGAAGGGCTTCGTCGCCGGAGCCGTGCCGGGGCGTGTACGGCGTGGGGACCTGCGCGACTCCCCGGAATTCCCCGGTCACCTCGCGGACGATCGCGGCCAGCTCGACCCGGCCCTCGGGGGTCTCCCAGCCAGGCTCAACGCGTGCCGCCTCGCGGCGCGCTGCCAGGTACGCACGAAGCCGGCGGATCACCGGACGCCACCGGGAGTCATACCGGCGCCGATGCCGTCAACCATGAACCCGGCGTACTTCGCGTAGCCGCGTTCGATTGCGGCCAGCGTCGCGGGGCTCGCCCCGGCCGCTTCCGCCTCGGCCAGCCGGACGGCCTTCGCCTCGCGGGCCTCAGCCGCCATCTCGGCGTACGACCGGCGTACGTGCTCGCCAGCCATGAGCGCGCCCAGCAGAGCCACGCACGCCGCGAGGTGCCGACGCCCGCCGAAGTCCCGCACGTCGGACAGGGCGCACGCCACCTCGCCGCACAGCAGGCAGGTGCAGTCGCGGATCTCGTCGCGGTACGGCGCGAAGTCGGCCCTCACTTCCGCCACGCCCGATCGTGCGAAGCGCTGACCTTGTCGAGCGCCTTACCGAACATCTCGACCAGCTCGGCACTGCTGGGCAGGACATCGCCGGCCCGCTCTCGGGTCCGGAGGGCGTTCACCACGTCGCGGAACTGCCACAGCGCGGACAGCACGGCCACGCGGGACGCGTCGTTGCGCCGGGCCTGCTCGTCGAAGTGGTGCGCCTGCTTGCCCAGCGCGATGAGGTCTGCCCCGTGGGTTTCACAGTCATCGGCCCGTCGCATGGCCTCCCGGACCGCTCGGTCCTTGTCGACCATGAGGTGCCCGGCCTGTTCCCGGAGTCCGTGAATCTCGTTCACCAGGTCGATGACCTCGGGGACCGGGGCGCCTGCGGTGAGCAGGGTGCGGGCGGCGGTCCGAGGCCGGCTCGGCAGTGCCCGAATGCTGATGTCCGGCCCGTCGTACAGCGGGTGCCGGGCGTCAATGTGCACCCCGCCGACGTGGGTCGGCCGGTCAGCGCAGGCGGTCCGCCGACAGGTCGCGGCCGGGCCGTGCTGGCGCGGGACGCTCAACGCAGTGTCCCGGAGCGAGCCGGGAGGCCGGTCAACTCTTCGCGGGCTCGGTCGACCGCCTCGGCGTCCAGTTCGTCGCGGGCCTCGAAGGTCAGCATGTCGTACTCGGCGTTCGGCTCGGCGACGGTCACGGCGTCGAACTCGGCGAGATCCACGGTCGGTTGTCCCTTCGGGTGGGGGGTGGGTTTCGTGAGGGGAGTGGGCCAGCGGGGGCCGAGATGTTCAGGCGATCTCGGCCCCGATACTGTGCGCTAACCGTTTAGCGCACCTAGCCCAGCGCGCATCTTCGATAGAGCGCCTTGACGAGTGCGTAGGGCCTTCAGGCGGGAGACGCCGAGGCGGTGGCCGATCTCGGCGTCCGGGATCGTGTCGTAGTCCGCGAAGCCGTACGCCATAGCGCACACGCCGGCTTCGAGGGGGGACACGCTGCGGAAGGCCAGATCGCACAACACGCGGTCTTCGGCGTCGGCGATCTCGCGCGGCCCTGCAACCTCCGACGAGACGGGGGACATGCTGTCGCTGCCCTTGGCTTCGAGTGCCCCTTCGAGGGAGTCTTCCGCCCCGATCGCGGTATAGACGGACCACCAGGTGTCTTCGGTCATCTCGTAGTCCGGGGCCAGCTTCGCGGCCTCGAAGTGGTCGCCGTTCGCACGGGCCAGGATGCCGAAGTAGCGCTTCATGGTGCGGGTGGGGACCGAGAATCCGCCGGTCGCGTCGGAGGTCGCCGAGGTGAGCGCGTCGTGAAGGTACTGACGGAGGATGCCGGCCAGAAGGTCCGCCTCGTTGGCGCCACGGCGGAAGGCGTGGACGGCCTCCATGAAGCCGATGATCGCGGCTTGCCGTGCGTCGTCGATCGACAGGCTTTCGTACCGGGAGACGGCCGCGCGAAGGGCTGGCATGTAGGCCGTGAGTAGACGGAGGGTGGCCGTTTCGTCGCCAGCTTGAGCGGCTTCGATCACTGCGGATTCCTCTCCTGCGGGAATCCGGGAAGTCTTAACGGTCCAAATGGCATCGAAAATGGACATAGTGATGCCTCCGTGGGCGCAAAGAGGTAGCCGGTGTGCGCCGGCCAACTCGAAAGGGGTGTGCGTATTTCCTGGTCAGAGGCGACGCTAGGTGCGCTAAACGTTCAACGCAATGCCCCTGAGGTGCACGAAGGGCGGCGGTGCTGCAGGTCACACGCAGGGAAGCAGGAAACGGGCAGAGGCCCTAGGGAGAAGTCCCCCAGGGCCCCGTTTCCGCAGCTAGGTCAGGCTGACATCGGCTGGTTCAGTAGTTCGACGGCGTAGACAACCGGGATGCCGACCGCTTGCGCGTACACCGGTTCCCACAGTCCTTCGCACCCGTCAGTGATAGCCAGGATGTCCGCCCCAGCCAGACACGACATGTCTTCGTCGACCACCGTCAGTAAGTCGTCTGCGTCTTCCGTCGGCGGGTGGGTGACGGACGGGCAGATGACTTCGTAGCCGGCCTCCCACAGGGCGTTGAACGTCCCGATGGCGGCGGCTAACCGCCTGGACGTGGTGCCCACCGTAGGTAGGACCAGGTACACGCGCGGCAGTCCGAACGGGGACTTTGGTGTCCCCGCGACACGCAGATTTCTGCGGCTTCTCACTCATGCCTCCCCGTGCCACGGCGTCAGCGCAGACTCGACGCCCCGGCGCGCTGCCCGGAGTGACGTAACCCCGCTAGCCAACACGTAGGCGGAGCGTACTACCTGGTCACGGAGGTGCAGGCGGTCGAGATCAAGTGCTATGTCTGCTGTTGGCTCGCTACGACGATATTTAGACCGTTCGGTGGTGTCTTCCCTCGGCCGTGCGACGGGCGCGGCCGTCCATTGGGCGTCTACCGCTGCGGGCAGGACCCGCGATAGTGCGTCGAGTTCTTGCTGTAGCGCTGTGACCAGGTCGGCCATGCGGATTACGTCGCGGTCTAGGTCTAGATCGGCGGGCTTCAACCTGGCTCCTTAGAACACCTGTGCGAAATGATCATAGCCACGGCCCCGGTCAGTTCAGGGCGCCGTACGCCGCGCCCCAGGACTTCCCGACGACCGACGTGTCCGAGGCGATCCGCACGCCGTAGAAATCGGACTCCATCACTCGACCGATCTCGCGGATAACCTGCTCGGCATCTGCTGTTGGCGCCTGGGCTATCAGCTCGTCATGTACGGGTAGCAGTAGGTGATCGCCTAGTCCCGCGTCGAAGACGTCCACAATGGCCTGGGCGAGTAGGTCTCTAGCCGTGCTCTGGACGACGTAGTTGGTTGCCGCATACAGGCGGTCCCTGTCTAGCGGCAGGTGCCGTCCCGAGGGGGTAATGACCTCTTTCCGCCCGTACTCGGCGCGGCTGACCAATCTGCGTGAGTAGCGTTTGATGCCGGGGAACGTCGCGTCATACGCGGCCAACGCGGGGCGGATCGCCTCGATCGGGGCGCCGGTCTGGCGAGCGATGCCGGCCGCCCCGCCGCCGTAGACCTTGCCGAAGCCGATCGCCTTCGCAATCTTTCGGTGTGCCCTCGTGAAGTCCGGACCGAACACCCGCGCGGCCGTGAACGAGTGCAGGTCGACGCCGTCCGCAATCGCCTTGCGCATCGTCTCGTCACAAGAAAGCGCCGCGAGGACCCGCATTTCTACTGCCTGGTAGTCAGCGGCGATGAGGGTCTGTCCGGGGTCCGGGATGAACGACCGGCGGACGCGCCAGTCCGACGAGGGAAGCTGTTGAAGCGGGGGGCGACTGACCGACATGCGGCCGGTCCGGGCCTGAAGGGCGCCGATCGAGGGGTGTAAACGATCGTCCTCGTCCCGCAGCGTCAGGAACGCCTCGGCGTACGTCTCGGCCCACTTCGCGGCCCGCTTGCTGCGCACGACCGCGTCCGCGAGCGGGTTGGGCTCCCGGACTTCCATCCGTCCCCACTGCTGGTCAAGGTCGGCCAGCGGCAACAAGACGCCCTTGTCGACCTTCGGGGCGCCGGATGCCGTCCGCTCGTCGAGCGCTTCACCCATCGCGGCCAGCGCCTCGGCAACCTGCGCTGTGCTGTTGACGTTGCCGACGCCGTACCGCGCCGCGACCTGTTTGAACCGGTCCGCCTCGGTGAGCAGGTCATCCCGCAGGGCCTCGATGTACGCGACGTCGAGCCGCATACCGCGCCGCTGGAGGATTGCCAACAGGACGGCTAGGTGATGCTCGAACTTCGATAGGTGGTCTAGACCGACATCCCGCACCATCGGCCCGATCTGACGGAACAGCCGGTGCGTCAGGATCACGTCCAGGCCGGCGTACCGGACGTAGGTCTCGTGATCGATGGGGATTTCAGCCCAGCCGGTCTCTTTGGTGAGGCCGAGCGATCGAAAGACGGCTGTCAGACCGGCTTGCGTGTCTGGCGCCTCGGTGTCTACGTAGACCGCCGAGAGCGGCTTCAGCGATAGGCCGATTCCGCCTTCCTGTGGGCCGCGAGGGTCGAGCAGGTGAGCCAAGATCCTCGTGTCGAAAGTCCGCCCGCCCAGCTCCTCAAGCCGTACCCCTAGATGCCGGTCAAGGACGAGCAGGTCATACGGCGCGTTGTGCGCGATGAGCGACCGGGATACCCGCAGGGCGCGGGCCGCTGCGTCGGCGAACATGTCGGCGCGAAGAACCCACGCCTCGCGCGAGTTGCCGAACTGGATAAGCCGCAGGCGGTGACTGGTCGAGTAGATGTCGAGGCCAGTCGTCTCGGTGTCGACCGCGAGGACTCGATCGGGGCCGGCTACGAACTGCTCGAAGCCGTACAGGTCGGCCGGGCGCTCGGGGAAGTGGATTCGACACGCTTCCCCAGCCACGGTATGTGATAGGACGATCACCCGCAGACTCCTTTGGTGCGAGTGAAGGGCCGCCTCCCGGTGCGGGGAAGCGGCCCTTCTTGGGCGGGGAAGGTCAGGCCGAGCAGGCACCGCCGCAGCAACCGGCGCCCTCGGGGGGCGGCTCGGCTGGGTCGATGTCTGGGGCGTCGGTGACCGGCGGCCCTTCACACGAGCGACACGGTCTGCGCCCGCAATCCATTCCTTGTAGGTGCGCCTCGAAGACGAACTCAGGGATCGGCGCCGGGTCTCCGCAGACGTCGGCCGCGAACAGCGGGCACGCGGGACAGCCACCGGTCACGCCGCAGTCATCGGCCGGGGCGGTAACGGACACGGGCACTCCCTAGAAAGCGATGTCGTCCAGCGACGGGCCGGAACTCGGGGTTTCGCTAGGGGAGTGGGCCAGCGGGCTACTGGCTGTTCGCTCGTCGTCCGGGATTTCTGGCGCGTGATCCTCGACCGCGTCCGTCTGCCGGGCACGCCGGATGCCGACGAAGACGATGCCGCTCGCTTCCTTTTTCTTGACTGCCCCGCGCTCTTCCAGGGACGCGAAGAAGGCCCGCCGCGTCCAGCGCTCTTTGCCCGGTAGGTTCTCGTCGTCCGCCCACTGCTGGTAGGCGTCCCACACGAGTTTCCCGGTCACCTTGCCGTCCGGGTCCATCACGAAAAGGCCCGGCAGCAGGCCGGTCAGGGCATCCGACGTCTGCCGGTATTCCTTCGTCGCGTTGACGATCGCGGCCGGGTCGCCCAGGCCGTCGCGGTACCACTCCTGAGCACCGCGCACCGCCCACGCGAGGATGCCGGGGGCCTCGGTCAGCAACTTCTCGCCGAGCTTGTGATCTCGCTCGTGCGGGGCGAAATACCTCTCCCACGGGATCAGCTTCACCCTCCGCCAAAGGCCCTCGTCCGCCCCGCGAAACTGCGGCTTGAAGTTGGTCGCCAACAAGAGCAGAAAGGTTGGTCTGAACTCGAAGAACTCTTTCCGCATGAAGCGGGCGCTGATCAAGTCACGTCCGGTGACCCGCTTCAAGATCGCCTCGGCCATCGGTCTGCCCTGCTCGCCCTCAGCCGCCATGACAAGCCGTGCGCCCTTCAGCGCTGCCAAGTCGTTAGGAATGCCGCCCGACCCGCGATCCTCAAACGTGCTGAAGGGGGTCGTCACGGTCAACTCGCGGAAGACCTCGGTCAGCGTGTCCGTCAGG